>NZ_QWDE01000001.1:673861-1010791 GCF_003432065.1 Mucilaginibacter terrenus | reverse complement strand
ATTCGGTATACCGGTCGCATTGGCCTCAAAGACGATGCTGCTGAGCTGAGCTGGACAGCTTCATCGGCCATCATCAACTTTAAGGGTACAGGTGTAACCGCAGTTTTAAACGATACCAAGGGTTACGACCTGCTGACCATTGTAGTTGACGGTAAGGTTGTAAATACAATACAACCAAAACGAGGAAAATACAAGAATTACCAACTGATATCGGCTTTGCCGGATACCATTCACCGACTTGAACTATTTAAACGCACCGAGGCAGAGAACGGTACATTACTGTTAAGGGGATTTTCTATTGAAGGTAGTGGAACTTTGCTGCCGCCACCCACATTTAAGCACCGGATAGAATTTTATGGTAACTCAATTACATGCGGCTTTTCTCTTGAAGACCCGGAAGGGAAGGACAGGGGCGATTATGGCTACGAGAACGGCTTTTTATCGTACGCCAACCTTACAGCACGCCATTTTGATGCGGAATATTACTGTATAGCCAAAAGCGGGATAGGGGTAACAGTAAGCTGGTCGCCCAACATTATGCCGGAATTGTATGCTAGGGTAAACGTAGATGACACTACGCGGCTGTGGGACTTTAATAAATATACGCCCGAGCTGGTTGTG
This sequence comes from Mucilaginibacter terrenus, assembly GCF_003432065.1. Classification (NCBI taxonomy): domain Bacteria; kingdom Pseudomonadati; phylum Bacteroidota; class Sphingobacteriia; order Sphingobacteriales; family Sphingobacteriaceae; genus Mucilaginibacter; species Mucilaginibacter terrenus. Next base: position 1,010,170 of record NZ_QWDE01000001.1, on the reverse strand, counting down.
GTGAATCTGTTCCAGAACGATTATCACCTGGTAGACCTTAAGGATCACAAAGAATTTAAACACCGCTTTGGCAGCACTCCGCCAAAACCGGATTTTCTAATAGCTAAGTATAAAGAATTTATCCAAACCATCAGAAGCAAGTACCCGAATACCAAGATTATTTGTGCGATGGGCAGTATGGACAGTGTGGAGCCAGGTTCGCCATTTCCGGGCTATGTGGAGAAGGCCGTAGCGGAGTTGAAGGACAAAAATATTTATACTTTATTCTTCCCTTACCTTGGCGCGCACCGCCATCCAAACGCTGGCGAACACCGTGTGATGGCAAAACAGCTGATCGATTTTATTCATGAAAAATTTGGTTGGTAACTGTCCCAATTGGCTTAATATTTACTTGTTCATAATACAGAAGGGATACTTATCAAGTAAATCACAGAACACAACGTTGAAGCCGGTACTATCACGATTCATTCGTTAAATGCCAACTATGAAGACGAGACTTTTAACCTTGATGATGTTGCACAAATATTTTCGGTAGTAAAAGTATGTAATAGACAAATAAATTATGGCCACCTTAACACAAACCCAGTGCCCTAACTGCAACAGCTACAAAACGGTAACTGATACCAAGCAAAAATTTCTCGTGTACGGGCTATTATGGCTAGTGCCTGGCATTTCATTTTATTATTTCGCTGTTAAAGATAACTTCGATGGTTTTTGGTTCCCTCTACTGTTGGCAATGGTTATTGCCGGCATAATTTATATTATTAGAGGTTTAATCCTAAAAACACCACAACATACTTGTAAGAACTGCGGTAAGATATGGTAAACGACTCGTTGTTGTAATTCCGCTATAAAACTGCCTTGGTTATATGTTTTAATAGGTATGTTTCAGATGTAAAAAACGCTTTTGAAAGCTATAATTTACATCTATCGGTAATCGTATGTACGTCCAAATTGTATGCTATTGTACATGCATCTGTACACCCAAGTGTACCTGCAAGCTATAAAAAGACGTTTTTTTCACCATCTCACTTTCGACTTAACTAACACTTTTAGATATCGGCTATACTGTTTTGTGGCAGTTTATCGGATTAAAAAACCGCTTTAAATGCCGTTTTTATGCGGTTTAAAGCGGTTTCCGATTTACCAATACAAAGTAACTAGCTTAATTTATTGAGATGTCCCACCGATTTTAGAACGAAGCTGTTAAAAAGAGATAATCAAATGTATTTCAATTTGATAGGTTAATTTAGTTAAAGTTTTTGTACTGTCCCGGGGTGTCCCGCATCAATGTGCTAATAAATTGATTGTTAGTTAGTTGAGTATTTCAGCTGTCCCGGGTGTCCCACTTTCTAAGCGGGACACTTCGAGCGATCAAACAAACAAAAAGGCCAAGGTAAAAACTCCGGCCTTTTTGTTATTCACCAACTTTTTGCTGGTCGGGTAATTCATTGTATCCCGGAATGTTGTTATCATCCTCGGACGGAGCACTGCGGTTTCCGTCGTTGTCTGCAGTACCTTCTTCATAACTTACGTTAGCGTCCTGCTGGCTATCTTCAGATGGTTGAGCATCCTGCTCCCGTTGCGGAGCATTGTCCTCACTATCCGACTGTCCTGCATTTGCGCCATCGGCTGCCTGCGCGTAATTAGGCTGGCCCAGTTGGTTAGGGTCTTTAAAGTTATTGTGCTCCGGGTGTTCCTCCAGCGGTTCTGTCCGGCGGAAGTATTCGTTGCTATAACCCGCATTTTGTGACGGATTGTTTTTATCGTCGCCCGCCGGTGTGCCAACATTTTCTCCAAAGGACTGGCCGCCGTAGCCCTTACCTTCAAGGTTTGGCTCGTCGCCGCTCAGTTCGTCGTCGCCCTTGCCAAACAAGTAAGTGCGGCGCAGGTCTTTTTCTTCTATAGCATCATCGTCTTCTACACGGTATGCGTTGGGTTGGGTGTTTTCTTCGTTAAGAGCCATGGTAATTATAGATTGATGTACCCATATAAGACAAGATGCGTGCCAGTGTTGGTTGGAAGGTAATGGCTCGTATTAGCCGGCGCTATCTACTTGAAAACGATTATCTATGAACTAAAATCCCTACTTTCGCCTTACCAATTATACACTACTAACATGAACAAAGTTGTAAGCGGCGCCGACGAGGCCATCCGCGACATACAGGATGGCATGACCCTAATGCTAGGCGGCTTCGGTATGTGCGGCCTTCCCGAAAAATGTATTCTGGCGCTGGTAAAAAAAGGAGTGAAGGACCTTACCTGCATCTCCAACAATGCAGGTGTGGATGATTTCGGCATAGGGCTTTTATTGCACAGACATCAGGTGAAAAAGATGATATCATCATACGTGGGCGAGAATGCTGAGTTTGAACGTCAATTACTGAGCGGAGAACTTGAGGTAGAACTTATCCCGCAGGGAACACTGGCAACGCGGTGTATGGCAGCAGGATACGGCATGCCGGCTATATTTACTCCTGCCGGCATAGGTACCGAAGTAGCCGAAGGCAAAGAGGTGCGCAACTTTAACGGTAAGGATTACCTGATGGAGCTGGCCTTTGATGCCGACTTTGCTATTGTAAAAGCCTGGAAAGGGGACAGGTTAGGCAACCTTGTATACAGGTCTACCGCGCGGAATTTTAACCCCGTTATGGCTATGGGAGGCAAAATTACCATTGCTGAAGTAGAAGAGTTGGTAGAGCCGGGTGAACTGGACCCGGACCATGTGCATACACCCGGCATATACGTTCACCGCATTTTTCAGGGAGAAAATTACGAGAAGAGAATAGAGCAAAGAACCGTAAGGAAACGAGACAACCGGTAAGGCATCATGTTAGACAAAACAGGAATAGCAAAACGCATAGCGCGGGAGATAAAAGATGGTTACTATGTTAACCTGGGTATTGGTATACCCACACTTGTAGCTAATTACATTCCAGATACAATGGATGTGGTGCTGCAGTCTGAAAACGGCTTGCTCGGAATGGGGCCATTCCCGTTTGAGGGTGAAGAAGACGCGGATGTTATCAACGCCGGTAAACAAACTATCACTATGCTGCCGGGCTCCGCGGTGTTTGATTCAGCAATGAGTTTTGGGATGATAAGGGCGCATAAGGTGAACTTAACCATACTTGGCGCTATGGAGGTATCCGAGAATGGTGATATTGCCAATTGGAAAATACCCGGTAAAATGGTGAAAGGTATGGGCGGTGCAATGGACCTGGTAGCATCGGCAGAGAACATCATTGTTGCTATGCAGCACATTAACAAAGCTGGTGAGTCCAAATTGCTGCCGAACTGTACGCTGCCGCTTACCGGGGTGAAATGCGTTAAAAAGATCGTGACTGAATTGGCGGTGCTGGACGTTTTACCTGAAGGTGGTTTTAAGCTGATCGAACGTGCGCCGGGCATTAGCGTCGACGAGATAAAGAATGCTACTGCCGGGCGGTTGTTAATTGAAGGGAATGTTCCGGAGATGGTGGTTTAAGTCAGTTAAGTTTGCATTATTAAAATTTTGACTAGCTAAAATACCGGCAACCTGCTACCTTTACCACATGAGTCATTTGGTAGCACCCTCAGTTTTAGCAGCCGATTTTGCCAACTTGCAACGCGATATTGAACTTGTAAATAACAGTAAGGCAGATTGGTTTCATGTTGATATTATGGATGGCATGTTCGTGCCGAATATATCTTTCGGTTTTCCGGTAGTAAAAGCTATTAAAAAGCATGCTACAAAACCGCTGGATGTTCACCTCATGATTGTTGATCCGGACAGGTATTTAAAGCAGTTTGCGGAAGCGGGAGCTTACAGCATTACTGTGCATTATGAAGCTTGCCCGCACCTGCACAGGACAGTTCAGGCGATAAAAGAACTAGGATGTAAAGCATCCGTTGCTATTAATCCTCATACACCAGTATCACTCTTAAAAGACATCATTGCCGATTTAGACATGATATTGGTAATGTCCGTAAATCCTGGCTTTGGTGGACAGAAGTTCATCGAACATACCTACACTAAGTTAGCGGAGGTGAAGGAGCTTGCTAAAGCTGCTAACCCAAACCTCTTAATAGAAGTTGACGGCGGGGTAGATGACACTAATTATCAGGCACTACTTTCAGCCGGTGCAAGTGTGCTGGTTGCTGGTAACTCGGTATTTTCAGCTCAGGACCCATCGTTGGCCATTACAACACTCAAGCAGGCTCAGGTTTAATCGGGTACTTATCATAGGGCAACTTCGTTGTAGTTACCTGTTTGCTGTTTATAAAAAAGCAAAAAAAGTCTATGAACTTTATAGGAATTACTAACTTCGGGACTTCAACCTATCAAGTTGACAAAAAAGGAAAACAAACCAACCCATAATATGAAACATAATTTCGGTGCCGGTCCCGGCATTTTACCGCATGAAGTTTTAAAACAAGCAGCGGCAGCAGTAATAGATTTTAACGGAACAGGTTTATCATTACTCGAGATATCGCACCGATCACCGGAGTTTGAATCTGTGCTAAACGAAGCAGTTAAGCTTGTTAAAGAACTGTATGAAGTACCCGAAGGATACTCTGTGATGTTCTTGCAAGGCGGTGCAAGCACTCAATTTGCATTAGCACCATATAACCTTTTGCCGGAAGGCGGCAAAGCAGCCTACGTGGAGTCCGGTGTTTGGGCTAACAAGGCATTAAAAGAAGCAAAGTTCTTTGGTGATGTTGAAGTTGTGGCTACTTCTAAGGAAAGCAACTTTACCTACATTCCTAAAGATTTTACCGTGCCAGCTGATGCGGCTTACATCCACATCACTACCAATAACACAATTTACGGCACGCAGATGCATAGTTTCTTTGATTCGCCTGTGCCTGTTGTTGCAGATATGTCATCAGATATATTCAGTCGTAAAGTAAATGTTGCCGATTTCGGTTTGATATATGCAGGCGCTCAAAAGAACATGGGGCCGGCTGGCGTAACCCTTGTAATAGTTAAAGATAGCTTGCTTGGGAAAACTGGGCGTAAGATACCGGCTATGTTCAACTACCAGGTACAGGCTGAGAATGGCTCTATGTACAACACTCCACCTGTATTCGCCATTTACGTGTCAATGCTAACCTTAAATTGGTTGAAAGCAAAGGGCGGTGTAGCTGCAATAGAGAAAGAAAATGACGCTAAAGCACGCGTACTTTACGAGGAAATAGACCGTAATCCAATCTTCAAAGCGGTTGCTGCTAAAGAGGACCGTTCACACATGAACGTTTGTTTCGTTACTGAGAATCCGGAACATGAAAAACCATTCCTGAAACTTTGCGATGAGCGGGGCATAGTAGGTATAAAAGGTCACCGCAGTGTAGGTGGTTTTCGGGCGTCTATTTACAACGCATTGCCAATAACCAGTGTTTATGTGTTGATTGATGCTATGCAAGAATTTGCAGAAAAGAATAAATAATCTTTAATCCCTAAATAAGAATAGTAAACAACTATGATTAAGATACTCGCCAATGACGGCATAGACCCGATAGGCAAAAAGATGTTAGAAGATGCGGGCTTTTTTGTTGAAACCAACAACATCCCGCAGGATGAGCTTCCCGTTAAATTACAGGAGTACGATGCTATAACCGTACGCAGCGCGACAAAGGTGCGTAAAGCGCTTATTGACGCTTGTCCTAACCTGAAACTGATAGGCCGTGGAGGCGTAGGTGTAGATAATATAGATGTGGACTACGCTAAAGAAAAAGGCATAGGTGTTTACAACACGCCGGCTTCTTCGTCACTGTCCGTAGCCGAACTAGTTTTTGCGCACCTGTTTACCGGTATAAGGTTTCTGCAGGACAGCAACCGCAAAATGCCTGTAGAAGGCGCAACCAAGTTTAATGACTTGAAGAAAGCTTACGCCAAAGGTGTTGAACTGCGCGGCAAAACGATAGGTATTTTAGGTTTTGGCCGTATTGGTCGTGAAGTTGCGAAGATTGCTATCGGTATTGGTATGGAAGTACTCGCCTATGACCTTTTCCCATTTAACCCAGAGGTTGATGTTGTACTTGGCGGTGGATATGTAGCTAAAGTGAAGGTGAAAACTGCTTCAAAGGAGGAAATTATTTCCAATGCAGATTTTATATCTCTGCATACGCCTTTTGTAGATAAACCTCTGATTGGTGCCGAAGAATTCAACCTCATGAAAAAAGGGGTAGGACTGGTAAATTGTTCACGCGGCGGACTAATAAACGAAACTGAACTAATTGCTGCTTTAGACAGCGGTAAAGTTTCTTTCGCAGCATTAGACGTGTTCGACAATGAGCCAACACCCCGCCATGATATCTTATCTCATCCAAAAATATCTCTTACGCCCCACATCGGTGCTGCTACAAACGAGGCACAAGAACGCATAGGAGTGGAGCTTGCCAGCCTGATCATTCAGCATTTTAAAGGATAAGGCAACATCTTTATACAGACAAAAAGCCCGTTGATACATTAACGGGCTTTTTGCTTATTCTTAATTGCTGAATTAACTTAAACTAATTCATAAGTAACGCCTTTTTCTGGTATGGTTACTTTGTAACCATCTGCTTCTAACTCATCAGCCAGCTCTTGCATGCTGCCAACTTCTCCGTGAACCAGGAAGACACCCTTCAAAGATTTCGCATCCTGTGACTTAATGTTGTTCAGTAAATCCTCATGATCACCGTGCGCGCTTAGTACATCGGTTTGCTTTATGGTGGCGTACACGGAAAGGTCACGGTCTTTTATGTGAACGATGGAATCCCCCCTTAGTAAGCGATATCCTAATGTGCCTTTTGCACAGTATCCTATGAACAGGATAGTGCAGTAGTAGTTCTGGATATTATAAAACAAGTGATCCTGTATACGGCCGCCCTCCAGCATCCCTGCTGAAGATATGATAATGCAAGGCTCGTAATAATTAGATACTTGCCTGCTGTCTTTTAAAGTCTCTACGTAAGTCAGGTTGTCAAATTCAAACTCGTCACCCTGGTTTTTGTAGAACTCTTGCGCTTCTGGGTTAACGTAGTTGTGGTGCTTACGGTACAGTTGCGTAGCCATCCCTGCCATGGGGCTATCTACAAACACCTTCACCGGTGGTAGTTTGCCACTGCTGAAGATCTTATTTAAAGCAAATACCAGCGACTGTGTACGGCCAATACTGAACGCAGGTATAATAAGCCTGCCTTGTTCTTTTACGCATACTTTGTCAATCGTTTCCACAAGTGTCTCTTCAACTGACTTGCCTTTGGTATGCATGCGCCCGCCGTAGGTAGATTCACTCACCAGGTAGTCAACAGGTGGTAGAGGTTCCGGGTCGTTCAGTACCGGATAGTTCTTGCGGCCAATGTCCCCTGTGAAAGCTATTGAGCGTTCTTCTCCATTCTCTGTCACTTTAAACACTGCTGCTGCAGCACCAAGTAAATGGCCGGCCGGAATAAAAGTTAACTCTACATCGCCGTTAATGCGAAAAGGTTTATTATAACCTATAGTAACAAACCGCTCTACGGTATCCATCACATGCTTTTGCAGGTATAACGGTTGTGGACCGCCGCTGTGGTGTTTGTGTTTACGGCGTTGGTGCTTACCTTTATTTGCCTTCTCCATAAAGATGCTTACCGAATCCATCAGCAGTAATTCTGTAAGATCGGCAGTGGGTGGTGTACAAAGTATTTGTCCGTTGAAGCCCATGCGCACCAGCGTAGGCAGATTGCCGGAGTGATCAATATGCGCGTGCGTAAGCACCACCACATCTATTTCTTCAGGGCGGAAATCAAAGTTCTCGTTCAACTGAATATTATGATCACGCTCGTAATCAAGCCCGCAATCTATCAGTATTTTATATTGGCCAATCTGCAGCAAGTGCATGCTACCGGTTACCTGACGGGCAGCCCCGTGTATGGTTAGTTTCATTCTTTTCTCTAAACTCAGTTATTGTAAAGTGTCCCGCTTTTAAAGTGGGACACCCGGGACACCTGTTTTGCTTAACTATCTGTAAACCAAGTTTTAAAGTTACCTAAGCGGGACACCCCGGGACAGTTGTAAAACTTTAGGTATCTATAAATAAGTCGCTTATTATAAGCATGTTAATACCAATAAACCGACTTACTTAAAATTAGTTTGGGACACTGTTGACATGCAGATCGGGACACTTTTTTGCTGACCCGAAAGCTGCAATCCACTACTCAGGCCCGTCCTCTACACTCTTACCCTTCATTGCTACAGATATTGCCTCGTCCATTAACCGCTCGGCAAAAGGACGGGTGTATTCGTTCACCTCGTCAATTTTGCTGTGTATCAAGTCCTTTTCGCCTGCAGCAAGTGCAACTTTCAAAGCAATAAGGTGTTCGTGGGTGTGGCTCATCTCCTCAGCGGACAGGTGCGTACCATGTTTTTCAATAAACCGCTCAACAGTATATATCATCTGTTCGCCCTCTGTACGCGCCTCTATCAGCATACGTTGCGCAACATCATCCTGGGCGTTGGTAATGCTGTCCATCAGCATTTTTTCAACCAAATCGTCGCTAATCCCATAAGCCGGCCGTACTTCTACTTCCTGCTTAACGCCAGAGCGCAGCTCTATAGCCTGCACTTTTAATATGCCGTCAGCATTCAAAATAAAGTTAATATCCACTTTAGGGAAACCTGCAGGCATCGCCGGAATTCCTTTTAATTCAAATTCTGCCAGCTTACGGTTTTCTTTAATCAGGTCGCGCTCGCCCTGATAAACGGCAATTTTCATGTTCACCTGGCCATCTTTACTGGTGGTGTATTGCCTGCCGGCTTTTGTCGGTATCTTAGAGTTGCGGGGGATAATAGTGTCCATCAATCCACCCATCGTTTCTATCCCGAGTGAAAGCGGTGTAACGTCCAGCAAAAGTATATCGCTGCGGTTACCGGCCAATACATCGGCCTGTATGGCAGCACCCAATGCAACCACCTCGTCGGGGTTTACATCATCATGTACAGGTCTGCCAAAAAACTCAGCAACCATTTTTTTAACCAGTGCAGTGCGGGTACTGCCGCCTACCATAATTACCTCATCAATATCGCCTACGGTAAGTTTAGCATCCTTTAACGCGTTTTGGCAGCTGGTAATTGTCTGCTGCACTTTCGGTAATATCAGCTGCTCAAAAGTGTTGCGATCAATGGTCAGCCATATATCGCCTAGTTGCTCGTTAAATATACTCTGATGCGTAAATGATTTTTTTGCTTCTTCTGCTTTTAACCGCAATTGCTGAGTAAGTTCCCGGTTGTTGGCCAGCTCGTTTTTGTCAATGTTGTTTTGTGCTATCCAGTAATCGGCAATAGCGCGGTCGAAATCATCACCGCCAAGGAAAGTGTCGCCATTGGTAGAAAGTACTTCAAAGATGCCGTTCTGTATCTGTAAAATAGAAACATCAAAAGTACCGCCGCCTAAATCGTAAACGGCTACCGTACGGGTCTCTTCCGGATCAAGCCCAATACCATAAGCAAGGCTGGCTGCTGTAGGCTCGTTCACAATACGCAATACATCCAGTCCCGCCAGTTTACCCGCATCGCGCGTAGCCTGCCGTTGCGAATCGTTAAAGTACGCAGGTACAGTAATAACAGCGCGGTTAACAGGTGTTTTAAGCGCGTGCTCTGCGCGCTCTTTAAGTTCTTTCAATATTAGTCCCGACAGTTCAATAGGGGTGTAGAACCTGTCTCCAACTTTTATCTTAACAAGGCTTTCGCTGTCATCATCAATAACTTTGTACGAAAAAAAGCTCTGATAATCCTTAACGTCGGCGTACGACCGGCCCAATAATCGTTTTACTGAAAAAATGGTATTCTGTGGATCGGTTACCAAAAACTCTTTGGCTTCGTTACCAACAGTGATGTCGCCTGAGCTACCGAAGTGAACTACAGAAGGTACTAAAACACCTTTGCCAGTATCGTTAATAACCTTCACCTGTTTATCCGGATCAATAAACGCCACCAGCGAATTGGTGGTGCCTAAATCAATGCCCACAATTATATCTTCTTTCTGCAGCGAACCTGTTGCCAGGTTTATCGAGATCTTAGCCATAGTACTATTTTACAACCGGCAAATGTAGTTAGTTTTATGGGTGCTAAAGTGGTATTACCCAGAAATTACAGAATTATGGGATTTACGGGCTATCAATTACGAGGTAGTTTCATGCAGCCTTACTTTTTTGCAAAGCCGTTTGTTGTAAGCTTTAATTGAGTTAAGTCGAGATGATATTGATTCTGGAACATTGACGCGATACTTTGCCGGTAAGCTGCCTGGGTGTTTGCTTTTAAAGTTTCCTGCCATCCAAGGGCAAGCAGCACGGTTTGCAGTTTCAACTCCTCGCTTAGCCTTGCCCGTTGGGCCGCGTTGCTCATCTTAGGATTGCTTGCTATTAGTGTGGCCACCTGCGCCCTGGTGCCCCGTTCCATTGCGGGGGTTATTTTATCGTCCTGAACCTGGTTCACTATTTCGTATCCGGCTAGCAGGAGTCCTGCAAGAGCGTCGGCGGCGTTGTTGTCATGCAAAGCAGATGTCTTAAGCATTTGTTGATAAACCTGCCCGTAGTCGGCCTTACCGGGGCCAAAAGCTGTATTTAAGGCTTTAGCACCTTGCGGACTGCTGGCTTGTAAACGCTTGCTGAAACTGGCCACAACCTGCTGCCGTAAAGCCGGGGTAGAGGTATATGCAAAATTGGTTTTACTTGCTGTAGTGGAACGATGAGCAGCACTGTTGCCATAAGCGAGATTGCCCGACCATCCTGCCATTAAGGTTGGATCGAGCGCCATAATGGGGTCTTGTGCACTAACCTTTGATGCCGTAAGCAGCAAAGTACTTGCGAATAATGCGATTATTGATTTTGTGAGCTGTTTCATAAGCCAGAGATGTTGATACCAGTAGGTCAATATATTAAGCTCATCAACAGCCAAAATGTTTGCTAAAGTTGCTAAGTCTGTTTACGTGAAACGTAATGGCTAGAAAATTCCGTTTATCTGTTGATCTGCCTTCACAACAAATTTGCTACTTTCATGGCCAATGAAGCGCCTTCTATTTGTCCTGTTGCTTTTCTTAACAACACTGTGCTATGGGCAGCAGTTTGGTGGTAACCCGCCATCACTAAAGTGGAAGCAGGTGAACACGCCGCAGGCAAAGGTGATCTTCCCAAAGGGCCTGGACTCCACCGCTATGCTGGTAGCCAATATCATCAGCAGTTTTGCGCCGGTTGTGCAACCAACGTTAGGCAACAAGCAAAAGCAGGTAAGCATAGTTTTACAAAACCAGACTACAACATCCAACGCGTATGTAGGCCTGGCACCATTCCGCAGTGAGTTTTACTTAATGCCTTCACAAAATAGTTTTGAGTTGGGCAGCCTTAACTGGCCTGCTCAGTTGGCCATACACGAATACCGCCATGTACAGCAGTATAACAACTTTAATGTAGGGCTTTCACATGTATTAAGGGTTTTATTTGGCCAGGGCGGGCAAGCGCTTGGAAATGAATTATCCATCCCTAACTGGTTTTTTGAAGGCGATGCCGTGTATAACGAAACCCTGGTGAGCCAGCAGGGCAGGGGCAGGTTGCCATATTTTTTTAGCGGGTATAGGGCTATTTGGGCGGCAGGTCGCAATTACACCTGGATGAAACTGCGTAATGGCTCATACCGCGACTTTATACCCGACCATTACCCATTAGGCTACATGATGGTAGCTTATGGAAGGGAAAAGTATGGATCAGATTTTTGGGGTAAAGTTACTCATGATGCTGCTGCCTTTAATACCGGTTTGTATCCGCTGCAGCATGCTGTAAAAACGTATACAGGATTAAAATATGATCAGTTCAGGATAGCAGCTTTTGATCATTTTAAAAAGCAATTTGCTGCTGACCCGCTTTTGCCAACTCTCAAAAACAAGCACTTTACAGGTAACGAGGAGTATCCGGCGTTTGTTAATGACAGTACACTTGTTTTCGTGAGGAGCACCTATGATGATATACCCAAGTTCATCATACATACAGGTGCAAAAGAGCGTGCCTTAGCTGTGCAGCACATCAACAACGATAATTATTTCACCTACAATAACGGTCAAATTATTTACGCTGGTTACCGACCAGACCCTAGGTGGGGATACCGCACCTACAGCGAATTAGTGGTGCTCGATCTCAGCACGGGCAAAGAGCATCGCATTACCCGTAAAACAAGGTACTATTCGGCAGCTTTTAGTGCAGATAATAAAAAGATTATAGCGGTAGACGTAAGCACACTTGGTAAAAGTACACTGCATGTGCTTAACGCCAATGGTACCCTGCAACAAGCCGTACCTAATCCTGGCGGGTTATTTTATACTTACCCAAAGTTTTATGGTGATAAAAAGGTTCTTACTGCGGTGCGCAATCAAAAAGGACAAATGTCGCTTGCCCTTATCAACATTAATACTGGTTCGGCTAAATACCTGTTGCCGTTTAGTTATGAACCTATTGGCTTTCCAACAGTTTTCAAGGACGCGGTTTATTATACCAAAACAATAGGCAAGGAAGATAATTTATATGTAACCTCCCTCACCGACGGCCGGACAGCTATGCTTGAGCCCGGTAAAAACAAGTTTATAGGCGCGTATCAGCCAGCAGTTACCAGCGGTAAATTAGCATGGGTAGGTATGACTGCGACAGGTTTTAAAATACAGGAAGAGCAGCGAGGCGAACTGCTTACCGGCACTATAGCGAAACAACAGTTAAATAATATTAGTATAGACGCGCTGAATACTGACACCGCAGCAAACCGGATAGCTGCTGTTGTTACGTCGCCACTACTGGTTACCCGGTACAGCAAAGCCCACAACCTGTTCAATTTTCATAGTCTTTTTCCAACTATAAACGACCCTAACTATTCAATAGCGCTGGTGGGCGATAACGTTATCAACACATTTACATCAGAGCTGTCGCTGGCTTACAACCGCGATGAGGGCTACAAGCGGGTGGGCTACACGGCTACTTACGGTGGTTTATACCCTTTTATTTCTGCCGGCGCAAATTATACGCTGGACAGAAAAGGCTTTTATAAAGGAAGCAATATTTTTTATAATGAAACAGACCTCCATGCAGGCTTACAGGTGCCGCTGGATTTTACCGTGGGTAAAACATCCACGTTCCTGAACTTCGGCAGCAGTGTTTACTACACGCAAAGCCGTTTTCAGGAAGCTTACCGAACGCTGTTTGCCGATAGACATTATACGTATTTGAGCAACTTTATCAGCTTTAGCAACCAGATACAAAAGGCACGTAAGAACATTAATCCAAGGTTTGCCCAAAGTGTTACTATCACTTACAAGAATGCAATAGCCGGGTTAAATGCTAACCAATTTCTCGCCTCGGGTTCACTCTATTTGCCAGGGTTAAGCATTAATCACAGCCTCGTGCTTAGTGGAGCACACCAGCAAAGCGGCAAGAACAATGGGATAGGGTTTTCCAACAACTTTCCGTTTTCCAAGGGTTACACTGCCGAAAATTTGGACAATATGAATAAGTTCAGCGCGAGTTATCACTTCCCAATAGCTTATCCTGATGCCGGTTTTGGTAACTTGTACTACCTGCTGCGACTGCGCGGATATTTATTTTACGACCATACGCACGCAACCGACGGCAGTTTCCTGCTCAACGGCAAACCATTCAATACAAACTTCAGGTCGGCAGGTGCAGCATTGTTTTTTGATGGGAAGGTATTTAACCAGGGAGCGGTATCGTTTGGTATACGCTACAGCTATCTGCTGGATCCTGACTTGTTCGGTGGCAATGGCCGGAACAGGATAGAACTGGTACTGCCGGTAAGCATATTTTAATTGCCGCATCAAATGCTATTGCATTAACTGAATGCAATATTATTGAGTCGGTTTTATTGTTTGGCGCTGATAAACTACTTTAGTAACATGAAATTTCAGAAGCTTTTTGCCGTAGCTGCATCATTGATTATTCTGGCGGGGTGTTCGTCAGGAAAAAAGGGGAACGTGCCCGTTGTAGGGTTTGTTGAGGCTTTTCAGGACGAGACCATATCGCATGCGAAGGATGGCTTTATTGACGCGCTTAAGGCCAACGGTTTTAGTGAAGACAAGAAGAACATTGAAATAAAATACAACAATGCGCAGGGCTCGGCTATTACGCTCACCACAATAGTTAACCAGTTCGTATCTGAGAAGGTCTACCTGCTAGCCACCTCTACTACCGTATCAACCATTGCCGCCATCCAAAAAACTAAAACAATACCTATTTTCCAGATGGTATCGCCTACGCCTGAGCGAATGAAAGTTGCCGACGCGCAGGGCAAAGGTCCGGCAAACCTGTTTGGTACGATGGAAGAGCTTAATTACATTGATACATCATTCGCCCTAATACCTAAGCTGCTGAAGCCTAAGGGCGCGCAGCTTACCGTTGGTATGATATACAACCAGAGCGAACCGCAGTCTGCCGACGCGCTGCAGCGCATACAAGGCCTTGCTGCTAAGCTAAACGTTAAGATAGTCGCTTTGCCGCTGAACTCATCGGCAGATGCGCAACTGGTTACCCAAGCGCTGTTGAACAAGAACATCGACGCGTTTTTTGCTAATCCGGATAATACCGTGTTCTCTGCTTTCGCAACTATAGTAAAAAGCTGTAACGATAAGAATGTACCAATTTTCACCAGCGAAGCAGGTTTGGTAAAGCTTGGGGCCGTAGCTGCGTTTGGCGCCGACATTTACCAATGGGGCTACCAAAGCGGTTTACAAGCTGCACAGTACCTAAAAACACACAAAACGGATGGATTAAAACTGGAGATGGTAAAAGTGCGCAAACGGGTTTATAATCCCACCGTGGCAAAAAGATATAACATCACCATTCCGCCAGAATTTACTGCTGTAAAATAATGGATTTTTATCTAACCGCTTTATTGCAGGGTTTGTGCTTTGCGGGGATTGCCTTCGGGATTTATCTATCCATGAAGATATTTAACATTCCCGATATAACAACCGATGGCAGCTATACACTTGGCGGTGTAGTATCAGCGGTGATGATTACCCATCATCAACCAGGATATATTATTTTGCCTGCAGTAATGGCTGCGGGTGCTATTGCAGGTGCTTGTACCGGCATTATTCACACCAAATTAAAGATAAATGCATTATTGGCCGGTATATTGGTGATGACGGCATTGTACTCAGTAAATTTGACCATAATGGGCAGGAGCAACCTGCCTGTGCTCAATTTGCCAACCATATTTTCGGCACTTCACGTTGTCACAGATGAGAATCTGAACTCGTTAGTAATACTCATAGTTTTCGTAACAGTGCTTACCCTGGTCATTGGCTACCTGCTTAAAACGGATTTTGGTATAGCTATGCGCGCCACCGGCAACAGCGAGCCCATGATCCGCGCCTTAGGTGTAAATACCGACAGGATGAAGATAATTGGCCTTGCATTAGCTAACGCGTTAACAGCACTTAGCGGTTACCTTATTACCCAACTGCAGGGCTTTGCAGATATTAGCATGGGTATAGGTATCGTAATTATCGGGCTAGGATCAGTTATTATAGGGGAGACCATCATCAACTGGCTGCAGATCACCTCTGTGTGGCTAAGCCTTTTGCTGGTGCTTACAGGAGCCATTGTTTTCCAGTTTGTGCTGGCGTTTACCTTAAGCATCGGCGTAGATGCTAACCTGCTTAAGCTGGTTACAGCAGCATTTGTGCTCGTTATTGTAGGCCTGCCACGTTTAATCTCTAACAGACCATGATCGGCTTTAAAGACATCAGCAAAACATTTAACACCGGTAAGGCTAACCAGGTAAATGCCCTTGCGGATATCGATCTGACTATTAATAAAGGAGAATTTGTGATAGTGGTAGGTGCAAATGGTTCCGGTAAAACCACGCTGCTTAACCTGGTGGCCGGTACCATTTTGGCGGATAAAGGCACCATAACCGTTGATGGAACCGACGCTACCAAACTACCTGACTACAAACGCAGCCGCTGGATAGCCCGTATATTTCAAAACCCGTTACTTGGTACCGCAGCCGACCTCAGCATCATGGATAATTTTAGACTTGCAGCCTTGCGGACGCAAGCTAAAGGCCTTACCATTGGTAAAACCGCTTCCTTTAAAAAGCAGGTCCAGGAAAAAGTAGCCGCCTTGGGTATGGGACTGGAGAGCAAACTGGAGCAGCCAATTGGTACACTCTCCGGAGGCCAACGGCAGGCGCTTACCCTGCTCATGAGCGTAATGGACGAATGTAAAATATTGCTGCTGGATGAACCCACTGCCGCGCTGGACCCACGTTCTGCCAAAACAGTGATGAGCATGGCCGATAATCTTATTAAGCAATATGGACTTACAGCTATACTCGTCACGCACAATTTAAAGGACGCCGGACAATACGGTTCACGTATCATCCATATGGAAGAGGGGCATGTAATAAGGGACGTTAGTGCCGGAGAAAAGCTGAAACTAAAGCAAACCGAGCTGTTTGAGTGGTTCGGGTAATATTGGCAAAGAAATTGTAATACCCGCTGTACTATGAAAAACACAGCTTTTGAAAATATATACGATGCCTACCAACTTGTAAGTGGTGCTAAAATTAAGGGCAGGAACCAGGAAGAGGTTTTTGAACTCGGTGAATACGACGGTAATAAACGTGGCTACACCCTGTATGCTTTTGAAGATGGAATTAAATTTACAGACTTCAGCGTGATCATATCCGAGCGGGAGCTGATGAACAATTACTTGATAGAAAAAGTAGCAAGAATTGCTGCTTAGTTGAAAAGTGTTTCGCTTTTAAAATGTGAAACACTTTTCAGTGTTCTGAAACAGCGTGATATTGGTAATCAATTAGTTACCGTTAGGAAGGTTTAAGAGCGAAACACAAGTAAGGCTTTATATTGTGGGGCTTAATATTGTGTTATTTAGCTTGTTATAGATAATTCGTATATTTTAGCAGTGTTTCGCCCTGAAACACGTTTATTCCGTTGGAACAAGTTTCCTATCTGGAAGTGAGTATACCATTTCTCCTCTAAGAAGTGTAAGCATCGTTGTTTGCTTAATTTGTATTTAAAACGTCTTTGCGTATCTTTGTAGCGTTAATACTACTATAATGCTTATTTCAAACTCTACCTGTAACAAACTGATGTTGCTTATTATGGCACAAGGGAAGGGTTTTGCATTCAATTGCCATCCAATCTCTTAGCACGCCGTAATTATAGCAGCTAACAATCAATCAATTTCAATAACATCTGCGGTATAACGGCAGCACTAATATTTTTATGGACACTTATTACACCATTGAAGAGAAATATCTCCAGGCGGTTGACGAACTGGCTTATGGTGAAACGCCAAAAGCTTTACACTTGCTTAACCGTATAGTTGGCGATGAACCAATGTACGCCCGGGCGCACCATTTGCTTGGGAAAATATATTACTACGATCTGAAAGATTATCAAACCGCTGGTTATCATTTTAAAACCTGTATGGAGCTTGAACCATCCTTCCCGGACAACTACATTCATTATTTAAGCTTAGTAGTTTTCCTGCAGATGGACAAGCAGGTGGATGCAGTATCTGCCAGGGCGCTTACTACGCCCGGTGTTGATACCGCCACGGTTTACGAACAGCTTGGCTTATATGCAGAAAAGAAGAAGCTATGGTCAAAAGCAAAGAAAGCGTACCGGGATGGCCATATGGAAGCGTTAACTAAAGCACAGCGCGATGAGTTTGAAGAAGCTTTTGATCGCGTAAAGCAGAAGAAAAAAGCCAGCAAAGCACTTGCTGGATAATGTAAGAAGGCGACCCAAAACGGGTCGCCTTCTTATTTTACCATATGTTTTGCTATGATGCAAAAACTATTTTTTATAGCTGATTTTGTAAATATTCCCCTTAACATCATCTGTCACGTATATTGATCCGTCCGGGCCTTGTGCCAATCCGCAGGGCCGGTGGGTTGCACTACCTTTAGCGGTATTTTCAGCCGAACCGGAGAACCCGTTAGCAAACACTTCGTAGTTCCCGTCGGCCTTTCCATTTTTCATTGGTTGAAAAACTACAAAGTAGCCCGCCTGAGGTTCGGGTGCGCGGTTCCATGAACCGTGGAAAGCGATAAAGGCACCATTCTTATATTTCTCCGGAAATTGGCTACCGGTGTAAAACAATAATCCGTTGGGGGCGAGGTGCCCAGGAAAAGCTGCTGCCGGATCCTTGTACTTACTGTCGCCTTCTTTCTTGCCGTCGCCGCCGTATTCTGGCATTTGCATTTTCTTGTTGGTTTGCCAATCGTAATAGATGTAAGGCCAACCCGCGTTGTCTCCCTTGTTTAATGCATACAAGCACTCGGCCGGAAGCTCTGCAGATTGCTTTTCAGTAAACATGGTCGGGAACAACTCGTGTAGCTGGTCGCGCCCGTGCTGCATCACAAACAGCTGGTTGGCTGATTTATTCCAGTCCATACCCACAACGTTGCGAAGGCCGGTTGCATACCGCACACCATCTTTGTAAGTTTGATTGAGTTTGCCGGCTTTAAACTGCCATATTCCGCCTGCAGAGTCAAGTATAGGGCAGCCAGGCTGTCCCGGGGAGCCTTTCTCCCGGTCTTTTACCTGGCAAGCATTTGAGTAAGCGCCAATGTTTACATAAAGGTTGCCGCTATTGTCCAGCAATATAGCTTTGGCCTCATGTTCGTTACGGCTGATTAAGCCCGTTACAACTTTTTCGGGAGCGTCCGGGCTAACTACCTGATTGTTTGCATCTAACTTGTATCTAAAGACTTCTTCGTTAGAAGATGCATACAGATAGCCATCCTTAATATACATACCAGTACCTATATAGTTCCCGAACGCGTTTTTTACGGTTGCTTTACCGTTGCTTTCGGTAAGGTATAAAATACCCTTACCGTCTTTTAATCCGCTAAGCTTAACGTAAATACCGCCTTGTGGCGTAACCGCAATATGGCGGGTGCTGCCTAAGTTCTCAGCTACAATAGCCGCGGTAAAGCCGCTTGGTAGCACTAAACCAGCGCCGGAAGCACTGGTATCCGCAGTAGTTTGGGTTGTTGTAGTTTGATCTGTTTTTTTGTCGTTGTTAGAACAGGAGCTTATGCATAAGCTAAACCCGGTTATAGCCAGCGCTGGCAAAAGCAGCCGTAAAGATGTATTTTTCATGATGTTGAGTTTTGTGTATAAAACTAACAGATATACAATTAATACCGAAACCTGTTTACAATGTTATAGCATAGTTACTTTGAGCATTTTGCTGTTGAATAATAATGATTGTTGCACCATTACATCTCTTAATGCTTTAAGAATAATATTTTGTCACATGATGTAACGCCAAATAAAATTCTATTTCCATAACCGACGCTAACATTATCAATAAATAGCCTTAAACCTTTGCTTTTTCATGACGTCATAGATGCATAAAAATTAACACGATGAAAAAGATATATTTAGTTTCGGCAATACTTTTAGGCGGGCTCATTTCAGAAAACGCCAAAGCGCAAGTTTCTATCCATATAGGTTTAAATATACCAGCAAGGCGTGTTTATGTGCCTGCTCCTCCGCCACCGGTGATAGACCAACCAGTGTACGATGATGATTTTGACAACAGTGACGACTACTATTACCTGCCGGAAGTTGAAGCCTATTACAGCGTGCCCATGGGCTGCTACTTTTATAACGATGGCAGCCGTTGGGTGAGGGCACAATACCTGCCCGGTGCATACCGTAACTACAATTGGCGTAATGCTACCCGCTATGAGATACGCGGCCGCAGGCCATATATGAACCATAATGTATATCGCAACAAATGGGGCGGTAATAACAACAGGGGAGACTGGAACCGCCGTAACGACAATTATGCACGTGGAGGCAACAGCCGTTATGATCAGGGTGGATACGGCAGAGATAATCGTTGGGGTAATGGACAGCCACAACGCAGGAACGATGACCGCGGCAATTGGGGCAGACAGGACGACAGGAACAACAACGGACGTGGCAATTGGGGTAACCAACCATCACGCGGACAAAATGGTAGCTGGGGACAACAACAAACGCCGCGTGATCAGAACGGAAGCTACGGTCAACAACAACCGTCACGTGGCCAAAATGGTGGCTGGGGACAACAAACACCGCGTGATCAGAACGGAAGCTACGGTCAGCAACAACCGTCACGTGGACAAAATGGTGGCTGGGAACAACAACAGCCATCCCGCGGACAAAACGGAGGTGGCCAGCAACAGCAACCATCTCGTGGTGGACAGGATGGCGGTAGCTATGATCAAAATAGTGGCAGCGGACACAGTGGCTGGGGTGGCAATCAGGCAGGCGGAGGCCGCGGACAAAATGGTGGAGGACGCGGCCAGGTAGCTAATAACGGCGGCCGTGCAAGCAGCTTTTTATTGCCAAGAAATTAAAGCAATTTCCTCAATATATATAACTATAAAGCCCTTCCGATATCCGGAAGGGCTTTTAACTTTTTAGTAACTGCTGACGGTGGTCAGCATTTCTATTTCATGAGGTTTTAAATTAAGCTCGGCGGCTTTTCCAAGTTCCTTTAGCTGATGCACGCTGGTTGCGCTGGCTATAGGCCCCGTAATACCCGGCCTGGCCATTACCCAGGCTAACGCTACGGCTGCTGGCGTGCTATTGTGTTCGCCGGCCACTTTATCTAAAGCTGACAAAATTTTATACCCTTTTCCGTTAAGATACTTTTTTATACCGCCACCACGCGGGCTTTTGTCAAGGTCAGCTTCTGACCGATATTTACCCGTCAGGAAGCCGCTTGCAAGCGAGTAGTAGGAGATAACGCCCAAGTTGTTTTCCCTGCATAACGACTCAAACTTTTTTTCGTAATCTTCGCGGTCGTATAAATTATACTCTGGCTGGAGGCTTTCGTAGCGTGTAAACCCATTGTCTTTACTTACCTGCAAAGCTTCACGCAAGCGGGCGGCACCATAATTTGACGCGCCTATTGCCCTCACTTTTCCTTGTTTTATAAGGTCTGTAAATGCAGAGAGTGTTTCTTCCAAAGGGGTATTAGCATCATCGTCGTGCGATTGATAAAGGTCGATGTAATCTGTTTTTAGCCGCTTTAACGAGGCTTCTACGGCGCTAATAATGTAAGCGCGCGAAAGGCCTTTCTTGTCTTCGCTCATGGGCTTGCCTACCTTGGTAGCAAGCACGATCTTGTCGCGTTTACCACTTTGTTTAAACCAGTTGCCGATGATTGTTTCAGATTCGCCACCGGTATTTCCGGGAACCCATCGCGAATATACATCTGCAGTGTCAACAAAATCAAATCCGTGGTCAACAAATGAATCCAGTAATCCAAAGGATGTTTTCTCGTCTGCTGTCCACCCGAAAACATTGCCGCCAAACACAAGGGGATGCACTACCAGCCCCGATCTTCCCAACTCCCTTTTTTCCATTGCTTATATATTAACAGATGCTTGTATTTGTTCTGCCAGTTCATCAACCCAGCCGCTAAAATATGGCTCGGTACCGCTCATGCGTTCCCATTTGCCGTCCTCGTTACGTGCTATTACCAGTTGCAAGCTGCCATCTATCGAGTTAAACTCGTAAGCGCCGCTGCTTAATGCAGTAACTACGCCGTTAACCTCGCTGTCTGATCCGGTAAGTACCGCTTCAAATTCTTTTTCCATAATATTCAGGTTTTATAAGGCTAACAACATGCGGCTGCTTTGTGTTTGCCATTATAGCTGTTTGATTTGCCGAAAGCTATTTGCAAGCCTTTAGTTGCGCCGTCACCTGTTCAGCTGTTACTACGCCCATTTTGTTGCCGAATGAATTGGTAACGTAGGTTAATACCTCCGCAATATCCACCGGTGCAATATCGTTAGCAGGCATGTTATTACTAAAAGTTTTACCGTTTACCACCAGCAATTTGCCTTTAAGGCCGAGGTTTACAAAGCAGGGGAGCTGCTGCTTGTTTTTCTTGAGGAATGCAACATCCGTAAGTGGTGGCATCAAGTTAGAAAGGCCCTCACCGTTAGCGCCGTGACAATTTTGACAGCGCTGCTGGTAAATCAATTTCCCGTTTACATAGTACCGCTTAAACTCCAACGAGTCCTGGCTCTCACAAGCAAACATGACGATGAGTAAACCTGTGAAAAACGCAATAAAGGCTGTTGTTTTCGCCTTCATTGGGCTATTTCGGTATTTGTTTCTGCACGCAATTTCTTAATGTCGGCAATCAATCTTTCAGTTTCTTTTTCGTCCGTACCATCATAGCTTCCGCGGATGCGTTTCTGCTTATCTATCAGCAAGAACAATCCGTCGTGAATAAACAGGTCTTTAGCGCTTTCTTCCGGGCGGCGTGTAAGGTAACTCTGTGCCAGGTTGTAAGTCTCTTCCTTTTTGCCCTGCAATAGCCACCAGGTATTGCCACTAATGCCGAGTTTATCTGCATAAGCTTTAAGCACTTTAACGCTGTCGTGTTTTGGGTCAATGCTGTGCGACAGGATCTTCACATCGGGCACGTTCTTAAAATCTGCATATACCTTTAGCATGTTACGATGCATGATAGGGCATATAGATGGACAAGTAGTGAAAAAGAAATCGGCAACGTATATATCGCCTTTCAAGCTGTTTTCAGTGATGCTGTCGCCATATTGGTTTACAAATCTAAATGCCGGTATGGTTTGATAAACAGTGTCGACAACTGTTTTGCCGTTTACAACAACATTTTTGGTATCGCGATTGCCGTAAATCGGTAATCGTGAATTTGCGTCACCATTTTTACAAGCGCTGTATGCCAGTACTATAAACAGGAGGGCTGCTATCTTTCTCATTTCTTTTTAGCCGTTTTAAGGAAGTTGGTTGAAGCATTTATAACGGAATCAAACTGCTGCTCTATGCCGGCTATCTGTTTTTTCTGGCCTTCCAGGTAGGTCATTATCTCCTCGTGCGACTTGCCTTTGTTTTCCGCATCAAACTTATGCATCCAGTCTTCCATTTTCGCGTCCGCGCTGTCCAGGGAAACTGACAGGTTTTTGGCCGCGCTATCAGCATGTGCCTTTAATAAGGTGTCCAACTGCATTTTATTCTTCATCAATTGTCCGTCTTTTGCCATCACCTGGTCGTGCAGGTTTATCACTTCATCTAAAAGCTTTTTCTCTTGTTCCTTTGGGTCAGCGCAACTGTTAAATAGCAGAGCTGCAAATGCGATAATGTATATTTTATTCATGGTAGTGTTTATTGTTGTTGAGATTTCTCCAGGTCGCGTATATATAAGATATAGTCGGTAAGAGTGAGTTCCACACCAGCCTGTTTAAGGTGGACGCCAATTTGTGCCCGGTGATGTGTGCCGTGATTGATCACATGTGCCAGTATATCACTTAGGGTGTTTGTAAAAGCGCCCTGGGAATTCTGGTAAGATATAGGAGTAAGGAAATCTTCAGGTTGTAAAGTATTCAGGTAAGCTATCCATTCCGCATGGTTTGCTGTAATCACATCTCCAAGGGCCTCAGCTGGCCATTCCGGCCAAAGCGGTGCCATGGGTGCCTTAAGGCCCTTACAACGCTGTAGCCAGGTTTGCTGTGCTGTCATCATGTGAGCCATAATCTGTACGGCTTTGGGCTCAGGTGTCGTTGCAATCAAGCCGTTTATGACGCGGCTGGCGTACAGGTCATAATTAAACAGACGGATAAAATAATCTTTCATCGGCAGCAAAAGTAAGCAACCAGCATTTAAAAATATGGAGCCTATTGTAATTTATCAGTTAACTTAAACATAACACAGGATACATATCCAGCTTACACCGCCTACTTATCTTAGCTGTATAAAACAAGTATTATGAAACTCATCGGAAGGTTATCGGCCCTGTTTAATGATGTCCGCAGCTATCTTTTTTTAAGGAGTATGCGTTCATCGTTTAAACACTAATTTTAAAAATAGCTTCGTTTATACAATTATAATGCACATTTTGAGCCCTCAGCTCAAACTGAATGATATCCGACACTCCAAACACGCAGCTTAATAAACAGCTTTTCGGCGACGACTTTGCCTGGGGAGTATCTACGGCCGCCCTGCAAATAGAAGGCTCCTGCGATGCCGATGGTAAAGGCCCTTCCATATGGGACACCTTTTCCGCAAGAAAGGGCAAAATAATGAATGGCGATTCGCCGTCGGTAGCCTGCGATTACTACCAAAATTACAAGCGTGATATTGACTTGGTTAAGGAGCTTAATATCCCTAACTATCGCTTTTCTATTGCGTGGTCACGCATTTTACCTAAAGGAGAGGGGGAAGTAAATCAGGCGGGGATAGACCACTACCATAAAGTTATTGATTATTGCCTGGAACTAGGCATAGAGCCATGGATAACTATTTACCACTGGGATTTGCCCCAGGCTTTGGAAGATAAAGGCGGCTGGACAAACCGGGACATTGTAGGGTGGTTCACGCGTTATGTTGAAATTTGTGCCCAAGCGTTTGGGACTAAGGTGAAACACTGGATGGTAATGAACGAGCCGGCTGTATTCACAGGCGCCGGCTACTTTTTGGGTATTCATGCCCCGGGTAGGATGGGCTTACGCAATTTTTTGCCTGCTGTGCACCATGTGGTTTTAAGCATTGTGGCTGGCGCTAAAACCCTGCGTAAGATAGTGCCTAATGCACAGATTGGCAATACTTTCTCTTGCTCGCATATTGAACCTTATAAACAAACGCCTAAACATATCGCTGCTGCGGCCCGTGCTGACGCATTGATTAACCGGTTGTTTATCGAGCCGATACTCGGTTTAAGTTACCCCACTGAAGTAGCGGCTATCGGTAAAATGAAAAAGTACTACAAGCCTGGTGACGAGGATAATATGTCATTTAATTTCGACTTTATCGGCTTGCAAAACTATACAAGGGAAATAGTAAAGTACTCGTTCTTCACGCCCTACATCGGAGCGACCCTGGTTAAAGCAGAAAACAGGAAAGTAGAGCTTACCGACATGAAGTGGGAGGTTTATCCGCCTGCAATTTATGAGATGATAAAAAAGTACAATGCATACAGCGGCATTAAAAAGATCATAATCACTGAAAATGGTGCCGCTTTCCCTGACGTTGTAACAAACGGCGACACTGTTGATGACCCTAAAAGGATACAATACTTGCAAACTCACTTGCAGCAAGTGTTAAAGGCTAAGCAGGAAGGGTACAAGGTTAGCGGCTATTTTGTATGGACGCTGACAGATAACTTTGAATGGGCGGAGGGCTATCATCCCAGATTCGGACTGGTTCACGTAAACTTTAAAACACAGCAAAGGATTATAAAAAATTCAGGACGCTGGTATGCTAACTTTATTAAGTAGTTTATTTGAAATCCCGGCTTTTAAAATAGGGAAGGCTTATAAAGAAGGTTGTGCCTTGTTGTTCATTGCTCTGAAACCAAATTTTACCCTTGTGCTTTTCCATGATCTGACGACAAATAGAAAGTCCAAGGCCGAACGATTTTTCACCTTCTGTTCCGGTGCGTTGTGCTGATGTAAACATATTGAATACCTGATCTTTAAGTGTCTCTGGAATTCCTATTCCATTATCTCTCACGGATATAACCACCTGATGGCCGTCTTCAGTCAGCTTTACTGATATAGTCTCGCCAGTAGGGCTAAATTTGATGGCGTTACTAATTAGGTTGCTTATAACACGCCATATCTTCTCCCGGCTTATTAATAGGTCCATAGGTTTGTCCAGTGGCTCTAATAGTATTTGCTGGTTCTTCTCTGCAGCTTTAAAACGCAGCAATTCTACACTATTGTTAACCAGCGAATTGATGTCAACCCGTTCCAGGTTCAACGGTACCGAAGACAAATTAGTTGCTTCCAGTATCTCGTTTATGAGTTCAAGCGAGTTTACAGATGTTTCTTTTACCAGATTGATCAATTCTTTTTGGTCATCGGTGTATTCATCCTCAGCCATCATGGCGGTAAGAGAAGCAATGCCGCCGATAGGGTTTCTTAAATCATGGGCTACTGTGCGCAGGATTCTGTCTTTTTCTTTACTGCTGTTGTTCAACTCGTTCAGCGCGTTTTCCAAAACATGGTTTTGCTCGTTAATTTGCTGGTTTAACAAGTTAACTGTAAGCACATCCTTCTTAGAGCGTTTCCAATTGCGATAAACCAAAAACATGATAATGGCCGTTAAGACCGCAACAATAGTAACAGCATAAATGTAAATTAGCTGTAGTTTATTATGAGTACTTAAGGTATCTATTTCATGCTGCTTTTCATAGTTGGATAGCTGTTGGCCTACATTGGTCTCAAGAATTAGATTGTTTGCTTTTGTGATAGAATCTTTCTGAAGATTATAAAGTTGCAAGTGAGATAATGCCAGCCGGAGATTACTTTTATTAGCATAATACCCGCTCATTAAACGGTTATAATCCGCCTCGGCATCCGGGTTTTTAATGGTATCCAGCTGTGCTTTGAGGTCGGCCAGCAACTTTACTAATTCCTCATCTTTGCGTTGTTTAAGATACAACTGCCCAAGTTTTACTTCGGTGAGCTGAGCATCACGGTTGTCATAATCACCTCTTAGATTAATGGCTATGCTTTTTTTGAGTAGTTCCTCAGCCTTAGCATTTTCACCGTTCTGTATGTATACCTCGGCCATATTGCCGTAAACTACACCGCGCGCCATATCCATGTGCTGCTTGCGTTCAGGGTATAGGGGAGTGTTAGTGGTTATTTCTACTAATGCCTTGTTAAAGTAAACTAAAGCACTATCATCCTGATTATTGTGACGGAAGCTTAAACCGATATTATCAAGCAGTTCCTGGCGGCGGTAAAAGCCTACAAAGCCTCTGTTTACCTCTTGTTTATCGCGAACGTTTTGTGCGTAGCTGTCTTTAAAATACTTAACTGCGAGGTTGTACTTACGCTGCTTGTACATAATCATTCCCATACGGTAAGTATAGTCTGATAGGGCAGCCATGTTCACATAGTTTTTCCCCATTAAATAACCCTGGTAGTATGACTGATAAGCATCTGAAAATTGCTGAAGTTCAAACAGTGCGTCTCCTCTTGAGAAACTTGCCTCGGCCACATTCATAGAATATTGCCTGGAGTTTGGCATTTTGGCGGCTTCGGCAACTAAACTGTCGGAGTAGATAAGTGCAGAGTCTTGTTTGTGTATGGTTTTGGCATAGTATACGTAATGAAAAGCATACCTTCGGAAGCGATCATTGCTCGTTGGGGAAGGTATTCTAAGAAATGCAGAGTCGAGATAAACCAAACCGCCTTTTATATCCCCGGTTTTCCAAATATTTTCTACTTTATTCTTAATTTTTAAAAATTCGGGAGAATAATCACCATTATCGGCAGCATTTTTTTCTTTACAAGCGTAAACCAGAAGTATTATAAAGAGGCAACCAAGCCTGGTGAGGTTTCTCCAGGCTAAAAAGTCAATTTTGTACATTAATGTTGGGGTCAGTTACACTTGTCACAACAAATATAATACTTAGCCGACATTGTGGTAATATTTACTTTAAATTACTTAAATGCATCTTCTCCGGTAATATCCATGCCGGTTATAAGCAAATGTATGTCATGGGTACCCTCATACGTAACTACCGACTCAAGGTTCATCATGTGTCTCATAATAGGGTATTCGCCAGTTATACCCATTCCACCAAGCATCTGCCTGGCTTCGCGTGAGATGTTCAAGGCAGTTTCTACACTGTTGCGCTTCGCCATAGATATCTGTGCAGGTGTAGCGCGGTTCTCGTTCTTAAGGATACCTAAGCGCCACACCAATAATTGTCCCTTAGTTATTTCAGTTATCATTTCTGCAAGCTTCTTTTGCTGCAATTGAAATCCCGCTATTGGCCGGCCAAACTGTACACGCTCTTTTGAATACCTTAACGCGGTGTCGTAGCAGTCCATAGCTGCACCTAAAGCTCCCCAGGCTATACCATAGCGTGCCTGGTTAAGACATCCAAGCGGACCTTTGATACCGCTTATATTGGGGAGTACATTTTCCCTTGGAATTTTTACATTATCAAATACAAGCTCGCCTGTTGACGATGCACGTAATGACCATTTGTTATGCGTTTCCGGGGTGCTAAAACCTTCCATACCTCGCTCGACTATAAGGCCCCGTATTTTGCCGCTCTCATCTTTGGCCCATACAACTGCTATATCTGCAAATGGTGCATTAGAAATCCACATTTTAGCGCCGTTCAGCACATAATGATCTCCCTCGTCTTTGATATTGGTTACCATCCCGCCCGGGTTACTGCCATGGTCAGGTTCAGTCAGGCCAAAGCAACCCATCAGTTCGCCTGTTGCCAATTTGGGTAAGTATTTGTGCTTTTGTTCTTCGCTGCCGTAAGCATATATGGGATACATCACCAGTGAGCCCTGTACTGAAGCTGTTGACCGAATGCCTGAGTCGCCTCGTTCCAGTTCCTGCATAATTACGCCATATGCCATGTAATCTAGTCCAAGTCCGCCATATTCGACAGGTACAGTCGGCCCGAAAGCACCAATCTCTGCCAAACCTTTCAAAAGGTGCCGTGGGAACTCCGCCTTTTGAGCGTAATCTTCTATAACCGGACTTAATTCTTTTTTGACCCAATCGCGGACAGTTGCCCGTATTAACTTATGTTCTTCGGATAATAGTTCATCTAAAAGGTAATAATCAGGAGCGTCATAAAGGTCTTTTTTGGCCATAATTGTACGGATTGGTTAGTCAAATATATACAAATGACATACACAAAAACCCTGTTTTTAGACCAAAGAGAATTGTTTTTACTAAAATGTAGGTTTAAACGGTTTAAACCTATTTTTTGAAAGAAACTTATTTAAGCTCAAGCTTAAAAAAACGTTTTTGCAGGCTGAGCATAAAAAGTGACAGCACATTGCCACCAACCATGAACAATTGCTAATTTTGCGACAATGGAGCTAATTACAAATGCGGTAGCTAAAGCGGTAAAGGAGCTTTACGATGCCGACATCGCCGCTAAGGATATAAATTTACAAGAAACACGGAGAGAGTTTGAAGGACAGGTAACGGTGGTTACTTTTCCATATACCAAAATGTCGCGCAAATCGCCTGAGCAAACCGGTGGAGAAATTGGCGAATACCTGCAGCGAAATGTTGAAGAAATAGCTTCTTTTAATATTATCAAAGGCTTTCTTAACCTGTCTTTCACTGACGATTTTTGGCTGAGCAAACTTGATAAAGAGGTGCTGGCAGAAGACTTCGCCACGGTTGTACCAAATGGGAGAAAGGTGATGGTAGAGTACTCTTCTCCAAACACCAATAAACCGCTGCATCTTGGCCATATACGTAATAACCTTTTAGGCTATTCGGTTGCAAAGATATTGGAGGCTGCAGGTTACACTGTAATAAAAGCCAACCTGGTAAACGACCGCGGTATACATATTTGTAAAAGTATGCTGGCCTGGCAAAAATTTGGCAATGGCGAAACGCCTGAGACATCAGGCTTAAAGGGCGACCATCTTGCAGGTAAGTATTATGTGCTGTTTGATAAAGCTTACAAGCAAGAAATAGATCAACTTAAAGCGGCCGGACAAACTGAGGATGACGCTAAAAAGAACGCGCCGCTAATTAAAGAAGCACAACAGATGCTTCAGAAGTGGGAAGCGGGCGACGCGGAGGTCATCAATTTATGGAACACCATGAATGGCTGGGTATATGCAGGTTTTGACGAAACCTATAAAACCCTTGGAGTTGATTTTGATAAGTACTATTACGAGAGCAATACCTATTTACTGGGGAAAGACATTATAGAGGAGGGCCTTTCTAAAGGCGTATTCTTTAAAAAGGAAGATGGTTCAGTTTGGATAGACCTTACAGATGATGGATTAGACCAGAAGCTGGTATTGCGTGCGGATGGCACATCAGTATACATTACGCAGGATATAGGCACAGCACAGCTTAAGTACGATGATTTTGGTGTGGATGAGTCGATTTACGTGGTAGGTAACGAACAGGACTACCACTTTAAAGTGCTTTTTTTGATCTTACAGAAGCTGGGTAAAACTTGGGCAAACGGTTTGTACCATTTATCTTACGGCATGGTAGATCTTCCATCCGGAAAGATGAAGTCGCGCGAGGGTACGGTAGTTGATGCAGATGACCTGATGCAGGACATGTTTAACACCGCTGCCGAACAAACCGAAGCAATGGGCAAAGTGGTAGATTTCAGTGAAGAAGACAAAACAAAGCTATATCGTACTATCGGGCTTGGCGCTTTAAAATATTTCCTGCTTAAAGTTGATCCTAAGAAACGTTTATTGTTTGACCCTGCCGAGTCGGTAGATTTCCAGGGACATACCGGTCCGTTTATTCAATATACTCACGCCAGAATTCGTTCAGTACTTAGTAAAGCAGGTTACAATGAAGCGGCAGGTAGCGCATCGGTAACTACATTAGAAGGGGTAGAGCGCGACCTGATAGTAACGCTCACTAAATTTCCTGAAACAATACTTGCTGCTGCGGCAGACCATAGCCCGGCACTTATCGCGAACTATGTTTACGATGTTGCAAAAACATATAACAAATTTTATCATGAGGTATCAATAATGCAGGCCGATACTGAAAACCTTAAGCAATTTAGATTAAGCTTATCTGCAGGTACAGCTAAGGTGATTAACAAAGCAATGGCTTTGTTAGGGATTGAAGTACCCGAAAGAATGTAGAATACCTTCAACGAATTAACAAGAAAGCCGCTTCTTAGAAAAGCGGCTTTCTTGTTTTACAAATGTTTTTGGTGCCAGATTACCTCCAATGTCCACGTCTCCAAACGTACCCACGATTGCTGTGCACCCAGGCGCCTTGTACATACACGCGATTAGCACGGGGACGGGCGTAATACCCGTTACGGTAAACATATCTGTTTCCTCGCCAAACCCACTCGCCGGGTACCCAATAAGCATTAGCATAAGGTGCAACTGGCCTGACATATACCGGTTCAACTGGCCGGTCTGCCACATAGTAATCGCTTGCGCAGGATGAAAGAGATAGTGACCCCATCATTGCAAGCATAATTCCGATTTTATTTATTGTCTTCATCGGTAAATTGATTTGATGTTACTATCTGACAAAACACAGCTGCGATGGTTTAGCGCTGCTGCCAGTTTTAAAAAGCTGAAAGTTGCAGGCCAGGCTGCGTTTTTTTCATTGGTACATACACATTCCTGAAGTTGTCTGCAGTAAGCACTCGTTTACTAAACTTAAACTCCGCTACCGTTTTATATCGCGCATCTTCATTGAAGGCCTCCTTACGTAACACAGTAAGGTTATCGATTTTAAAGGTATGCTGAAATAAAGCGTTTTGAAATTTAGGCCATAACAAATCAAAGTTCTTTTTAGATAAGTTCTTTAAAATGGTAATGTGGGGAGTTTTGTGTTTAGGTTTTCCAGGAGCTATGGTTTGCATTTGATCAAACCAGGCTTTCGTCATTTCATCCATCTCTATAGAAGCGTATATGGTGTTACTTTCCTTAAAACAATCAAATCCATTTATTTTAAGGTTAATTGAAGGTAACTTTCTTAACCTATACTCCAGGTTCAGAAATGATGGCTCAACAAAGCTCAACATCTTTCTGTCGAGATAATTGACAGTTATATGCGCAATACTGTGCCGGCTTTCAAAACTGCCTATCACATCTGCAGACCAGCTCTTGTATTTCTTTATGAACTCTTTTACCTGTTCATCGGGAGAGAGTACGTATAGGTAATTATATAATTGTGTTATATGTTCGTGTAACATAAGCCTTATTTAAGATTGTTAACTACTGTCATTATTTTTCCGCCGAACCTGAATGTTTTGTAAGCCTCCCACTTTGGCTGGTTTGCAAATGTTTCGCGCTTAACTACTTTAATCTCGCTTACGAAAAATGGCATCACCAGTTGCTTGTGCCTGAAATGCGGCCACAAGGTGTTAAAGTATTCTACATTAATATTCCTCACAACAGTAATGTGCGGAATGATAGCTTTTTTAATACCCAGGACTTTCCTGATTGAGATTAACCATTCGTCTACGGCTGGTGTGATGCGGATAGCGGCGTAAATTGTATGCTTGTTATGCAAGTGTGTGAAATACTTAAACCCGTCTATGTACAGTTGTACTGGCGGGATTGTATTAAAACCCAATTCCATACGCTGGATTGTGCTATCTGCAAAAAACGGCTTTTGCCTTTCTACTTGTGCAAGGCTGATGTGCGCCGGCGAGTTCATGCTGGCGTATTGGCCAATTAACCTTGCCGAAGCACGCTTGTAGCGGTCAATCTCCAGTTTAACTTCTTCAGGAGGCGAAAGCAGGAAAAGATAATCGGCATACCCTGTCATGTACTATGTGTTTGTTGAACACAAAAATGCTAATAATTTTAGCATTTGCAAATTATTTTACATATTTGTGCATGGGTGTTAAACGCCATATAGTACACATAGACCTCGACTCGTTCTTCGTATCGGTTGAGCGCAAGTTTGACCCATCGCTCATCGGAAAGCCTGTTATTATAGGCGGTTCAAGCGATAGGGGCGTGGTGGCATCTGCGAGTTATGAGGCGCGCGCTTTTGGTGTACACTCGGCAATGCCCACGCGGCAGGCACTAAAGCTTTGTCCCCAGGCAGTAGTTGTACATGGCACTTACGGACGTTACAGCGAAGCATCAAGGGAGGTCACAGAGATCATTCACAGGTCAGTACCATTATATCAGAAGACGTCTGTAGATGAATTTTACATAGATCTTACCGGGATGGACCGCTTTTACGATCCTTATGATGTTGCGACTAACCTGCGACAAACGGTCATACGGGAGACTGGTCTGCCCATATCGTTCGGCATGGCATCTAGTAAAACACTTGCTAAAATGGCTACCAATCAGGCTAAGCCAAACGGGCAACTGCGAATACCGCATGGCGGCGAGCGGGAGTTTTTAGCTCCGCTGAACATTCGTAAGATTCCCGGGCTAGGCGAGAGTACCTGCCAAAAGCTGTATCAGTATGGTTTGGAGAAAATAGGGGACCTGCAGCGCGTCAATCTAAAGTTCCTTGAGGCGGTATTTGGCAAAATGGGGACGTATATCTATAATAAAGCAAACGGTATTGATGACAGTGACATTATACCCCACAGTGATCGCAAGTCTATCAGTACCGAAAATACCTTTGAGAGCGATGTGAAGGACAGGC
The DNA here is from genome assembly GCF_003432065.1 of Mucilaginibacter terrenus. NCBI lineage: Bacteria > Pseudomonadati > Bacteroidota > Sphingobacteriia > Sphingobacteriales > Sphingobacteriaceae > Mucilaginibacter > Mucilaginibacter terrenus. The sequence continues at coordinate 977,027 of NZ_QWDE01000001.1, read as the reverse complement.
GCACGCTGGAGAACATCCTCGTTAGCATGACTGAAGAACTGGCAGGCAAACTGAGGCGGGAGAACAAGGTTGCGGGCTGCCTTGCTATAAAGCTGCGCTATTCAAATTTCGAAACACATACCGTTCAACAAAAAATTGCACTTACCGCAGCAGAACACATTTTGATTCCGGGTATCAAAAACCTGCTGGATAAAGCGTGGAACCAGCATCGGCCAATAAGGCTGATAGGTGTGAAATTGAGTAACCTGAGCACCGGCAGTTATCAAATAAATTTGTTTGAAGACAATGAGCAGCGCATCCGCCTTTATCAAGCAATGGACACCATCAACTTTCGTTTTGGAGATAAGACCATTTGCAGGGCCGCTGGTATGGAGGTAGGCGCGCGTAGTTTTAACCCGTTCTTAAAGGATTGAAACCAGTTATATTACCGCTTCTGTTTCGCCTGAATTCATAGTATTTCTCTGTGGTTCTCTACGCAGAAACATGTAGGCAAGCGTCACAGCAGTAACAACAGCCGACGCGTAGATGATGTACGGCACACGTACTATTACATCATGGTAGTACCACCCGGCAAACAGCGCCCCCAAGCCAATGCCGGCTTCCAGGGATATGTACATGGTGGCAACTGCCTTTCCACGAAAGTCAGGCTTGCTCATATCTATTGTCCACGCGTTGAGAGCAGGGGACAGGACTCCGTTTGAGATACCATAGAGCACTGCGCCAACCATTAACCCGATAGAGCTATGTTGATAGCCGATCACAACCAACGCGATAACCAATAATGCCAACCCAGCTTTAATAACATGAATGCGGCCATGCTTATCGGATACTTTCCCAGCAACAAAACGGATCAATAACGAGGCAACTGTAAACACCATAAAAAACAAACCTTTGTTCGCTATGCCGACATGTTGACTCCAGTCGGGAACAAGGGTAAGTATGGCACCGTAAGAAACATAGCTAAGCAGAGTAACAATAGCGACGGGTAATACCTCAACGGCAATAATATCTCCCCGGGATATTTTGAGTGCTGATAGCTCAAATTTCTGCTTGTTCTTTAATGTCTCTTTCATATTCATCACCAGTACAATAGACATTAGTGCAAAGAATGATGATGTATAAAATAATGTGTTAAGTGAGTGCGACATACGGATGGCGCTGCCTATAGCGGGTCCAACAGCCATACCTGTACTAAAAAATAAGCCATGCATACCTAATGCTTCGCCCCAGCGTTCGCGCGGTACCATGTCTGCCACGTATGCCGCGGTTGCGGTCGGCTTAAAACCGGTTGAAAAGCCATGTATCAGCCTGATAAACAATAAACCTGAAACACTTGCAAGTACCGGGTATAAAAAACCGCACACAAAGCACACTATCGACCCTACGGCCATTACTGGCACACGTCCAAGTGTATCTGTAAGTCGCCCGCTAAACGGACGGGAAACGCCCGCCGTAAGCGTAAACAAGGCGATAATTAATCCTTTATACTGTGCCCCGCCCAAGCTGCTTAAGTATGCAGGCAGTTCTGGTATCAGCATGTTATAACTGGCAGAAAAAAGCAAAGAGCTCAAACAAACTAAACCGAAATGTAAGTTATAGATAGGGTGCTGAGGTTTAGTCATCAACTATAATTAAGGCCGCAAGTTAAAGTTTCCTGCTGATAGCAACGGTGCTAAAATGTAATTGGCTGCTTAACAAGCAACAAGCCCTTACCTAAGGTAAGGGCTGCCTTAATGTGCCGACGTTTTATATCTTATTGCAAAAACACATATGTCTTCTTGCCAAATTCCATAAACACGTTTAGCTGCTTTGTTACCACTTGATTGTTAGAAGTTACAGCCATAGTATAATTGCCAGGTTCCAGGTCAGAAAGATTGTATGCTTTTGCAACTGAATGCTTTGCAGAAAGATAGTCCCTCATAAGCTCTGAGTTTTTATCATCGTAAAAGGTTACGTAAGTTTTGCCGGTTGTTTCTTTAGCAATCTTGAGGTCTACTACAAGATTTCTTGCAGATGCTGCTACGGTTATCTCATCTTGTATAGGGTCTGCTTTAACGGTTGTAGCTGCGAACAAACCAGTGCTGGCCAACAATAAAAGAGCAGTTAATTTGATTGAATTTTTCATTTTATTCTTTATTTATTATGTTATCTAATCGTTTCAATAATCAAATGAACAACATAATAGCAGTTGCGTAAAATGAAATAGACCAACGGCCGTAAGTTATAGACATACCGTTCACTTAAACGGATATAGCTGATAACGAGCCTTTTTACCAGTATTTTGTGGTTTGTCGGTAAAAACAGCTGTTTGGCAGATCGTATAAGGAGACTGGTAGATAAAAGCCAATTAGTGACATCGTAATTGCCAATTACATAGCTAATTTATACTTACCACGTAATTATCATATTAAAAGTATTATTTTGCATGAGCAAATAGTAATGCAGCCCCTTACAACCTTGCACAACTGTTAATATGCTTTTTAACTCCTTATCTTTTGCAATCTTTCTGCCGATTGTTTTTATACTTTACTGGTTTGTAACCAACAAAAGTTTAAAGCTGCAAAACTTGCTTTTACTGGCATCCAGCTATTTCTTTTACGCTTGCTGGGATTATCGTTTCCTGTTCCTACTGGCTTTCTCCACCTTTCTTGATTTTTATACCGGCCAACGCATTTATGCAGCTGAAAATAAAGCAAGCAAAAAGTTTTGGTTATGGCTTAGTGTAGGTATAAACGTAGGGTTACTGGGTGTATTTAAGTATTATAATTTTTTTGCCGGCTCTTTTATTGATCTGCTTTCAGAGTTTGGCGTAAAAACAACCTTTAGTGCGCTTAACATACTGTTACCTGTCGGCATATCATTTTATACGTTTCACGGCTTATCGTATGTATTCGACATCAGCAACGGAAAAACAAAACCGTGTTACCAATTTGTGGATTATGCCGTTTTTGTGAGCTTTTTCCCTTTGCTGGTTGCAGGCCCAATTGAACGTGCTACACATTTACTTCCTCAAATTCAAAAAGAACGCAGCTTCAGTTACGCACAGGCAGTAAATGGTATGCGGCAAATACTTTGGGGATATTTCAAGAAAGTAGCTATAGCTGATAATTGTGCCGAATATGTGACCATGATATTTAACAACTATCAGCACTACCCAGGCAGCGTAGTGCTGATGGGTGCGGTATTGTTTACCATAGAGGTTTACTGCGATTTCTCCGGATATTCTGATATTGCGCTAGGGGTAGCTCGGTTATTTGGTATAGAACTGCTTCGCAACTTTGCCTTTCCGTTCTTTTCCCGCAGTATTGCCGAGTTCTGGCGCAGGTGGCACATATCCTTATCATCGTGGTTTAAAGATTACGTGTACATACCGCTCGGGGGCAGCAAAGTGAGTGCCTGGAAAAGGGTACGCAACACATTTATTATATTCCTGCTAAGCGGTATTTGGCATGGTGCGTCATGGACGTATGTTATCTGGGGAGCACTTAGTGCTTTATTCATCATGCCATCAATACTAATGAAGAGCAACCGTACCTACACGGATATTGTAGCAAAGGGTAAGCTGTTCCCAACTTTTGATGAACTTTGGCGCATGGCGCTCACCTTTGCACTTACCGTGCTATCATTAGCTATCTTTAGGTCGAGCGATATTGTTAACGCTTTTTACTTTATCGGGAGGATATTTTCTTCGTCAATATTGGTTAAACCAACAGGGGAGATGTTTATGGGCGGTTCGGTACATATTCTGTTCCTGCTGGCAGTTGTTACATTGTTTATGATGATGGAATGGCTGGGCCGTGAGAATAAGTTTGCTATTGAGACTACGGGAGACCGGAAGCCAAGACCAGTAAGGTGGGCATTTTACCTGGTAATAGTCATGCTTACCTTTTACATGACCGGCGTGCCACAACAGTTTGTTTATTTTCAGTTTTAACACATGAAAAGATACCTTTTATATTGTGCTGCTTTTGCTCTGTTGGTGTTGATGACTGCATTTGCCATGAACCGGAATTATTTTCCCGGTAAGGCAATTGGTAACGACGGATATATAGGTGCAATAATTGATAAACATGCCTGGGCTGATAAAACAAAATCGCCCCGTATTATTTTTACCGGGGGCTCGAGTGTTTGCTTTGGGATAGATAGCAAGATGGTAGAGCAGCATACCGGCATGCCTGTAGTTAATATGGGCCTTAACGGTAGCCTTGGGCTTGAATTTATCCTTAATCAGGCCAAATACATCGCTAGACCGTCTGACGTTGTTATCCTATCTGTAGAGTACTACCTCTCCAAAGAAGGTAGTTATAAATTTAAAAAGGAAGCAGAACGGTTGTATCCGCCAGCGGGTACTTTCTTTGAGCATAGCATCAAAAACCGGCTTAACGACTTTTTTATAGAAGACCTTCAGCATAACTTCCATATTACCTTTATGCACCTTATGGGGCGCAAAACAAGGGAATTTCCTAAGAATGTAGTTTATTCCCGTTCGTCGTTCAATGAAAATGGAGATGTGGTCAGAAACTTTGATCCGCATCCGTCTCACGAATTCGTTAACAAGTTTGTTTTAGATTATCAGGTAAACCCTGACATACCGCTGCTGAACGACTTCAAAGAATTTGCAGATAAGAAAGGCATTAAGGTTTATTTCGTTTATCCGCCATTAGATGCTGCCGTTTACAAACCAAAAGAAAAGGTTATCAGCAAAATAGCACAGGAATATGCTGAGGAAATGAAAATAAAAACACTGAATACCCCCCAAGATGCGCTGCTGCCTGATAGTTTATTCTACGATAACGAATACCATTTAATACCTGCCGGAAGAAAAGCACGTACTGAACATGTGTTGCAGCTAATGAAAGCGCACAACATAGTACCAATAAAATAAGCTTTCCTATATTGACCCAGATGTGATATGGTTAGGGGTTATATACATGCAAAATTGGTATTTTAGCGGCCATTAATACTTAGCACTAGCAAACTCATTGCAAAATGTCAGCGGAACTTAAGCAATTCATAAGCAGCTATGCCACGTTTGCGGCAGATGAACTGAATGATATTACCAGCCGTTTTACCGAGCGAAGCGTATTCAAAAATGGGTTCATGCTCCAGGAAGGTGAAGTGTGCACTGACCTTGTATTTGTTCAAAATGGTTGCTTAAGGCTTTATTACGTTGATAATGATGTCGAAATTTCTGTTTGGTTTGCTTTTCCACATTCTTCAGCAATTGATATCTATAGCTTTATAAGTGATAAACCATCTGTGTATTACCTGCAGGCAATTGAAGACAGCACAGTGTGGTACCTGCCAAAGGCCGAGCTTACCACTTTATACGAACAATACCCAAGAATGCAGGAGATGATGCGTAAGTTTTGGGAAGATGCAGTGCTCAACTTGATAGATCGGTTCACCGCTCTTCAGAGGGACTCTGCAGAAAAGCGCTACCTTGATCTAATGGCTAAACCACCGTACCTCCAAAAGATCCCTCAAAAGTACCTCGCGTCGTTTATAGGTGTAACACCTACATCGTTAAGCCGCATACGTAAAGGAATAAGGTAGCCTGTTACAGTTTTACCTCTCTTACCTTTGGCGTTAAAAAATGCATAAGAAGCCATGCTAACAGATATGCACAAGCGCAGATGGTGAATATTATATTATATCCCGCTGTGATGTTGCCCGCTGCCTTATAGTGGTCGAGTATTATACCTACAAGAAACGGAAATAAAATGCCTCCAACAGAACCTGCCATTCCGCCAATGCCCACCACGGAACTTAACGCCTTTTTTGGAAATATGTCTGACGCTGTGGTAAATATATTGGCACTCCATGCCTGGTGAGCTGCTCCTGCAAGGCTGATTAAAGCAACGGCTTGCCAAATATTAGTAGCATAACGCGCTGCAAATATCGGGATGACACAAAAAGCAAATAGCAGCATCGCCGTTTTACGTGCCCTAAAAATGGGCATGCCGCGTTTAATTAACCAGGATGACAGGTATCCTCCGCCGATACTCCCTATTGATGCTGCTGTATAAACAATAACTAAATGGATGTTTGGCTTTTTAAGATCCAGATTGAATGTACTTGAAAAGTAGGACGGGAGCCAGAACAGGAAGAACCACCAGATAGGATCGGTAAGAAATTTCCCTATGAAAAATACCCATGTCTGACGGATTACCAATAATCTAAGCCAGCTAGTTTTTTCGGTAGAAGTATTGTCGTTTGTCTCATCGGCTGCATCACTATGGATGTATTCATATTCCGCCGGATTAATTTTTTTATGTCGTGATGGTATTTCGTAAAAAATAACCCAGAATACCAGCCACACAAAGCCAATAGCACCTGTTATAATAAAAGCCATTTGCCAGTTATACACCCCCAGGATCCAGGGAACCATCACGGGTGCTACAACTGCGCCAATGTTGGCGCCGGAGTTGAAAATCCCTGTGGCCAAAGCACGTTCACGTTTAGGAAACCACTCTGCAACAACCTTAATTGCGGCCGGAAAGTTTCCCGATTCACCAGCACCCAACGCTGCTCTCACCGCGCCAAACCCGAAGGTTGATTTCACAAGTGCATGTGCCATGGCTGCTACACTCCACACTATCAGTGAGACGGTATAACCGAGTTTAGTCCCCAACTTATCTATAACGCCCCCAAAGGCCAATAACCCCATAGCGTAAAATGCCTGAAAAGCCATTACAATACGGCTATAATCCTCCTCAGTCCAATTAAATTGTTTCTCAAGAGTTGGCTTTAACAAACCTATAACCTGCCTGTCGAGATAGTTAATGGTGGTAGCAAAAAATAGCAGGACTACTACTATCCAGCGGTAGTTGGTTTTTTGATTGTTGCTCATATAGGTTGGTTTGCCGTTCTTACAAAGCGGCGTTTGTTATCATTGGTGTTAGGGCCACTCGAGGCGTTAAAAATTTGGCTTTATCGAACTTTTTATCTTTTCCACAGTACTGGTAGTTGCGTCACCTTCAATAAATAGCTTGTCGAAAGCCGCTGCTGTGGCAAAATCAACGATTTCAGATGGAGAGAACCTGTTGTAAAACCCATAAACGAGGCCGGCCATATAGCAATCACCACTACCTACTTTATCTACTACGTGGTTGGCATCATAAACAGCTGATGAATGTAACTGCCCATCAGTGTACAACGCGGTATAATACTCTATGCCTTTACCATCGTCAAATCTAAACGTATTGGCTACAGCTTTACATTTCGGATAGCGGCTCATGATTTCCTGCGAACTTGAAAGCGCCTCTTTAAGATAGATGCTGCGCTGTCCTGATTCATGTATATCAGGCATTACAGGTATGCCTAATAACTTTTCAGCAGACCATACATTGCCCATTATCAGGTCGCAATATTTAGCAAGTGCCGGCATAACCTCATACGGTACTTTATTGTATTGCCACAATTTTGCCCGATAGTTCAGGTCTATTGATATGGTTATGCCTTTGGCGGATGCTGCTTTTAAAGCTTCTTCACACAGGTCGGCTGTTGTTTGCGACAGGGCGGGGCAAATAGCACTAAAGTGAAACCAGCTTACACCATTTAAGACATTGTCCCAATCAACTACACCGGTTTTCAGCTCAGCAAACGAAGAGCCCGCGCGATCATATATTACAGCATCATGCTTCATGTCCTTTCCTTGGGTGAGATAGAACAAACCAAGCCGTGAACCGCCTTTGTGGACGGCTGATACATCAATGCCTAGGTTAGCTACGTACGATAACAGCTGATCGGATATTCCATTATCCGGCAATGCAGTAAAGTATTTAGAGGGGACTTCCCACAAAGCCAACGCGGTTGCAACATTAAGTTCTGCACCGCCGACATGAAAAGGGAGCTTGTTAGTACTAAGCCAATTGCCGTCAGCATCAGGGCAAAGCCTGAGCAGCAATTCTCCAAAAGTTAATACTGATCCTGTTTTATGTGCCTGGTTGAACATATTACACGCCACTGAATACAGAAAATCCACCATCAACACATATCATAGAACCTGTTACGAATTTGGAGGCATCACTTAGCAGCCAAACCAATGCGCCTATAAGCTCATCAGGATGGCCAAAGCGTTTAAAGGGTGTTTGGCGGATTACAGATTGGCCGCGGGGAGTGTAGCCTCCGTCGGGTGTGGTCAGCAGATTACGGTTTTGCTCTGTAAGGAAAAATCCGGGAGCTATAGCATTCATTCGTATGGCATCGCCATAGCGGTTAGCAAGTTCTACCGCGAACCATTGGTTATAGCAATCCACAGCGGCTTTGCCCATATTGTAGCCTAGGACCTTGGTTACTGCCCGTTTGGAATTCATGGAAGAAATGTTAACAATACTACCCGCTCCGGTTTTAGCGATAGCTTCACCGAATATCTGCGTAGGCAGGAGGGTGCCCCAAAGATTCAGATCAAGCACCTTTTTCATCCCTTCCATATTCATTGAGAAAAGGTCTTCCTCCGGCTGTAGCACACCGCCGGGCATGTTACCACCCGCGGCATTTACAAGCCCGTCTATTTTACCAAAACGCTCCAGAACTGTATTCTTCGCAGTATTTAAGGCAACTTCGTCCAAAACATTAGCCACCAGCGCTAATGCCTGACCACCGTTTTTGTTGATAGCATTTGCGCGCTCTTCGGCAATTTGCTGGTTGCGTCCAAGTATAGCAACAGCACCGCCGGCTTCAACAATACCGTTTACAAATGCATTTCCTAAAATACCGGTACCGCCGGTAACCACAATTACTTTATTTTTTAACGAAAACGAATTGTCCATAGATGATGTAAGGCAGAGTGCCAAAGGTTTATTATACTCGCAATTGTACAATTATAGCTTTTTATATAGAAACAAAATTGAGCTTATTTTAACGCAATCGTTTTCGGGAGCAAGCCTAAATTGGGGTTAATGATTTAAATACAATATTTATAACTTTACCTCATCACCATTATAAACTATCTAAATACAAAACTTATGCGCCGACTCTTTAAGGCTTCTGTTGCAGTGTTGCTGCTTTCCTGTTCAGCTATAAATTTATCAGCCCAGCAAGCTGAATTAAAGAAGGACCCCGATGTAATTGGTCGCTGGGATTTAACTCTACAAAAGGACGGTAAGGAATTGCCATCATGGCTGGAAGTTCAAAAATCCGGTACACACACCTTAATAGGCAGGTATACTTATGCATTTGGCAGTGCCCGACCTATATCTGAAGTAAAACCTGCTGACGGGAAGTTTAGCTTTTCTATTCCGCCACAGTGGGAGGAAGGAAACCGTAATATGGATTTCCAATTTGAAGTAAGCGGTAATGCAATTAAAGGGACAATGGTTTATACCGATGGTAAAACTTATGAGTTTAAAGGTGAACGTGCGCCTTTGCTTGCAAGAACTAAGGCGCCTGTTTGGGCAGCACCTGTACGTTTATTTAATGGTAAAGACACCAAAGGTTGGCACACTGAGGGCACAAACCAATGGGTAGTAGAGAAGGGTATATTAAGAAGCCCGAAATCAGGGTCTAACCTGATCACAGACAGGAAATTTACAGATTTTAAATTACATATCGAGTTCAGGTACCCACAAGGTAGCAACAGTGGCGTTTACCTAAGGGGCCGTTACGAATTGCAAGTAATTGATACGAAAAGCGGAGAGCCAGAACCGATTAACAATCAATTTAGCTCGATTTATGGATTTTTGCCGCCTAACAAGATGACGGCCAAAAACCCGGGGGAGTGGCAGTCGTATGACGTAACATTGGTTGGCCGCAAAGTAACTGTTGTGGCAAATGGTACTACTGTTATTTGCGATCAAATAATCCCAGGCATTACCGGTGGTGCAATAGATAGCAAAGAAGGTGAACCAGGACCGATTCTTATCCAGGGAGATCATGGACCTATAGACTACCGCAATATTGTTATTACACCCGTGAAGTAACGCTAATAAATAATCCATAGAATATAAAAGCCTGAATACACTTCTTTATTCAGGCTTTTTCCGTCTTCAGCTTATTCTGATAATCAGACGGGGGCATTCCAAATTGCTTAATGAAGTTTCGTCCAAAATGGGTTTGAGAGGTGTAGCCTACAATTTCGGCAATCTCAAAAATCTTATGATCACCTGCTGAAAGTAGCTCAGCGGCTTTTTTTAACCGTGCAACGTTTATAAGCTCGTTAGGAGTAAGGTCGGATATCGCTTTTATTTTTCGGTACAACGTTGGCCTGCTCATGTTCATAAGGTCAGCTAATTGTTCTACATCAAGGTTTACGTTGGTGAGGTTTTTATTAATCTCATCGTTTAACTTGTCCAGGAACAACTCGTCAGCTTTAGAGTATGCTATGGTATTTACATGTACCAAGGGCGAGCTGGCAAAATAAGCTTTTATCTTGCTGCGATTTTTAAGCAGGTTAGCAATTTGGACTTGCAGATGCTTCGGTGAAAACGGCTTTTCTATATAGGCATCCGCGCCGATTTCAAGTCCTTCAATCTTTGATTGCAGCGTATGTTTTGCAGTGAGCATTATCACTGGTATGTGGCTGCTCTGAATATCAGACTTTATTTCTCTGCATAGTTCAAAACCATCCATCACTGGCATCATCACATCAGTAATTACAAGGTGTACAGCTTCAGTTCTTACTTTATCTAAAGCTTCAACACCGTTGATTGCTGTTAAAACATTGTAATCAGCGGATAAGTCTTCACCTATAAAATCTAAGATCTCTTCATTATCATCTACCAGCAATATAGTCGGCTTATCCATAAAAACTAAAGGTTAAATTCAATATCCTGGTGTATTGGAAGGACCAGAGCAACAGTATTCATGTTATCTTCGGATAGCATTAGGTTAAGAGAGCCTTTGTGCAGTTCAGCCAAATAACGTGATAATGGTAAACCTATTCCGGTGCCGGATTGTTTCTCTGCCTCTTTCATCCGGTAAAATGTTTCAAATATTTTGTCCTTCATCTCAAAAGGAACAAGCGGACCATCATTTTTTACAAGTATGGTGAATGTATTGTCATCTTCACTTGGTGTTAAAGAGATTGACACCTTGCTTACGGCATATTTAAGGCTGTTATCAACCAAGTTTGATAATATCTTATTTAGCGCTTCGGTGTCAACATAGGCATAAAAACTATGATGCGGCAATGTGTTTTTAACCTGCAGTTTTTTGTGCTCTATAGTAGGACGGAAGCGTAGAAGGACATCTTTGATAAATTCGGTTATGTCCGTTTTTACAAAGTTTAGCGAAAATCCATGTGTTTCGGTTTTCCTGAAATCCAACAGCTGATTAGTAAGCGTAAGAAGCCTATCTATGTTACGCTCCATGATGGTGAGGTTCTTTTTGACGTCGGGGAAAAGCGCAACTTTATGCATAACTTTCTCCATAGGGCCTTTTATGAGCGTCAATGGGGTGCGTATCTCGTGAGCTATATGAGTAAAAAAAGTAATTTTCGCATGATAAAGCTCCTTCTCCTTTTCATTTTCCAGCAGATCTATTTTGCGTCGGTTTTTTTCATTAACCGCCCGGTGATAATTTCGCACCAAAATGTAAATGCCAGAAGCAATAAGCACCCCATAAATTAGCCACGCGTAAATACTTGCCCAGTACGGTGGATCAATTATAATGGTAAGCGATGCGTTGTACTGGCTCCACAAGCCGCTGCTGTTAGTAGCCTTAACTTTGAAATGGTAAGTGCCGGTTGATAGCCGGGTAAAATACACCTTCCTGTTAGTGCTTAAGTATACCCAGTCTTTATCCAACCCGGCCATTTTATAAGCATAACCTGCGGTTTGGGGTGAAGTATAGCTTAAAGCCGCAAAATCGATGCTAAAAGAGGATTGGTTGTACTGAAGCTCCACAGTATCTGTAAAGCTTACAGAACGCGACAATGGTGAACCCTTTTTAATTTCGATCTCCTGGTTATTTACCTGAAAGCCGGTTATATACACCGGTGGTTTATAGGTATTGGTGACGAAATTGGCAGGATTGAATTTGATCATGCCTTTCACACAACCAAAATACAAATTCCCTATACTATCTTTATAGCCCGAGTTATAGTTGAACTGGTCACTTAACAATCCATCCGCTTTGGTGTATGTTTTTAAATTACCTGTGTGGCTGTCGCGCTTAACCAGGCCTTTTGACGTACTTATCCAAAGATTTCTTTCGTCGTCTTCAAGCATTGTATATATAACATTACTTGGTAGCCCGTTTTGGATACTAATACTTAAAAAGTTTTTCCTCGTTTTATCGTATTTACAAAGTCCGTTTTCAGTTGCAACCCATATCTCACCACTGCTATCTTCAAATATCCTGTTTACTTTATTGCTGCTGATGCTATGGCTATCATTTACATTGTAGATATAATGTTGCGATTTCCTTATCTTGGAATTATAGTAAAACAGTCCTTCCCGATAGGAACCAACCCAGATGTTTCCTGCTGAGTCCTCCATAATGCTGGTATAAAAAGCGGTGGTTGGTATGTTGGTGATAACCCGAAACTTATGTGTCGCGGGATAGTATTGGTACAACCCCCGCGTTGTACCGGCCAGTATTGCTCCTGACCTGGTTTGATACAGCGTATAGAAGAAGTTGCTTTTGAGTGTTGTATCCGAAAAAACAGTATAATGCCCTATTACTTTCCCACTCGCTTTGTTCAATATATCAAGGCCATGCTCAAAGGTGCCTATCAGCAACTCTTTATCCGTATTCAGCAAACCATGAATGTTTGAAGTGGATATGTCTGTAGCTTTACCCAAAGGCTTGAAATTTTTAAAAAGACCTTTGTTTATATCATACTGGCTTAGGCCACCATCTTCTGTGCCAATCCACAAGCTTTTTTTATCAGCAGCTATTTCTCTTACCGCGTTGCCCGCTAGCGAATTTTCTCCAACCTTTGGAAAGTACTTTTCAAAATAACTATATTGTTTAGCATAATAATTTAGCCCGCCAAAATAAGTACCCGCCCAAATGCCGCCTTCACGATCTTTACAAAAAGTGTATACCGCGTTATCGGTTAACGAATATGGGTCATTGTATTGTTTATGCAAAAGGGCTGCTTTACCTGTATTTAAGTTGAAGTTATATATGCCCGACTCTGTGGCTGCCCAGTATTCATTACCGCTTTTCTTTATAAAGTCACGAACAAACACTTCGGTTTTATCCTCATTATTGGTGATAACGTCACGGTATGTTCCGGCAGTAGTATTAAGCAACTTAATACCCTGGTTAGATGTTCCAACCAGCAAATTGCCATTACCTGCATCAGCTAGTTTTTGAATCCAATAAGCCGTACATGGTTTGGAGTGGCTAAAAACGTCAACCGATGTAAAATGGTCGGTATTGGCATCGTACTTTGTAACCAACCGCGCTGTTGTGGATACCCACAGGTCACCATTAACAAAAGCCATTGATACCGCGTTAATACCTTGCTTATTGTAAACGGTCAGTTTGTGGTTGGCAAGGTTGTATTTGTGCAAAGTTATGCCAGCTATAAACCATATGTTACCGCTACGGTCAGCCTTAATGTCCCGTATCTCGTCGTCTGTTCCTAAGTTAAAAAGTGCAAACCGTTCTGTGAGCTCGTTATACAGGTAAATGCCCCTGTCCGTGCCTACCCAAAGTCTTCCGTCTTTATCTTGATATAAGCAGTAGATGATATTATTACCCAGGCTTCCTTTTTTATCAGCGTCGTTTCTAAATACCTTAAAAGTATACCCATCAAAACGGTTCAGTCCGTCCTTTGTACCAAACCACATAAAACCTTTGTTGTCCTGCAAGCTGCTTAACACGGCATTATTTGAAAGTCCGTTTTCTACCTGGTAATGCACAAAAGAGTATGACTGGCCTAATAGCGTTGTAGTTGATGCGCAAATTATCAGTAAACAATATGTAAGCTTTTTAAGGCTCCGGCGGGAGTACAGATGCATTAAATTTAATTATCGGTAAAAAAGCTGGTGAAAGAATGCTTTTGATTATTGGTATTTAAAAATAACAACAATTGTTTACTAAAATGAAAATTGAGACAAAATGATGAAAGATTGATACGCACGTGCAGCGGCACTCTGTTTTATTCATTCATCTTTGACCTAAGAATCATTAACCTATTGTCCTCCCATAGGACTTTTACTACTAACCAATTATAATATATGAAAAAACTCTTACCTCAAAATTTGGGTTTGATGCGTAATCATTCACCTTATGGAGACGAAGCCCGGCCTTTAAGCTCCAAATTATTCCACTTAATTTACCTGCTATTAATAATTTTTGCTGTTACGCCCGCAGTGGCGCAAACATCAGGACAGATTACCGGCCGAGTTACTGATGCAACAGGACAAGGGCTTCCGGGAGTTACTGTCAGAATTAAGGAAAGTACCGGCACTACAGGCGCAGTTACTGATGTTAATGGCCGCTACAGGATTGCAGCAGCAAGCGGAAATACGCTTGTGTTTTCATTTATTGGTTTTACGCCTCAGGAGATTAGAGTGGCCGATCAGGAGGTGATTGATGTACAGATGCGGGATGACGCCCGCTCACTTAACGAAGTGGTTGTTATTGGCTATCAATCTGTCCGGAAGCGCGATCTCACAGGAGCAGTTTCTTCTATAAGCCCGACCGAGGCCAACCGCGTATCTGCAAACAACGTTGCCGAATCGTTACAAGGTTTAAGCCCCGGCGTAACAGTACGCAGCAGCGGGGCGCCAGGCCAAAATTCTCAGATTGAGATCCGTGGTGTTGCGAGCTTTATTAATGCATCTCCGTTATACGTGATAGACGGGATGATAGCAGATGCAAACAGTACCGTAAACAATGACGATGTAGAATCTATCCAGATATTAAAAGATGCATCAGCTGCGGCGATTTACGGTTCACGCGCGGCAAATGGGGTGGTAATTATCACCACCAAAAAAGGTAAAAAGGGCGCTCCTAAAATAAACTTTACTGCTAAATATGGTCAGCAGCGTATACCTAAGCAGTGGGATGTGATGAACAGTACACAATATGCGGCAACCAAAAGCCAGGCTTATACTAATTCTGGGCTGCCTGTTCCTGCAAGCATTGGGTCTGCATTTAACACTGCTGTAAATACTGACTGGCAGGACCTTGACCAACGTACCGGTAATAATCAGGATTACAATCTTTCTGTGTCAGGCGGATCAGACAACTCAACTTACCTGATATCCGGAAGTTATTTTCGTAACCAGGGCGTGCTAAAAGCATACTCATTCGATCG
Organism: Mucilaginibacter terrenus; assembly: GCF_003432065.1. Classification (NCBI taxonomy): domain Bacteria; kingdom Pseudomonadati; phylum Bacteroidota; class Sphingobacteriia; order Sphingobacteriales; family Sphingobacteriaceae; genus Mucilaginibacter; species Mucilaginibacter terrenus. The sequence continues at coordinate 961,807 of NZ_QWDE01000001.1, read as the reverse complement.
TGCCAGCCTTCGCATTAACACCGAAACGAAAAAAGGGAGGCTCACTTTTGGCGAAAATGCCATGTTAAGCAATAGCAATAACTATCACCCTAACAGGGGTAACCCGTTCTATGATCTTCCGCAGCTTTTACCAACAGTACCGGTACAAAGTAATGGCTTTATAACAAACAACAATGTTAACCCGATGGGTTATAGCACCGGCACAGCTGATAATGGTGGTGATGTTACTTATGCCTACAACTCGCTTGCTGTAAACGATCTTAGCCAGGGGTATAACAATTACGCTAAAATATTGGGCAACGCTTTTGCTCAGTTCCGCGTATTTGATTGGCTAGACTATAAATTTAATGTAGGTTTGGAAGCTAGCTTTGACTATAACCGCGACTTTCGTAAAAACGGCATATTCTCTTACGCCCAACAGCCTGAACTGAGTTATATTGATCAGGATAGGGAGCGTTTCAGAAACATATTACTTGAGCATACGCTTAACTTCAACAAAACTTTTGGTGTACATAACATTAATGGTGTGGTTGGCTTTAGCGAACAAAGCTCCTATCGTGACCTTACGTCGGCTCGCAAAACAAACTTAACTGTACTATCTACGGGCGAATACCTAACAGAGATAAACTCAGCAGGTGGCGCTCCTTCCGTTTCTGGTCGTGTGGCGCAGGATGATAGGATACGTTCTTACCTGGGCCGTTTAAACTACACTTATAATGACAAGTATCTCCTTACAGCATCTGGACGTATTGACCAGGACTCAAGGTTCGGGCCCAACTATCGAAGTGGATTCTTTCCTTCAGTAGCAGTTGCCTGGAGGCTTAGTAAAGAGGATTTCTTTAAAGCTGACTGGGTTGATAACTTGAAAATTAACGCATCATATGGTGTGCTGGGTATTAATACAATCAATTCCTACCAAAATATAGGCTTAATCAATAATTCTCCTCGTGCGATATTTGCGGGAGATGCAATATTCGGTGGAGCTTACCAGTCAACTTTATATAACGCTGATCTGCGTTGGGAAAAGCGGAAAGAAACCAACATAGGTTTTGATGCAAGTTTATTTCACGACAGGCTGTCTGTTTCAGCTTCTGTTTATAATAACAAATCGGAAGACGTACTGGTTAACCAGGTGTTAGGGCAATTCCTGGGCAACGCAGGTGGCAACCCGCCTGTGAATGCGGCATCCATAAGCAATAAAGGTATAGAGGTAGAGGCAACCTACCGAAATAACAATAATGCATTTAAGTGGAGTGTATCCGGCAACGTTACCACAATTAAAAACAAGGTATTAGCCTTAGGTAACCAGGGTGTCGGCGTCAACTATATTCAGCAGGGTAGCACCCGGTCGCAAATAGGTTATGCGCTTGGCCAATGGTATGTTTTGAAAGAGGTTGGTATATTTCAAACTCAGGATGAGATAAACAACTACAAACGTGCTGATGGTAGCCCGATAGAACCATTTGCAAAACCAGGTGACGTGAAGTTTTATGCTGATCCTAACGGAAAAGGTACAATAAACAATAACGACCGTGTGTTTAACGGATCGCCGTGGCCAACGCTTCAAACAGGTTTGCAATTCAATGCTTCCTACAAGCAATTCAATGTTAATCTGCAGTTGGTCGGCATATTCGGGCTTACTATTTACAACGATATCAGGAGAATACTCGACGGCTATCAGAACTCTAACTTCCGCGCAGACATAAACCCGTGGACACCGACTAACACCAGCACTACCGATCCACGGTTAGGTATTGCTAACGGCGATCCCGGTATAGCCAATAACAACACGCCTGAAAGTTCGCGTTGGTTAGAGAATGGCTCTTACGGACGCATACGTAACCTCGAGATTGGCTACACTTTTGGTAAAGCGGCACTGAAACCTCTGCATGTAGAAAATGCAAGAATATTTATCAGCGGCCAAAACCTGCTTACGGTTACCAAATACAAAGGCTTAGATCCTGACTTGGTAGGTAACGGGTTATTACAGCGCGGTGTGGACGCTGGTAACTGGCCGGCAAACCGTATATACTCGGTTGGTGTCAGCTTTGGGTTTTAATTTTAATTGTTAAAGAAATGAAAAAAACGATCATACTAACTATAGCAGCACTGGTTATTGGTGTAACCAGCTGTAAAAAATTGGATGTTGTTAATCCAAATCAGCCTACTACAGCTGTGTTTTGGAAAACGGCTGACGATGCACAAAAAGGCGTTAACTCAATATACAGTACTTTTCACCGTGCTGGATTGTGCCGCTGGTTCTTTTTTGCCACAATAGTCCGTTCCGATGAAGGCTGGAGTACCAGCCCTGATGCTAACCTTCAAAACAACTTTGACTTGTTTATCAACAATGATTATAACTACGGTAATTATACAGGTATATGGGCAGATCTTTACATCGGCATAGCAAGAACAAACCAGGTTATTGATAATGTACCTAACATAAACATGGATGCTGGCTTAAAAGCACGCTACATAGCAGAGGCAAAGTTTTTACGTGGGTTGTTCTATTTTCATCTGGCATCGCTCTGGGGCAATGTTCCCCTGCAATTGCAAAGTTCGACACCGGTAGATTTGCCGGCTACTGCAAGCCGTGATCAGGTGTGGGCACAAGTACAAAAAGACCTTACTGAAGCTGCTGCAAACCTTCCTGCTAATTACTCAGGTGCCGATGTAGGCCGGGCAACAAAGGGGGCTGCAAATGCTTTACTGGCAAAAGCCTTTATGCAACAGCGTAAGTTCCAGGAAGCTTTGGCTCCATTGCAGGCTGTGATACAAAGCGGGGTATATACTTTAACAAGTAACTATCAGGATAACTTTCTATCTACAACAGAAAATAACTCTGAGTCTGTATTCGAGTACAACAACGCACTTAATCCGAATGACAACCACGACGACGATACTGACCCCAACAACCAGGATAACCTGAACTATGGTTCATCGTTACCGCCATTTTTTGCACCCCGGCCAATTGGTTTTACTGACGGGCAGGCAAGAAGGTGGCCACTTGCCGAGTTTGAGGCAGAAAGAACTACCAACAATCAACGTGATCCTCGGCTTGCTGCTACCTATTTATACGCTTTTACTGATGAAAGAGGTCCTGATTTCTCTCTTATCTACGGGCAAACATTTACTCAGCGGTATGGTAACGCCGTTAACAACGATGTTTGGTTCAGGAAAATGCTAAATGACCAAAACGGGACGGCAACAGGTGATAGTTTTCACTCGCCAAACAACTACCGCTTTATCCGTTACGCAGATGTATTGCTGATGTATGCAGAATGCCTTAACGAAACCAATGCAACAGCGCAGGCTTACCAGTATGTAGATAAGGTAAGGCAACGCGCGGGTTTAGCCACGTTAACATCTGTTAAACCAGGGATGAACCATGACCAGTTTTTGGCGCAGATAAAGCACGAGCGCGTTACCGAGCTTACAGGTGAAGGGCACCGTTGGAATGACCTTGCTCGTTGGGGGGACTTGGATAAACCACTTTCGGCGCGTGATTCAGGCTTTCAAAACTTTGTTAAGGGTAAAAACGAACTGTTGCCGATACCGCAGCAGGATCTCGACATCAATCCCAACCTCAAACAAAATCCGGGATATTAATAATGTTCTTACGGGATGAGTAGCGATGCTCATCCCTTTTATAATTTTCAGCATTTAATCTACCTTAAATGAAGCTACAAAAACGAATACTTTTACTGGCGCTGAGCGTCACACTAGGGCTGTCAGCCTGTAAAAAGAATGGCCCTTTACCTACACCGGATCCCCCGGTAACACCGCCTGTAACGGTACCTGCTGCTCATGCCGACGATCTGCCGCAGGTGGATAATGCCATACCCGCAATCAACATAACCTGGGAGGCTTCAGCAAGGAAAATCTCACATGATGTTTACTATGCGGAATATGGCAGAATCCACAGGGTAGGCCCCAATACACTTGTGCTTACTTATCATTGTGGCGGCACAGCCGATTACTGGAATAACATTGCCATTAGGCGCAGCGAAGATAACGGTACCACATGGGGTGCCGCTCAGATTATCATGAACAGCAGCACGCCAGGATACTACGGATTTTCTAATCCAGAGATACTGGTGATGAGCAATGGCTGGCTGATGCTGGCCTATGTTGGACGTGGTAACCCAGATGACAACGCACACGACAACGTTCAGATACGCATCAGCAAAGACAATGGGTTAAACTGGGGCGATCCGAAAATAATTGCTATAGGCCGATCTTGGGAACCAGGGATGGTACAACTGGCAGATGGTGATATAGAAATGTTTTACTCTAGTGAAGCTGCCTGGTGGCCAAGCGGAAGTCCGGAACAGGACATTCTAATGATACATTCTACAGATAACGGCAGCACCTGGTCTTCGCCAAAGCGGGTGGCCTATTCGCCTGGCGACCGCGACGGTATGGCTACGCCATTGGTATTAAACAATAACAAAGGCATAGTATTCCCAATTGAGTCAGTTAACAATACCAATTCGCCATGGGTGCTTTGGTCATCTACTGACGCAAGATGGAATTATAACACAACCGGTACTACACAAAACGGTCGGCGGTGGCTTGCCACAAGCGATGCGATATTTGGTGGTGCGCCGTTTATGGTACAGCTAAGCACCGGTGAAACCCTGTTATCTGCACAGGATGCAGGTGGAAGAAACATTGGCAGCGATTGGAAGAAAAGCACAATGATGGTGTACAAAGGCAATAGCACAGCAAAAAACTTTAGCCGTGTAAATGATCCATGGCCAAATTTACCAACGGGTGAGGGTGCTTATTATAGTTCAATGTTCCTTAAAGATCAAAATACAGTTGTTTTGGTAACCACCAGGAATTTTAGCGATGGGCACAGTGAAGTATACTGGAAAGAGGGCCACATAACTCACTAATTTTTGCTGCTAAAAATATTTGCTACTACAACACGAAGGATAACGACGGAGATGAAATTGAACTTTGTTAAATTATTATTTATTGGTCTGATCTGTAATGCGCTAAGCACCTCGAGCGCTCTGGCGCAAACAAAAAAACTAAAAACATTCACAAACCCAATATTGCCTTCGGGCGCTGATCCATGGATTACGTATAAAGACGGCTATTACTACTACACAAATACTTTAGGCGACAGTCTCATTATCTGGAAAACAAAGGATATTGCCGACTTGCGCAATTCACCAAAAAAAACTATTTGGGTGCCACCTACAGGTAAAAGCTATTCCCGGGAACTTTGGGCACCGGAGATTCATTTTATAAATAACAAATGGTACATGTATTTTGCTGCAGACGACGGTAAAAATCGTAATCACCGCTTGTACGTTCTAGAAAATACGTCGGCTGACCCATTATTAGGCACATGGACTTTTAAAGGGCCTTTGGAGGAAGCATCAAACAAATGGGCTATTGATGGCTCTGTGTTTGGGTACAAAGGGCAGCTATATTTAATATGGTCTGGCTGGGAAGGTGATGAAAATGGCGAGCAGGATATTTATATTGCGAAACTAAAAAACCCATGGACAGTAGATGGTAAGCGTGTGCGTATTTCTAAGCCGGAGTATGATTGGGAGATGGTAGGAGACCTGCACGATGCGAACAATCCGCCGCATGTAAACGTGAACGAAGGGCCAGAGGTATTGGTACACGGCAATCAAATCCATTTGATTTATTCTGCAAGTGGATGCTGGACAGACAACTACGCTTTGGGTATGTTAAGCGCGCCGGCTTCTGCTGATCTTTTAGATCCGAAATCATGGAAAAAGAATGCTAAGCCGGTATTTCAGCAAAGTAAAGAAAATAGCGTTTATGCACCGGGACACAACTCTTTCTTTAAATCACCTGATGGTAAAGAGGATTGGATACTTTACCATGCCAATTCAAAGCCGGGTTGTGGTTGTGGCGGTCAGCGCTCACCGCGCATGCAAATGTTTACTTGGAATAAGGATGGCACGCCTAATTTTGGCTTGCCTGTAAAAACAGGAGTAGCTATAAAAGCACCGTCGGATATGGTGTATGTAAAGGCTAAACCGCCTAAGGGCAGCGGCACAAAAAAAAGTAACGTTAAACCTGCAGTTCGAAATCAAACTATCTTCTTAAAAAACAAAAAGGACAACTAATATATGATCATGAGAAAACTAAGCAACCTTGTTGTACTACCGTTACTGATATTTTTTGTAACGGCAACAGCCTCTGCACAGGCACCTAAACCTAAAGTAAAGCCAATAGATAAGGGTAAGATATGGACTGTAGATAAAGCTAACAAATGGTACGCCGAACATAAATGGATGATTGGTGCTAATTTTATTCCCAGTACTGCTATAAACCAGCTAGAAATGTGGCAGGCTGATACCTTTGATCCGGCGACGATTGATAAAGAGCTTGGATATGCCGAAGGTATTGGTTTTAACACCATGAGGGTGTTTTTACATAGCGTAGCTTATGGAGTAGACCCTAAAGGTTTCAAGTCCCGGATGAACAAATACCTCGAGATTGCTAATAAGCATCATATACAAACCATATTGGTGTTTTTTGACGATTGCTGGAATCCAAACCCCAAACCCGGCAAGCAGCCTGCACCAAAAGCGGGTATCCATAACTCCGGATGGGCGCAGGACCCTGGTGTTAGAGAGGTAAAAGACCCTAAACAATTCAACCAGTTAGAAGGCTACTTTAAAGATGTGATGGGGGAGTTCAAGCACGATAAAAGGGTGATTTTATGGGATCTATATAACGAGCCGGGTAACAGTACTAAGCGTGATACCTCGTTAGCCTTATTAACAAAAGTATTTACCTGGGCCAGAGATGTAAATCCTGATCAACCCGTTTCTGTAGGCTTATGGGCCTGGGATTTCGAAAAATTGAACGCATTTCAGGCGCTTAATTCAGATATTATTACCTATCATGAATACGAAGATGAAAAGTCACATGAACGTGTTTTGCAGTTGCTTAAAACTCATGGCCGACCATTAATATGTACTGAATACATGGCTCGTTCACGAAATAGTACGTTCCAAACTATACTGCCTTTGTTGAAAAAAGAAAATATTGGAGCGATAAACTGGGGTTTGGTTGCAGGTAAAACCAACACCATTTACGCCTGGGATACCCCAATGCCACAGGGAGGTGAGCCAAAGTTGTGGTTTCACGACATTTTCCATAAGGACGGCACACCTTATAAGCCTGAAGAAACATCTTTCATCAAGCAAATCACCACTCAGCCCAAAACAGAGACGCTAAAATAGCAGTAATGAGTTGGTAATAAGAATATAAGAGCCCTGTGAGATTTTCTCACAGGGTTTAATCTTGAGAACTTTGTTATGTGATCATTCTTGTTAATCTTCCATCATGTAATTTAATTATTGTAAGTATATTAGGTTCTTGTCTCCTGATACAACCACTACACCATGAAAGGCTTACTTAAAAATATTTCAAACACTGCATTAATTATAATGTGCAGTATGCAGGTTTTAGCTCAGATGCCTGTCAGAAAAGGGCCCGCACCTGCCGCTGAAATTAAAGCCGCAAAGGCAGTGGCGGAAGCTTACCCTGACAGCATCAAAGCACAGAAAAAATTTATATATGCGATGGGCTTGGAAAATCCGGAGCTTATTCCGCAATATAAAATCTGGATGAAGAACCACCCCAATAATGTAAATATCCCTTTGGCGATTGGTACAGTGTTTAATAACGCTGAAATGGCGCAGGCAAGGGAGTTTCTGCTTAAAGCCGCAGAACTTGATCCCAAGAATGCAAACGTGTGGTACATGCTCTCGGCAGATGCGGAAAGGTGGGGGCAAAGTGCGCTCGCGAAAAACTATATAGAAAAAGCCACCATTGCAGATCCGGCAGATGTTACCTATGCTTACGTGAACCTGATGTACCTTAAGGATAGCAACCCCGATGTTTACAAACAGAAGGTATACGATTTTACAAAACAGTTTCCTGAGAACGAACGTGGTGCACAAGCGCTGTACTGGTTGGCAGTAGATGCTACAAACATGGATATAAAGAGGAAATACCTAGAAGATCTTCGCACACTTTATCCGCCACAAAAATTTAATTGGTCATATGAGGGAATGACCAGCTTGGCTGATATATACCTTCAAACGGATCCTGAAAAAGCCCTCTCGCTAGCCTCCGAAATGCGTGAAGAAGAAGATTGGAAGATTAGGAAACAAGTTGCCCTTTCGTTAATACAAATCAACAAATTAGAACAAGAGCAAAACTACAAAGAAGCTTTAAATCAACTTAAGCTATTAACCCTGCCAAGATGGAATTACATCAGGAATTTTATTGAGTTGAAAAAATCTTCTTTGCTGGCAAAGTCAGGCGATGTAAAGGATGCTTACGATAACCTTGTATTAAAATTTGCCAAATTACCCAACGATGAATTGTACAGTGCAATAAAGATTTACGCTCATCAAATGGGTAAAGACGAACTGCAAATAGATAAGGACGTAAAAGTAATAAGAGAAGCTTCTGCGGTACAGGCTTTTCCATTTGAATTGGGTTTATACACCGTAAAAAATAAGTTAAAGCTGAATGACTTGAAAGGTAAAGTTGTGCTGCTTACGTTTTGGTTTCCGGGCTGCGGCCCGTGCAGGGCAGAGTTTCCGCACTTCCAGGCAGTTGTAAACAAATTTAAGAATAAGAATCTGGTTTACCTCGGCATTAACGTTACGCCAGAACAAGATTCTTATGTACTGCCTTTTATGAAAAACAGCGGCTTCTCGTTTATACCCTTGCGTGGCAACCCGGAATTTGCAGCTAAGAGTTATGGAGTTCGTGGAGAACCCGAAAACTTCCTGATTGATAAAGATGGAAAAATAATTTTCAAGAACTTTAGTATAGATGGCAGTAACCAAAGAACACTTGAGCTGATGATATCATCGTTATTACAATAACTCACGTTTGCAAGGGGTGAGCCTAATAATTATGTTTTTCATTTTTTAAGATAATGAAGAGCCACACACCCGGACTTGAAGTTTATAGTTTCTATCAGCTTAAGGTCGAGTTTTTCCTGCAGATTGCCGGTATCTAATAATCTTCGTCCATTACCTAATATAACCGGGTGAATCATCAGCTTGAATTCATCTATGAGCCCGGCTGCTATTAGTTCAGGAAGCATGCTTATGCTATCTACAGAAATTGTTTTGCCGGGAAGTTGTTTCAGTTGCAAAAGTTCTTCTGCAGGATTTGCACGAACTATCCTTGTATTTTCATCTGATGTAGTTAATGATCTGGAAACAACTACCCTTGAGATCGAAGTAATTTTTTCAGCAAATTTGTTTTCATCGTATGTGCCGGATTTATCCCTCGCCACATTGGCCCAATAAGGAAACATGAGCTGATACATAATCCGTCCAAAGAAAATAAGGTCTACCTCGTTCATCACTTCAGTGAAGTACTCATGAATTTCCGGGTTTGGATTAAAAAGCGTATGGTCGCAAACGCCGTCAAGGCTTATGTTTATGGCAAAGGATACTTTTCTCATCAACCTGTTGATAAAGTGTTTTCTAATCAAAAATATGTGATAACTTACAGTAATGTAGGTCTGTTTGCGACAAAACGGGGGGGGGGTAAAACAAAAAACCCCCTTTACTGATGTAAAGAGGGTCGTACCCAGAGCCGGAGTCGAACCGGCACGGTTTCCCACAGGTGTTTGAGACCAGCGCGTCTACCAATTCCGCCATCTGGGCATTTGCAGGTAACTAATTACCTAAGCGGGCTGCAAATGTATCTAAACTCTCTTTAATACGCAACAGATATTTTTGCCTGTAGTAAATATTTGCAATTTCGTTAAGCCTGCTTTCCTTTGCAGTGTCATCCAGCGTTTCGTAATCTGCCGTCAGTGTACTTAATGCTTCGTTAATATCACTCTCTATAGCAAGCACTTCTGTTGTTACCTCAGCAAGTTGGGCAGTATCATCAACCTCCATTAGCCGTTCGTTGATGTCCATCATTTCCATCAAAAAATCTGCCGGTAATTGTGGTTTTGCCCCTTCATTTACCAGGTTGTGCTCCTTCAATATGTATTCCAGCGTCTTATTTCCGTCGCTAAGTGTTTGGTAGGCCTTGTTGTTAAGAGTAGAGAGCTCCAGTATTTCTTGTTGCTTACTATCATCTTCATTTGCGTAAAAGTCGGGATGATATTGCTTGCTCAGGGTATAAAATTGTTTTTTTAATGCCGCTGTATCCGGGTGAAAAGACTCTGCGATGTTATAGAAGTCGAAATAATTCATCATTCAAAATTAACGTTTAAGATAGAAAACGAGATAATAAACTTGTAAACGCTATGAGCGGTTTAAAAAAAAACCGCTCATAGCGTTTACATTAAGTAACAGAAGGTGAAATTTACTATCAACCTGTAAAATAAATATATATTTGCAAGCTAATTTAGCCGACATGTTGATTGATTGTCAAGGTTTGTCATTCACCAACTTTGTAAGAGTAGATGAAGCACCTTACCTTATTAGAACCGATCAAGGCATTATTTGTAAAATATGAATTTTTTTAGACCCATTTTGGTACTTGTTTTAACCGCTTTAATTGTTTTTGGGTTATCCATGGCAAAGGCGCAAACTATACCTCAAAATCTTTCAGGCGTAAACGTTAACGAGATCTCAGATATCCAATTGCGGCAAATAATGCAACAAGCGCAATCTTCTGGTCTAACCGATGCACAGTTGCTTCAGATGTTACAATCACGCGGATTATCTGCAGAACAAAGCAGAATTTTGCAAGATAGGGTTACTTCACTACGTAAAACTTATACAAATGCAGATGGACAGTCACCTGCTCTAACTGATCAGTCCTTAACCCGCGGTCTCAATTATAAAGCAGACTCAACTGCCAATCCACCAGCAAAACAGCGCGATATTGCAGATATGTTTACACCAAAGGTTTTTGGAGCTGACCTGTTTAGGAATAGCAACATTACTTTTGAGCCGAACTTAAAACTAGCAACTCCTGTTAATTACATTCTGGGCCCCGAAGATCAGTTAAATATAAATGTTTATGGTGCATCTCTGGTGAACTGGAAACTGGATGTATCTCCTGAAGGTAACATTAATATACCCGGTGTAGGTATGCTAAACGTTTCGGGGAAAACAATTGAGCAGGCAACATCCGCCATTAAGGCAAAACTTACAGCTAATAACTATGCTGTGGGGCGTGGTACTACAGTGGCAGTCACGTTAGGCAACATACGCAGCATAAAAGTGGTGATGGTAGGTGAGGTAGTGAAGCCTGGTACATATACGCTACCTTCGCTTGCTACTGCATTCAATGCTTTATCCTCTGCAGGTGGGCCAAATAATAATGGTTCATTCAGGCAAATTGAGATATACCGTAACAATAGAATTATTCGGCGTTTAGACGTTTATGATTTTCTTGTAAAAGGCGATCAAAAGAGCAACATAGGATTACAAGATCAGGACATAATCAGGGTGCCGACTTACCGCACCCGTGTGGAATTGGTGGGCGAAGTAAAAACCCCGGCCTTATTTGAAGTACTGCCAGGAGAAACTTTGCAAGATGTACTTAGGTTTGCAGGCGGTTTTACTGACCAGGCTTTTACCGGCAGGATAAAAGTATCGCAGATTGAGGACCAGCAACGACGGATCACGGATGTAGTAGAGGCAGATTACAAGAACTACATTCCCTTGCGCGGTGATAAATACACTGTTGATCGTATTTTAGAGCGATATGAGAACAGGGTTATTGTTAGAGGTGCAGTATTTCGCCCGGGCGAGTACGAACTTCAGAAAGGTTTAACTGTCTCTCAGCTAATAAAAAATGCCGCGGGCCTCAAGGAAGACGCTTTTACAGGCCGCGGAAGTATAACCCGTTTGAAGGCTGACAACACAACTGAGTTAATCTCGTTTGATGTAAATGCTGTTATTAACAAAAGCCAACCAGATATTCTGCTTCAGCGAGAAGACGTTGTGAACATATCATCAATATTTGACCTTCGTGACGAATACCGCGTTACAATTAAAGGTGAAGTACGAAACCAGGGTGATTTTGCGTATTCTGAAGGTATGTCCGTCGAAGATCTTATTATAAAGGCAGACGGATTAACTATTGGTGCAAGCCCAAAACGGGTTGAAGTATCTCGTCGGATAGATAATAGTAATCCCAATTCAAAGACAAGTGATTTGGCTCAAGTTTTTACAGTAGATGTCGATTCGCAAATGAAAAAAGGAGAAGCAAATTTCAAACTTGAGCCTTTTGATATAGTATCGGTTTATAGTTTACCTGGGTATGAAAAACAAAGTACAGTGAAGATTGAAGGTGAGGTGCTGTATCCGGGCTACTACACAATCAAGAAAAAAAACGAAAAAATATCTGACGTAATTGCACGTGCCGGTGGTATAACGGCTTCTGCCGACCCTGATGGCGGAACGTTGAAACGTGATAACTTTGCCATATTGGGAGTTAATAAAAATAAAATTGACACAAGTGCTGTAGAGAAAGAACGTCTTGACAGGCTGAGCAGGCTAAAGCAAAATTATAAAGACTCTACCAATATAGAAGCTCCGCAACTTAGGAACAACTTTGTTGGAATTGATCTTAAGAAGATACTCCAGCAGCCTGGCTATAGCGGAGACCTTATCCTTGAAGATAATGACATAATCAGAATTCCTAAGCAGCAACAACTTGTGAGAGTTAATGGTGAGGTGCTCTATCCAAGCGCAGTCGTTTACGAGAAAGGCAAATCTTTTCATGACTATGTACTTAATGCTGGTGGTTACTCGCCAAACGCGTTAAAAAAAGGTGCTTACGTGGTGTATCCAAATGGTACTGTAAGAGGAACGCGAAAGTTTTTATTCTTTAATTCACACCCAAGCGTTCGGCCGGGCAGCGAGATTTATGTAACAAAGAAGCCAGAACACCGCGGCCTTTCTGTAACAGAAGCTGTAGGCATCACGACTGGTTTGGCTTCATTAGCAGCGGTTATATTGGGTATAATTAACATTTCTAAATAGCATGGGACAGCCAGAAACTACTTATAACGACCAAAATTCTGACGAGATTTCCATGCGTATTATAGCACTCAAGGTAAAGAGTGCTTTCCATTATATAGGCCGTAAATGGCTAACGTTGTTATTGGCCGGCCTTTTAGGAGCAGGAGCAGGGGTGGCTTTTTCAATATTTAAAAAGCCTGTGTACACTGCAACTTCCACATTTGTTCTTGAGGAAGAAGGGGGTAGAGGCGGCGGTTTAGGTCAATATGCCGGGCTTGCATCATTGGCCGGAATAGATATGGGACGTGCAGGCGGCGGCATCTTCCAGGGCGACAACATTTTACAGTTGTACAAGTCGCGTGTAATGATAGAAAAGACACTTTTAAGTGAGGTCGACATAAACGGAAAGCGACAACTGCTTATAGACAGGTATATTAATTTTAACAAATTAAGGAAAAAATGGAAGAACAATGCCAATGTGACATTTACTGGTGATCCAGCTAAATTTAACAGAGTACAAGACAGTATTATAAGCGATTTAACAGAAAACTTTAACAAAAATTTGCTTTCGGTAACAAAGCCCGACAAAAAGTTAAGCATTATTAACGTTGACGTGAAGTCGGATGACGAGTATTTTGCAAAGGCATTTAACAATAAACTTGTAGAAACTGTAAATAATTTCTACACATTTACAAAAACCAAAAAAAGCTCACAAAATTTAGCAGTACTTCAAAGGCAGGCAGATAGTGTTAAAAGGGTGCTTGGCTATTCTATAAGTGGGGTAGCATCAGCTATAGATGCCTCTCCAAACGCCAACCCGGCCTTTACGAGCTTAAAAGTACCGTCCCAGAAGAAACAGGTTGATGTGCAAGCCAGTTCTGCTATCTATGCCGAAATTGTGAAAAATCTTGAGATATCAAAAATATCACTCAGGCAAGAAACACCGCTCATCCAAATAATAGATCAACCGGTATATCCTTTGCCTGTAAATAAATTAGGAAAGGCGAAAGCAGCTGTAATTGGTTTTATCGTAACAATAGTATTGACCATAGCGGTGCTGATCGCAATGAAGATGTTGAAGTCGATATCCGTTTAACACTCCTAAGTTCTTCAAATATATTGATGAGGATATTTGATTGTCGCTATCCATAACTATTACTTACAGTTGTTGCTGTTATCAGTCATTGAGGTTATATTTGTAAAACTAAATATCTACCTTTCAAATGATTTTAAGAAAAGATACGGACACTAGACGTTAAGCTACCATGATCTTAAGTTCAATAACTGAATTCTTTCAACCATATAATTTCCTTGCTCACTCTGAAGCTTCTTTAAAAAAATTACTTAATTTGGTTGTAAAAGCTGTAAGCTAGTAGTTTATGCAGCTTTTTACCTTAAAAGTCATAGACATTCGACCCGAAACTGCCGATGCTGTTACGGTGGTTTTCAAACAGCCTGCATTAAAAAAAATCAAGTACCGGGCCGGGCAGTATTTAACATTAATGTTTCGTATAAACGGGCGCAGGTACTTACGTCCGTACTCATTTTCATCGGCTCCATCTGTCAGTCCTAACTTAGAAATAACAGTAAAACGTGTGCCGAACGGTATTATATCTAATCATATTATTGATCAGGTAAAAGTTGGTGATGTAGTGGAAGTAATGGAAGCTATGGGCCACTTTATAATTGATGAAGAGGTTATTTCTCAAGAAAATCACCTAATTTTATGGGGTGTAGGTAGCGGTATCACACCTTTAATGTCAATTGCTAAATACACCTTGCACCATAATACATGTTCTCATGTAAAACTGGTATATGGTAATCGCAATAATGAAGAAACGATATTTAGAAAAGACATCGAGAATTTAAGCGAAAAATTTGGCGATAAGTTTTCGGTGTGTCATTTTCATACAAAACCTACTATAGCTGTTGACGGTCTTTCTATTATCCAGGGGCGGATTAATCCAGATAAAGCACTTTCAATTATTCTTTCTGAGGGCGATCTGAAAAATTCTTTTCATTATATCTGTGGCCCATCAGGGTTAAAGGAGTCAGTTAAAGAAGCTTTGAGCCGGCTTAATGTGCCATCAGAGAGGGTTTTCGCCGAGGATTTTGAAGCAGTGCGCGATCCTGGGTTATTTAACGATATTGTTACCAGGCAAGTAACATTAATTGTGAATAAAATAGAAACCAAAGTAGAGGTAGTTAAAGGTAAAAGCATACTTGATGCTGCACTTGATGCCATGCTTGATGTGCCTTATTCGTGTCAAACCGGAAATTGTTTGGTTTGCAAAGGAAGGCTTCTTAACGGCGAAGTTAAGATGATTGTAACGGGAGAAATACCGGAGGATTTACAGAGTAACGAAAGATTGCTTTGCAGTAGTTTTCCAACTAGTGAAAACGTAATTATGTCAGTTGACTAGCAATATGAAAGTTGTATTATTAGCCGGAGGATTGGGCACCCGTTTATCTGAAGAAACAGTATTTAAGCCTAAACCTATGGTAGAAATAGGTAGTATGCCTGTACTTTGGCATATCATGAAGATTTATTCTACACATGGTTTTAACGACTTTGTTGTTTGCCTGGGATACAAAGGCTACCTCATTAAAGAATATTTTGCTAATTACTTTCTTCATAAATCTGATGTTACCATTGACTTGAGCGACAATTCAATTAGAGTACATGATTCCCAAGCGGAACCATGGAAAATTACCCTTGTAGATACCGGCAACGACTCTATGACCGGCGGACGGATAAAACGTATTCAGCGCTTCACCAATAACGAGCCATTCATGCTCACCTATGGTGATGGCGTAGGAGACGTTAATATTAAAGAACTGCTTGCCTTTCATAAAGCTGGTGGTAAATACTGTACGGTAACGTCGGTGCAGCCATCAGGAAGGTTCGGCGTGCTTGATATAAATGAAAAAAACGAAGTTTATTCGTTTTTTGAGAAGCCAAAAGGCAATGGCTCTTGGATTAATGGTGGTTACTTTGTTTGCGAACCTCAAGTTTTCAATTACATAAATGATGGCGACAGTACTATTTGGGAGAAAGCGCCAATGGAAGGTATTGCAGCCGAGGGGCAAATGGATGCTTACCGTCACCATGGGTTTTGGCGACCAATGGATACCTTAAAAGATAAGCACGATCTTAACGAAATGTGGGACAGCGGCAATGCGCCCTGGAAAATATGGTAGCGACAATAGATTATTTAAAGACTTATTACCAAGGAAAAAAAGTTTTGTTAACCGGACACACCGGATTTAAGGGTTCCTGGCTTTTAAAGATCTTATCTATGCTTGGCGCTGATGTTATGGGTTTTGCATTAGCTCCTGAATCTGGCGCTAATCTTTACGAGTTAATAGATGGGGATAAACTCTGCGAGTCGGTGATTGCAGACCTTCGCAATCGGGAGGCACTACATGCTGCAGTCAGCTCTTTCCAGCCAGACTATATTTTTCATCTGGCGGCGCAGTCGTTAGTTCGTTTATCCTATGAAATACCTTCTGAAACTTTTGAGGTAAATGCAATAGGTACTGCAAATTTATTAGATGCAGCTAAACAATTGAATAAACCCTGCAACTTAGTACTTATTACTACAGACAAGGTATACCAAAATAACGAATGGACCTATCCTTATCGAGAAAATGACCGGCTTGGCGGATATGATCCTTACAGCGCTAGTAAAGCTTGTACAGAACTTGTAATAGATTCATACCGGAATTCCTTTTTCAACTTATCTGGTTATGCTAACCATAAGAAAGCTCTTGCGGTTGCAAGGGCGGGGAATGTTATTGGCGGAGGCGATTGGAGTAAAGATAGATTAGTACCTGATATTGTTAAGGCACTATCAAGGCAAGATGCAGTGATAGTACGAAATCCACGATCGGTTAGGCCATGGCAACACGTTCTTGAACCTTTAGCAGGCTATCTACTTTTAGGTACACAGTTAGCTGCTAATCCACTTAAATTTAGTGGCGCCTTTAATTTTGGGCCTCACTTTACTGATTCTTTGCCGGTTATCGAAATGGTTAAAACGGCAATTAGCAAATGGGGGGCAGGATCTTTCGAAGTTCACGAGGATCCGGATCAGCCACATGAAGCTGCTTTATTAAAACTCGATATCAGTAAAGCGCTTATTGAGTTAGGCTGGCAACCAAAGTTTGATGCTGCACAAGCCGTGGCTTATACAATAGACTGGTATAAAAAATGGCTCGTAAATCCGCAATCAGCGGCGACATATACTGAAAAACAGATTATTGATTTTTTAGCATGAAGTATTACTTGCCGGAAGAAGACTTGCAGCAAATTTTGGCAAGAACCCGCAACCTTTGGCCCCTGGTTGCTGGAAAGAGTATTTTGTTAACGGGAGGTACAGGCTTTTTTGGTAAGTGGATAACTGGTGCTTTTATTTATATAAATAGAGAACTTCGCCTTAACGCTAAGCTTTATATATTAAGCAGGCAGCCGGACAAATTTCTATCAACATACCCGGAGTTTGAAGACGATGCTATAACCTTTATAAAAGGTGATGTTACCAATTTTGGATTTATATTTGAAAAACTTGACTTCATCATACATGCAGCAACAGATGCGAATACCGCAATTAACAACGACAATCCTGCTTTAATATTTGACACCATAGTAGAAGGGACCAGGCACATACTTGAGCTGGCAAAGGATAAGAAGGTTAAATCGGTATTACTGACCAGTAGTGGGGCAGTTTACGGCACTCAACCCGTTTCGGTAACTCATATAAGTGAAGATGATTTCTTTGCTCCCGATGTTTTAGCGAGTAATGCTGCTTATGGCGAAGGCAAAAGAGTAGCAGAAATGCTTTGTGCTATGTATTATCAACGATACGGAATAGAATGCAAAATCGCCCGCTGTTTTGCATTTGCAGGTCCTCACTTGCCGTTAAATGGACGTTATGCATTAGGTAATTTTATTTTCAACGCTATTAATAATCAAAAGATAACCATAGTTGGTGATGGCTCTCCATATCGTTCTTATCTTTACGCCGCCGATCTTGTAATTTGGTTGTTTACAGTATTATTAAACGGACGCCCAAACCAAGCCTATAACATAGGATCGGATGAGGAAATCAATATTCTTGATCTTGCGGGGAAGATAAATAATTTAGCCGAAAAGAAATTACAGGTAGACGTAAAACAGGTGGCGCGCAATCGGGATATGCCGTCAAGATATGTACCCTCTGTGGAGAAAGCAAAAAATGAATTGGGACTTAAGGTGTACACCGACCTTGATACCACAGTAAAGAAAACGTTAGAGTTTTACAGAACAACAACAACGAACACTATTGCTTAGCTAATGTTTTTACCTTGTTATGCAGCTTAGTTTTACAATGAGGTTACTGTTATTAGTTAACCGGATAACTAACAAATTAACAGATAATCATAACTGATGAAGGCATCTGATTTCATAGCTACTTTTTTAGAGAAAAAAGGTGTCACCCATGTTTTCGAACTTTCGGGAGGTATGATTACCCATTTGCTTGATTCTTTAAATCAAAAAACAGCAATAAACATTATCACCATGCACCACGAGCAGTCTGCCGCTTTTGCCGCTGATGCTTTTGGACGTGTTACTGGCATTCCGGGTGTGGCACTCGCAACTAGTGGCCCCGGTGCAACCAACCTTTTGACAGGAATTGGAAGTTGTTATTTTGATTCGACCCCAGCTATATTTATTACTGGACAAGTTAACCGGCATGAGCAAAAAGGTGAAAGGCCTGTACGCCAATTAGGGTTTCAGGAAACGGACATTATAGCAATGGCTAAGCCGGTTACTAAAGCCTGCTTCAAAATTGAAAGCGAACATGATTTGCCAAAGGTGCTGGAAGATGCGTTCCGAATAGCTACAGAAGGTCGCCCGGGTCCGGTGTTGATAGATGTACCGATGGACGTACAGCGCGCGCAAATAGAGCCGAGCCACGAAGTAGAGAGCAACTCAGAGCCAGTTATACTTCTACATGATCAAATGCAGAAGATGATAGTTGATATAGAGAAAGCTGAAAGGCCCCTTTTGCTTGTTGGCCGAGGTGTAAGAGCAGCCTTTGCTATAAGGGAGATGAATGCTTTTCTCGAAAAAACCGAAATACCGGTAGTTACCACTTTGCTTGCTGTTGATGCTATAGCTCATGATAACCTGTTAAGGTTTGGTTTTATAGGTAGTTACGGCAACCGTTGGGCAAACATAGCTTTTGGCGAATGCGATCTGCTTATAGTTGTTGGCAGCCGTTTAGACATCAGGCAAACAGGTGCAGATGTGAAGTTTTTTGAAAATCGTACCATTTACCATGTGGATTGCGAAGCCGGAGAAATAAACAATCGAGTAAAAGGCTGTATACCATTAGTTATGGATGCCAGGCAGTTCTTCATTGATTTTAACAACACCGCCCGAGATATCTCCTTTAAAAGGCCAGATATGTGGTTTGATTATGTAAACGGCTTAAAAGAGCAATGGCCTGATACCAAAGAGCTCGAGCCTAAGGGCATAAACCCTAACATTTTTATGCATAAACTTTCGCACAACTCAAGAGTGGCTAAATGTTATGTGGCAGATGTTGGGAGCCATCAAATGTGGGCAGCGCAATCAGTAGAATTATATGAAGACCAGCTTTTTTTAACCTCTGCAGGCATGGGGGCTATGGGGTATGCATTGCCGGCCGGCATCGGAGCAAGTTTTGCACTTGGTATTAAGCCGGTGATTGTAATCGCCGGCGATGGTTGTATGCAGATCAATATCCAGGAACTGCAAACCATAGTACGTAACAAGCTGCCGGTTAAAATTGTCATTATGAATAATAAAAACCTTGGAATGATACGCCAGTTTCAAGATAGCTACTTTGAATCTCGCTATCAATCAACTTACTGGGGTTACAGTGCACCAGATTTTCAAAAGGTTGCCGAAGCTTATGGTATAAGTTCTATGACAATAGTCGAACAAACCGAAATAGATGACGCGGTACGATGGATGTGGAATGAAGCCAATGCCGATAAACCTATATTACTGCAGGTAATGATTGATCCACATACAAATACCTATCCGAAGATTGCATTTGGCAAACCCATTACAGAAATGGAGCCTTTTGCCAAGCCGATAGAAATGGAAAGTACCTGATTCATATCAAATAGAAAAATGATTAAAAACATAACTACTCCTGAACTGGAACAGAGCCTCCGAGCAATAGCTAAAGCTAAAACCACTCAAGTTATTGTACCAGGGAAAAACTATATACCCGTTACAGGGAAAGTTATTGATGAAGACGACATCTTGCTTGGTGTTGATGCCGCATTAGACGGATGGCTTACCGCCGGCAGGTTTGCTAATGCTTTCGAAACAGATTTCGCCAGGTACTTTGGCGCATTTAAGGCATTACTGGTAAACTCAGGGTCGTCTGCAAATCTTGTCGCTTTTTACGCCCTTACGTCGCCAAAGCTTGGCGAGAGAGCGATTAAGCCGGGTGACGAAGTGATCACGGTTGCCGCTGGTTTTCCAACCACGGTAAACCCAATGATACAGTTTGGCGCTGTACCCGTTTTTGTGGATATAGATATAGCAACGCACAACATTTTATCATCTGCAATCGAAGCAGCTGTATCGCCAAAAACTAAGGCCATAATGATAGCGCACTCACTGGGTAATCCCTTCGATTTGGATGAAGTAATGCGGGTTGCTAAGAAATATAACCTGTGGGTGGTGGAAGATGATTGTGACAGCCTTGGCGCCACCTACCGCGGACAAAAGACCGGCACCTTTGGCGACATCTCTACTTTTTCATTCTACCCGGCACATCATATTACAATGGGCGAGGGCGGTGCGGTGATGATAAATAACCCGGTGCTGGCTAAAATTGCCGAAAGCTTCCGTGACTGGGGCCGCGATTGCTATTGTGAACCGGGAAAGGACAATACCTGCGGATGCCGTTTCTCACAGCAACTCGGCACCCTGCCTTACGGCTACGACCACAAGTACACCTACTCGCACATCGGCTTCAATCTTAAAGTTACCGATATGCAGGCGGCGTTTGGTGTGTCACAATTAAAGAAAATAGATCATTTTGTGCAGCGCAGGCGTGAAAACTACAAAGCACTATACGAGCGCATGAAGGAGCTGGAGGAAATCTTCATATTGCCGGAACCAACACCTAACAGCGACCCCTCGTGGTTTGGCTTTTTGCTGACCCTGCGGGAGGGTGATGCCGCGGACCGGCATATGCTGGTACAGCACCTGGAAGAAAAGATGATTGGAACCAGGCTGCTATTTGGTGGCAACCTGCTAAGACAGCCCGCCTATGCAAACATCAATCACCGGGTAGTAGGGGAGTTGACCAATACCGACATCATCATGAACCAATCGTTTTGGCTTGGGGTTTGGCCGGGCCTCAACGAAACTCATTATGATTACATTTTGGACGTTTTTAAGGACTACATTGCATAATGTTGTTATTTGTTGCAGCTTCAATTCAATATCTTGTACAGAAATAAAATGCAGTTTAAAAAAATGTGGTTTTTGAAGGTTTTGGACAATGTAATTATCTGATCAGGAATATGAATTTAACAGAGGTAAAACTCATCAATTTACCAAAGGTGCTGGATGAAAGGGGTAACTTGTCCTTTATGGAAGAAGGGGAACATGTACCTTTTGACATTAGGCGTACCTATTGGATATATGATGTGCCCGGTGGTGAACAAAGGGGCGGCCATAGCTATAAAACCAATCAGGAACTTATAGTAGCACTATCAGGCAGTTTTGATGTAATAGTGCAGGATGGCGCTGAAACAAAGGTGTTTACCCTGAACAGATCTTATTATGGGTTGTATATTCCTGCCGGCATCTGGCGGCATATGGAAAACTTCTCCACCAATTCGCTTGCCTTTGTAGTAGCTTCAACAGACTTTGATGAAGATGACTACGAGTGCGAGTTTGATGATTACGTAACCTTTAAAGCAGCTGCCCGATGAATACTGTTTACGATTGCTCATTATATGAACTGCCTCGTATTCAGAACCGTACCGGTAACATTACACCAGTGCATAATAACCTGGAGATACCCTTTGCCATAAAAAGGGTGTTCTATTTATATGATATCCCCGGTGGCGAATCTCGTGGCGCACATGCTCATAGAACCTGTCACCAGTTTCTTATAGCAGCCAGCGGCAGTTTTGAGATTTTTTTGGACGATAGTAAGACTAAGCGTATTGTGCAGCTTAATCGACCCTATATAGGCCTGCATATTCCACCAGGAATATGGGCGTCCGAAGTTAATTTTTCCTCGGGTTCAATCTGCCTCGTATTTGCCTCAAATAAGTACGATGAAGCCGATTACATCAGGGAATACCACGATTTTTTGGCGCTCCGCAATAGCAAAAATTTGATCCGCTGATGGTGCAGTTCTTAGATTTATTAAAGGTTAATCAGCCGCATGCTGATGAACTTAGAAAAGCCTTTGAGCGTGTATTAAATTCTGGCTGGTATATACTAGGCAACGAGGTAAAGAACTTCGAAAATGAATTTGCACATTACTGCGGTGTTCAACATTGCATAGGTGTGGCTAACGGCCTGGATGCGCTTACACTCATTTTCAGGGCTTATAAAGAACTCGGCTTAATGACCGATGGCGACGAGGTACTTGTCGCTTCAAACGCTTACATTGCCAGTATTTTAGCAATTTCTGCCAACAATCTTGTTCCTGTGCTGATAGAACCCAATATTGACACCTACAATATTGATCCTTTGCTTATTGAAGAGAAAATTACTTTAAAAACCAAAGCAATTCTACCGGTTCATCTTTACGGACAATTGTGTGATATGGCAGCCATAAACACCATCGCTCAAAAGCATGGGCTTAAGGTAGTTGAAGATTGCGCACAATCGCATGGCGCTCAGCTTAACAGCAAAAAATGTGGCAACCTTGGTGACGCTGCAGGCTTTAGCTTTTACCCAACCAAGAACCTTGGCACCTTAGGTGACGCCGGTGCAGTTACCACTAACGACAGCAAACTAGCCGAGACAATAAGAGCACTACTGAACTATGGTTCACACGTTAAGTACCAAAATGTGTACAAGGGGGTAAATAGTAGACTGGACGAGTTGCAAGCTGCCTTTCTATCTGTTAAGCTAAAGTACCTTGATGAAGAGACAGGCATCCGCAGAAAAATAGCAACTTACTACCTAAACGAAATTAAAAATCCCGAAATAATTCTTCCGGAAGTAACATCAGAAGAGTCGCATGTTTGGCATCTATTTGTCATTAGGTGTAAAAACAGGGACAATCTGCAGGCATTTTTACAAAAACACGGCATTCAAACAGTTGTACATTATCCCATTCCGCCGCACAAGCAACTTGCCTATCGAGAATGGAATAAGGTATGTTATCCAGTAAGTGAGAAGATCCATAATGAGGTATTGAGTTTACCTTTGATCGAGCTTTTCGATCACTTAACAGTGCAAAATTTAATTAGCCGTCTTAAAGCGTATAAGTATAAACAATAAATCATAACAAAAATCAACAATTAACATTCAGTCATTCAGGCACAAATAACCTCTTTTATTGTGAAATGGCCAGGTTAACTCTTTTTGTAAAAAATGATGGTATCTTTGGAACTTTTCAAGAATTAAATCTTTGGAAGATGAATAATAAAAGAACTTAATTTACGAGCTAATCCCGTGTCTACCACCAAAAGTAACTACGTATTCAATCTCTTATTAACTATTGTTAACTTAATTTTTCCTATAATAAGTTTTCCATACGCAGCTAGGATATTGGGACCCGTCGGAATCGGAAAAGTTCAGTTCATAACATCTTTCGCTCAATACTTTGCCTTGGTTGCTGCTTTGGGTATTCCAATATACGGCATTCGAGAGATTGCCAAAGTTCAAAATGACAGAGAAAGGTTAAACAGAACATTCTCTGAATTAACCTTAATTTATGTATTTACAAGCGTTATCATCAGCGTTGTGTATCTCGGAGTTATTTTAATAGTTGACAAATTTAGGGTAGATCAAAGCAGTTATATAGTATCTGCCGGTATAATACTCCTTGGTTTTTCATCTATAGATTGGTTTTACTCAGGCATCGAAAGATTTAAGGTTATAGCAGTTCGGTCTGTAATAATTAAGGCGATCTCATTATTGTTGTTATACTTATTTGTAAAAAAACCATCAGATGTTTTTACTTATCTGATCATCAACATTTTTGCTTTAGTTGGTAATAATCTAATAAGCATGTTACTGGTATGGAAGGATGTAACTTTCACAACCAAGGAGCTTAATTTTATAAGACACCTGAAGCCATTGTTTTTCATATTTAGCACGTCTCTAGCATCAAGTATGTACACACTTCTAGATGTTGTTATATTGGGTTTTTTGTCGGATGAACGCGCTGTAGGCTTTTATTCTGCAGGAGTGAAGCTTGCTAAGATCACCATACCATTTGTTACTTCACTTGGGGTTGTAGCAATGCCTAAAATCAGCTTTAGCTTGAAAGAAGGTGATATGAGTAATTTTTACAATTTATTGGACAAATCATTTAGGTTTATAGCTTTTATTTCAATTCCAATTGCCTTTGGGCTATTCCTTCTTTCACATGAAGCTGTGGTTATCTTTTCGGGAGACAAGTTTTTACAGGCTACCGGGGTCATGAGAATACTTTCAATTATGCCTATTATTATCGGATTTGGCTACTTTTTCGGTATCCAAATACTCATTTCATCAGCCAAAGACAAACAGATGCTGATTTCAGTTACAGTAGGAATGATTGTTAGCGTAGTAATGAACTTTTTACTCATTCCATTTCTAAATGAGATAGGAGCCGCAATTGCAAACATTGTTTCTGAAGTGTTCGTAACTTTAACCTATATGTACTTTGTAAAAAAATACTTCAATTTTAAAGTACCTTATAAATCACTTTGGCAGGCCTTGCTTTCCTCAATTATTTTTGTACCGATAACCATAATGTCTCGTTACCTTATTGGTAATATGATTTTTCATACTGTTATTGCAGTAGTCACATGTGCAATATCTTATGCAGTTATCCAACAGGTTTTTTTTAAAAACGAGTTATCTGTTTGGGTGTATGAAGCACTTATTAAAAAGTTTAAGAGTATAAAACAATGATAGCAGGTTGCACGGTGATTTATAATCCTGAATGGGAGGTGATAGGTAATTTAAAAAGTTATGCTGCTACATTGTCTGTATTGTATGTAGTTGACAATAGCGATATCAAAAATCACAATGTTCTATCGGCCATTAAGGCGATCCCACAGGTAATATACATCGATAATGGAGGCAACAAGGGTATAGCTAACGCTTTAAATGTTGCCTGTAACTTAGCTTTGAAAGCTGGCTATCACTGGATATTGACGATGGATCAGGATACAAGCTTCATGAATACTGCTTTTTTTCACACGGTTGAAAACCTCAATGATGATACAATAGCTATCTGTTCTGCCTCCTATACTGGTAGTTACGATCGTTGGACTAAAAACTTTGATAAAAATTTTGACGAAATTCATTTTGTGGTAACCTCAGGAAATCTACTTAATCTCAATGTGTGGGTAGCGCTAAAAGGATTTGAAGAGAAGCTGTTTATTGATGAGGTTGATCATGACTTTTGCGCAAAGGCTAGAGTTGCTGGCTTCAAGATTCTTACAAGTAAACAAATTTATTTACAGCATAACTTGGGAGTGCCTTTAACTACCCATGGAAGTAATGTCGTTACGGGGCATTCGCCGTTAAGATATTATTATATTACAAGAAATACCCTTTACATAACATTCAAATACTTTTTCAGTGACTTTGCGCTTGTATCAAACAGGATTAAGCATTTGTTCAAAAGTGTGGTAAGAATTATCCTCTATTATCCTGACAAAAAGAATTACGCTAAATTTATAATTAAAGGAGTTTACGATTTTTTAACAGGTCATTATGGTAAACTTGAAATAAATTATACTAAATGAAAAAAGGAGCTTTTACAATTGTAGCAAAAAATTATTTTGGCCTTGCCGAAGTATTAGGATCGGCAATAAAAAAAGTTAACCCGGAGGTTGACTTTCATATTTTCATTGCAGATGAAGTTGATGATGATAAGGCACTTGGGGCAATAAAGCAAAGCAAATTCTTTTATCATGTTGCCAAGGAAACACTGGATTACGCCGAAGACTTGTGGTTTGATACCGCCTTTAAATATAACATAACTGAGTTTTGCACGTTCCTAAAGCCACATTGCGCTGAGTACCTGTTTGGCAAAGATTACGACAAAGTGATTTACTTTGATCCAGACATTTACGTGTTTTCTGCCCTAGACCCAATATTTAGAGAACTGGATGATTCCTTTGTTGTGGTAACTCCGCATATTACCACGCTTGAAATTAACTATACAGGTAACGCGTCGCAAAATGACCTTTTAGCCACTGGTATATACAACTTGGGTTTTGTTGCTTTTAGAAAATGTGATCAGAGTAGCCAACTTTTAAGTTGGTGGAAAAGCAGGCTGCAGGACATGTGCTTTGTAGACAGGGCCGATGCTTTATTTACAGACCAGAAATGGATGGATTTTATTTTCTCGTTTTTTGACAGCGGCATACACGTGTCAAGAGATCTGGGCAGAAATTTAGCACCTTGGAATTTTCATGAGCGCAAGATCAAAAGTGTTGATGGCGCGTTTTGGGTAACAAACCGTGTAACCGGGAAAGAAGATTTTGCACTTATATTCGTGCATTATTCCGGCGTAAACTATCGCAACTTTAAAGATAGTAATCTAAATCTGCCAGATCTCAATTTAGAGAATTATCCTGATTTGCTGCCTATATTTAGCATATACGAACAGGAAGTTACTAAGGGCCGAATAGCCGATTTTCTGAACTTAAGTTATAGCTATAATTATTTTGATAATGGGATAGAAATTCTTCATCTGCAAAGGCGTTTATACAGGCGGGCATTAGCAAATAATGTTACATACGGGAATCCGTTTAAATCGGCTCCTCAAGCGTCTTTTTATCAAAGGCTGAAAAAACAGAAACTAGTAGACTCGTCTTTTGTTAAAAACGAACTGGATAAAATGAGGAAGGACACCTACGGTGATTATTATAAAAAGGTAAGCTATATAAATAAATTTTTCTTCATTGTTAACCGTTTGCTTGGGTTCAAAAAATACTACATACTTGCTAAGTTTTTTATCAAATATTTCAGGCCCGAAAACCAGTATTTTTTGCTTGATAAAAGCGACGTAAGTAAGACCCTGTAAACGTCATGATAGAAATTGCTGTTGATGGACGGCCCCTGCAGGGGCCGCTGAGTGGAGTAGGTAAATACGTGTGGCAAGTCATAGTGAACATTTTAAAGGTTACTTCAAATGTTACTTCTATTATATATACTAACCGCCTACTTTTATTTCCCATTACAGAGTCTAGGGTTAAAGTGTATATAGATAGTCGTTATCAAAACATGAAACCCTTAATTTGGAGGAAATTTTTCCTAAGCCGGATCATAAAAAAGAATCCACCGGCTTTTACATTTTTCGGCGGAACCTTTACCACTTTTAAAAAGTTACCTGGTAAAAGTATTGTTATAGCGTTGATAATAAAGCGTATAATGCAAAGAGATTAACATCACTGCCCGTGAACTTATTTATATGCTCATGACTCCTTATACTTATAAAGAACGACTTATTAAAATGCTTGCTCTGCAATTTAGATGATTTGGATTTTAGAATCCTAAGAAATCCCATTTATTAAACTTGTATTACAATAAACAAATTTCCTGTTATGATGGTCGGTTTATACCAAATTGCTAATAAAGAATGTTACATCATCCTTAAGATTCAGTAAACTAATGATTTTCGCTGTTGATGGGGTTCGATTATCTAGAAAGCCCTCTGGTGTTACATACATCGCTGTATCATTGATTAAGCAACTTGCTGCCGAGCGGCCAGACTGGATTATATATGTTATATTAAGATCTGAAATTCATCCGTTATTAAACGGTGTGTTTAATGAGCATAACATTGAGTTTGTCAAAAGGCCTTTGCCTTTATTTAACAACATTGGTTTGCTATGGTCTTTAATCAAGCTTAACAGAGTTGTTGCGCAATTAAAACCAGATTATTATTTATCACCAAGTACATATCTTTACCCTTTTTTTAACAGAAATCAAATTAAGCAAATTACATTTGTGCATGACATGGTTTTTAAAAAATGGCCAGATACCATGTCGATCGCCAATCGGATATTGACAAACTTACTTTTTAAATATAGTATAAGACGTGCGGATCTGATTTGGTGCAATTCACATTACACCGCCGATGAGCTTAAAAACTATTATCCTGATATAGCATCAAACAAAAAAATTTTTATAGGTGCTGGATTAAACGTTGATTTTAAGGAAGCCTTAGCTCAACGTTTTCAAATTTCTTCACAAGTATCTTCTACAAAAAAGCCGTATTTATTTTTTGTAGGAACCTTGGAGCCTAGAAAAAATATTGAGTTGTTATTAGATATATTTAAACACGTAGCCGAACGATACGATCTGATTATAGTAGGAGGAAGTGGTTGGGGAAATACATCTGATGCAATTTCAACTAAGTTAAATAGTTCCGGCTACCCAAAAGATCAAGTGAAGATTTTACCGAAGGTTGATTTACAAGACTTGATAGGATTGTACAGTAACGCCTATTGTTATCTTACTACATCTTTTAACGAGGGCTTGGGTCTGCCGCTGCTTGAAGCGATGAGTTGTGGCTGCCCGGTTATTGCAGCTCATAATTCGGCAATGATAGAAGTAGTTGAAGGTGCTGGCATTACGGTTAAGTCATGGCTGATTGATGATTGGCTCTCCGCTTTAAAAGATATAGAAGATAACAGAGAAGCCTTGGTAATTGCCGGTTACGAACGATTGGAAGCTTTTCAGTGGAAAATAGTAGTTCAAGAATTTATAGCTTTTATAAGTCAACCTTAACAATGCTTTTAACTGTTTCGATAGGTTTCTCTCTTAGTATATTTTCTTTAGGAAGTTATTTTATTTGGTTTGATAAGCGAAATATTTTCAATCATTTAAGTTTAGGGCTGTGCCTGGTTGCCTACATTATCCCGGCTTTTGTGGTAGATTTTACAGACTACACCAGTAAAGATATTATTGAGCTTTACTCCTTGATTAATTTAATCGGTTCTATAACATACTTAGCTGGTTTGTTTCTAGGGTATAAGTGGAAACAATTGCCTGTGCTTAACACTATACTTCAGTTTAATTTCATAGCCAAACTCGCCAAAGATGAACATAAAGTATCGCAAATCTCAAAACTTTGCTCGCGTATTTACTTGATATCTTTGATCGGTATTTGTACAAGTTTTTTGCTGATGGGTTTCGTTCCGATATTTGCCGCAGACCCTTATATGGCTAAATTTTTTAAAGGTGAATACCAAGCTCCATATTCCAGAGTCGCATTTTTGTATCGCACTTGCAGGCAGCTTCTCGAATTTTTGATGCCATTAAAGGTATTAGATCTTTATTATAGTTTTAACTTAAAAAGTCTAGCTCTGGTTGCCTGCGGAGTGATACTTATTGCGGTAAGTTTGAACAGAACGCCAATATTTAGCGGCATTTTGGTAGCGGTATCTATAATCGTTGCTCTTAGAAAAACTAATAGTGCATTTTGGGTATTTTTGTTTTTTGTACTTTGCTCTTATATTCTCGGCAGCAGCATCTATTATATCCTTGGGCTTTTATATCCCGATACTATCTTTGGCTTGGCGGCTCACGACGTTAACTTCTTCCAAGCTATTGCCTACGGCGCACCCGATATTACCGATCAGCTTCAGTTCTTAAATGCATTTGTAACTGCAGGAAACAAATACACCTACGGACTTACATACGTTGGCGGACTAATACCGTTTAACTTTCCCTGGAACCCATCTGTTTATACACTACTTGTTTTAAATGATACGAACGATATAACACAAATAGCGTCAGGGGGGCTTAGACTGCCGCCATCAGTCTGGGGCTATGTAAGTTTTAGTTGGTTTGGGGTTATCATGTTGCCTTTTACTTCAGGCTTTTTATTAGGCTATGTGGTAAAAAAGTTTAAGAGAATAGCAAACCTCTTACAAGGAAATTCATTAGGTTATTTTACATTTTTCCTAATACAATTTGCGTTTAATAATATTGCTGGCTTTTTCGTCAACTTCTACTTAATCAGTATTTACTCATTACCCGCTATAATAATATATTACTTATTTATAAAGGTCGGAAAGAAAAGGGTGCAAAAACGTGCCGTTGATTCGACTCCCATGATGCCATAATCTTAATATTTTCACTAATGGATACTAAAGTAGTATGTAATGTACGATGCATGATCACAGCCCTGACCGGTATACAACGTTACACACAGGAAGTACTTTCCGGTTTTCCGCCGGACATGATAGAAGAGGTAGCACCGTCACCTGATATTGCACGCGGTTTCAAAGGCCATATGTGGGAGCAGCTTTACTTGCCCGGCTTGTTAAAAGGACGCCTGCTATTTAGCCCAAGCATTACAGGGCCATTAGCTGTTAAAAACCAGGTGGTTGTTATACATGATGTTGTTCCGTTGCAACATCCCGAGTGGATAAACAAATACTTCGCTAAATGGTATCAGCAGCTTTTACCACGACTTGGTAAACAGGTAAAACATATTATTGCAATCTCCGATTTTACCAAGCAAACGATACTGGAACACATAGATATACCAGAAAGTAAAATATCAGTTGTTTATAATGGCGTAAACCATGACTTTTTAACAGGTGAAAGCGCGCCGCTCAGTATCCCGTTTAATAGATACGTGTTGTCGCTCGGATCTTTAGAACCCCGTAAAAATTTACCTCTCTTGTTAAAAGCTTGGAAAAACATATTACATAAAATACCAGAAGATGTTGGTTTAGTTGTTGTTGGGAAAAAAGGAAGCCCTTTGGTGTTTTCCTCTAATAATATTGACGAGATTCCAGAACGTGTATACTTTACTGGGCACGTTAGCGATGAACATATACCATGGCTTTATACTAACGCTATGTTTTTTGCCTACCTGTCTTTTTATGAGGGTTTTGGATTACCTCCGTTAGAAGCTATGGCAACTGGGTGTCCGGTATTAGCTGGCAACAAGACAGCCATACCAGAAGTGATCTCAGATGCTGGTTTATTAGTTGACCCCTATAGTTTAGCAGAGATAGAGGCGGGCATGCTAAAATATTTTGAAGATGATGAAGCCAGAAAAAAAATGGGTGAAAAAGGTAAAGAAAGGGCGAAGTTTTTCAACTGGAAAAAAACGTCAGCTCAAACATGGGATATAATAGACCAGTTTAGAAACTAATAATTTTGCGCATGACAAAACAAGTAAAAACGGCTTTACTTATTCCTACTTACAATGCTGGTGCGTTGTGGAGTGAAGTGTTGAAAAGCGTAATGGCGCAAACATTAACACCAGAGCGCAAAGTAATTGTAGACTCCGGCTCGTCAGATAATACCGTTAGGTTGGCTGCTGAATACGGATTTGAGGTGATTACCATCCCTAAAGCTGAATTTAATCATGGTGCTACAAGGCAGTTATTAGTTGATAGAGTAGAAGGTGTTGACGTATGTGTATTTCTTACGCAGGACGCTATTTTGGCTGACCCAATGAGCCTTCGAAATATAGTTAATATATTTGAAACCGACGATCAGGTAGGTATTGCCTACGGCAGGCAATTACCGCACAAAGGGTCTAAAACGCTTGAGACGCACGCTCGCTTATACAACTATCCTCCTGTATCTGAAGTACTTTCTATAAAGGATAAAGAAAAATTGGGCTTCAGGATATTTTTCTGTTCAAATTCTTTTTCAGCTTACAGACGGTCTGCATTGATGAGCGTTAGTGGGTTTCCATCTGACTCTATAATGGGAGAGGACGCAATTGTAGCCGCTAAATTGCTGCAGGCAGGTCAAAAAAAAGCTTATGTTGCCAATGCTACTGTGCGTCACTCCCATACTTATACATTAGGGCAGGAATTCCGTCGCTACTTTGATACGAGAGTTTTTCACGAACAAAACATATGGCTCTTAAACGATTTTGGAAAAGCCGGAGGGGAAGGTTTAAAATTTGTAAAGTCCGAGATCGGTTATGTAATGAAACATGATAAGTTGAGCATTTTTAAGTCAATTGCTTCGGTATTTGCTAAATGGATGGGGTATAACAGCGGCAGGTTTTACAAAAGGTTGCCGGTAAGTGTCGTAACAAAACTGTCCATGCACGGTTTTTATTGGAAATAACTATGGTAGCCGAAATTACAAACACCAAAATACTTGTAATAGGTGATCTTATGCTTGATCACTACATATACGGAACCTGCAACCGCATTTCTCCGGAAGCACCGGTCCCTGTTGTAGAAATTTCCAGGGAATCGTTTACACTTGGCGGTGCAGGCAATGTGGTAAAGAACCTTGTAGCTCTCAATTGTCTGCCCACTATCATAGGCATAGTAGGAGATGATGACAAAGCAGATATAGTACTTAACGAACTTTCTGCATTTGGAATATCTTTAAATGGGATAGTTAAAGACTCTGACCGTTGCACTATAGTAAAATCACGTGTGTTGGTAGCTAATCACCAGCTAATCCGGTTAGATCGCGAGGTAACTATACCAGTAGCTCCTGAAAAAGGGCAGCAAATTTTAAGCAAACTTCAACAAATTGTAAAGGAGTACGACATTGTTTTAATATCTGATTACAACAAAGGGCTTTTAACTCCGACCTTGTTAGAAGGTGTAATTGATATATGTCGCCAGCAAGGAGTAATGACCCTGGTAGATCCTAAGGGGTTAGAATTTTCTAAATACAAAGGAGTAAATATTATCAAGCCAAACCGCAAAGAGGCTGTTATAGCATCTGGTATAAACATTACTGATAATGATACGCTATTAGCGGCTTGTGCTAAAATACAGGAAATTACAGCATGTGAAAGTGTAGTTGTAACGCTGTCAGAAGATGGTATAGCTATCTTCAATAACAATAAACTTGAGATTATATCTACCCGGGCTCTTGACGTTGTTGATGTAACCGGTGCTGGCGACACTGTTCTGGCAGCATTGGGAGTTGCGCTGGCATCCGGCGAAAGTATTTACGAAGCCTGTAAGTTCGCAAATCAAGCTGCTGCGATAGTTGTAAGTAAAGTAGGTAGCGCTACCGCCACTTTAAACGAGATACACCAAAAAATTGCCGATGAACGTTTTGACAGATAGTAAACCTGTTATAATAGTAACAGGGGCCGCTGGCTTCATTGGGTCGTGCATGGTTCAATTCCTAAATAATTTAGGGCTCGATAACCTGGTGCTGGTTGATGAATTTACATCAGATGGTAAAAAGCCCAATTGGGAAAGCAAAAAGTTTGTTGAACAGGTAGAACGATGTAATTTGTTTGATTGGCTGGGGGCATTTACCGGCGATATCAGCGCCATTATACATCTTGGTGCGCGCACCGACACCACAGAGTTTGATTACAGTGTACACCAAAAGTTAAATGTTGAATATTCAAAGGCGGTTTGGAATTATTGTGCAGAAAAAAGTATTCCGCTTATATATGCATCTTCAGCAGCAACTTACGGTGCAGGCGAATTTGGATATGATGATGATCACAAAATTGTAAGCCACCTTGAGCCCTTAAACCCCTATGGAGTAAGCAAAAATGAGTTTGACAAATGGGCGCTTGCACAAACATTTACCCCATCTGCATGGGCAGGGTTGAAGTTTTTCAATGTTTACGGGCCTAACGAATATCATAAAGGCCGTATGGCAAGCGTTATTTGGCATTCTTATAATCAGATAAAACAAAGCGGGGTAGTTAAACTTTTTAGGAGTCATCGTAAGGAGTTTGAAGATGGTCAGCAACTTCGCGACTTTATATATGTGAAAGACTTACTAAAAGTGATGTACTGGATGCTGAAAATGATGACCATTGGTAAATGGACATTGGCTGAAAGTGGCTTGTACAATTTAGGCACAGGTAAGGCCAGGAGCTTTTATGACTTGGTAACTGCGACTTATAACGCACTGGATACAGAGCCTATTATTGTTTTCATAAATATGCCAGAGGATATACGTGAGAAATATCAATATTTTACTGAGGCAAATATGCAAAAATTACAAGCTGCAGGTTATACTGATAAGTTTTACACGCTTGAAGAAGGAATTTACGATTACGTAAAAAATTATTTAGCTGAAGAAGTTTATTACTAAGATGACAGAAAAAATTGACAGTGTTTTTCAAGATCATATAGAGGTTGCTCAAGCAACACTAGCACAGTTAAAAGGCACCATTGAGAAAGTATGCCAAGTAGTAATTGATTGTAGCAAAAGAGGTAATAAGGTACTACTTTTTGGAAACGGCGGCAGTGCTGCAGACGCTCAACACATAGCCGCAGAATTCGTTGGCCGCTTTGTTAAAGAACGCCGGTCGCTGCCCGCAATAGCATTAACAACTGATACATCTGCAATCACCGCCATAGCCAATGATTATGGCTATGAAAGGGTGTTTGAGCGGCAGGTTGCAGGCCTTGCGGTAAAAGGCGATGTAATTATTGGCTTATCTTCCAGCGGCAATAGCCTCAGCGTCATAAACGGTTTAATTAAAGGTCGTGAATTGGGCTGCAAAACTATCGGGCTTTCCGGACAAAGAGGTGGTAATATGAACCAGCACTGCGACTTGAATATTGTAATCCCGTCTAACACTACCGCCAGAATTCAGGAAATGCATATTCTTATTGGTCATATAATTTGTGAAACAATCGATGATGTTTTCTAAAATAAATGTATTATTCCGCAAGGTTGTAAGCTGTTAAGTTGGCATTGTTTTAGATCAACGCTTTTAGTACTTATCAACTATTAATATATTTTGGTGATAAATTCGTAAATAAAAGCTAATTTTGAAGAACATATTTCTACTGTTTACCCTATGAATACACGCTACTCTAAACACCTTCCGGGGCTTGTTTTCCTGAGCGATCTGTTACTTTTGAATATTGCACTTTACACTTCTCATTTTGTAAAGTTTAATAATCTTGTTTTTAGCAATACATCAATCACCTTTATTTTATTGGTAAACATTGCCTGGGTTGTTGTATCGGCACTTTCTAAAAGCTTTTACGTTTTTAGACCGTTATGGTTACGTGATAACATCAACAAATTCTTACTAACGCTTATCTATCATCTCCTTTGCGTTTTTGGTATAATTTACTTTTTTAAAATATTTAACATTTCCCGTACTGAGGTAATGCTTAGCTACACATTGTTCTTTTTGTTTGTAGTTGTACAACGTTCGGTGCTGTTCTTTTTTCTAGACTATATCCGTAAAAATGGATACAATCATAGACAGATAGTAATTATAGGTGATAATAATATTGCCGACCGTTTGATGAAATCTTTTTCTCAGCATCCTGAATATGGATATGACCTTGCAGATTATATCTCTGAGGAGCAAATATCAGGAATGGAAGAGCCTCAGCTTATACAACACCTATTAAGTAAAAGTCCCAGTGAGATATTTGTATGTTACAAAGAAATGAACACCGACTTGCTAAACAGGCTGGTGAGAATTGGCAATACTCATTTCATAAAAATTAAGGTTGTATCAGACCTGATGCTTGGCAATAACTACGCTCAGTTGATAAGTTATGATGATGTACCGGTGTTACAACTGAACTCCCACCCGGAAATAGGACTTAAAATAAGATTTTTAAAGAGGAGTTTCGACATTGGATTTTCGTTGGTAGTCATGGTTTTAGGTGCTCCAATATTTTTCATGCTGTACGTTATTACAAAGCTATCTTCAAAAGGACCTGCATTTTTCAGACAAGAGCGTGTAGGGCAAAACGAAAAGCCTTTTTACATCTACAAATTCCGTAGCATGAAGGTAAACGCGGAGCTTGCCGGCCCACAGTTGTCCAAGGATAACGACCCTCGAATCACTAAATGGGGACGTATTATGCGCAAGACCAGGTTAGACGAGTTACCGCAATTCTGGAACGTTTTAAAAGGAGATATGTCTGTAGTAGGGCCACGTCCAGAACGTCAATACTTTATTGAGCAGATAGTAGAAAAAACGCCTAGCTACAAAAAATTGCTGCGGGTAAAACCAGGTTTAACATCTATTGGCCAGGTGCATTATGGTTATGCGGAAAACGTTG
Organism: Mucilaginibacter terrenus; assembly: GCF_003432065.1. Classification (NCBI taxonomy): domain Bacteria; kingdom Pseudomonadati; phylum Bacteroidota; class Sphingobacteriia; order Sphingobacteriales; family Sphingobacteriaceae; genus Mucilaginibacter; species Mucilaginibacter terrenus. Next base: position 925,628 of record NZ_QWDE01000001.1, on the reverse strand, counting down.
ATCAAATGTGCGACAGGGTGCGGTATGATATGTTGTACCTGCAGAACATGAGCCTTAACTCCGACCTTAACATTATCCTTAAAACTGTTAAGGTGATGGTACAGGGAAAAGGTAAATAATTGTGCCTGTATTTTCAGACCAGCTGAACAGGGCGGTATACACACTGGATTTTCCACAACAAATAATATCTATAGTTCCGTCACAAACGGAACTTTTGTTTTATCTGGGGCTTGGCGAACGTGTGGTTGGTATAACTAATTACTGTATCCACCCGTCACCAGATGTAAGAACAGTTACTAAAATTGGTGGCACTAAGAAGCTGGATATGCAAGCCATACACAGCCTAAAGCCCGACCTCATCATTGCTAACAAAGAAGAGAATGAACGTAGCCAGGTAGAAGCGCTAATGAAGCATTATCCGGTTTGGGTAAGCGACATAGCTGACCTTAATGATGCTTTAGAAATGATTAACGGGGTGGGGCAGATTACTGGAAGCTTTATAGCAGCAAACCACCTTGTTAATAACATAGCGCTAGCTTTTAACGGCATACATCAACTTATGTCATCAAAAAGTGCTGCGTACTTTATCTGGCGTAAACCTTACATGGTGGCTGGTAAGGGAACCTTCATTGATCAGATGATGGGGTACTGTGGGCTTATAAATGTTTTTGATGTTGGCCGATATCCAATTGTAACAGCAACGGACCTCATAGCGGCGGCACCCAAAGTTATTCTGCTTTCCACGGAGCCATATCCATTTGTCGAAAAACATCTGGAAGAGTTTAAGCGAATGGTGCCTAATGCCGATATAATTTTGGTGGATGGTGAGATGTTCTCTTGGTATGGTAGCAGGTTACTACTTGCACCAAAATACTTCAACAGCCTTATTTTCGGCTTACAGCCGTAATTTATTAGCATTGTTAAGCTTCAGGAGTTATAAAATAAAAAGGCCTTTACAGTTGTAAAGGCCTTTTGTGCGGAAGAAGGGAAAAATTGCTTCCCATTTTAGTGCCGCTATTTCAATAAAATTATATATGCATGTAGGGTTCCAAAAAGCCATATTTTTTAGCATTTAACTGGTTAGTGCCTCATTTTTGCTAAGTGCCGATAGGCTTTTTTAGTGCCGCTTATATCTCGTAATCTTTAGCTACAAACACCTTAAATGTTTTGCCTTTAGGATATTCGATATTCTTACCTTTCTTAAGCAAGAAAAAAGGTGTAAGTAGTACGGCCTCGGTAACAGCTGCACCGGTGGTAGTTTTTCCAGTTTCTTTAATGTCGTGATCAGTAAGCTTGACTATGCGGCCATCTTCTAGGGTAAGATAGTCTATAGTAAAAGTCAATGATCCAGGCTTACCCATGCCCCGGGCTTTAGCACATTCAGTTATTTTTCCAAATACTTTCAAGCCCTTATTCAAAATAACTCGATCACCTACGATCAACGGTTCAGAAGTTTCAAATTCCAGCATATCCCCGCTGTTATTCGTTTTGCTTGACACAGCGTTTAGCAGTGAAACGGTGATCATTGAACCTTCTGAAAGGGTTTTCTTGTTTGATGTAGAGGTGTTTACAGCCTCAGGGCCTTGTGCGAATACGGCACAAGATGCCAGCACCGCGAACGCGGCCAGTAGCAACTTTTTCATGTGATTGGTTTGTTTGGTTGGTTAATGTTTACTCAATAATTCAATAATTTTTTCCTTGTCTTTTATAGTGTTTTTTAGAATGTCGATATTCTCTTTAAGAACTTCCATCTGCAACTTATAAGCTATAGCAGTTTCTGAAAAAGAGGTGCCATTACTAGTCTCCTCATTCAACCTTTTAGGGAAGAGGATAGCAACTGGCACATCTAGTACCTCTACCAACCTGACAAGGTCATTGTATTTAATTGAACCATTTACAAGTGCAAGGCGTAAGCCATCAACTGTACGGTTCATCTCATTAGCTAGCCACGAAAGTGATCTTTTTTGGTCTGATAGCACTCTATCAACCGCATCTTTTAAAATCATTACTAAAATTATTCTGCCTGAATAACAGCCAATTACAAAATAAATAGGTGGTATTAACATAAAATATTTGGTATTAATTACCTAATATTTTAGTATTGCATCATAATATTTTAATAAAACTATTAAAAATTTTATAAACGGGTGCTAAAAAACTAGAGAAAGGCAGTAGCCAATTAGGGCGGGTAGAGGTGTAGATCATGTGTGATAAAGTTGTATGCCCGGTTAGAGCTAAATAGCTGCTGTTAGTTTAAGCGTTAAGTGTCATTATAGTATCACAACAAATGAGAATAAGAAGGATGAACAGCAATAAAAAATATCGCATTAACGAGGCGCTGGATAAGCTGCCAATTAAGAAGCATAAGCAGGCCCTGCATATTCTGCCGGCTCTGCTAGGCGTGAGCCAGGCCACGCTAAATAACTACCGGGCAATGGAGGTAGGAGATAAGCAGGATATCCCGCACACGGCCGTGTTAAAGCTCGAACGCTTTTTCGATTTGCAAGCCGGCGAACTGCGAAATTTTGATGTAGATGTAGTGCCGATTAGCAAGCGCCCGGATGAACCGGACGATGTTGCCGGCGACTTTAGCCTAAGCAAATAACCTTAAAACCTATAACCATGACAAATTACACTATTGAGCAAGCTGAACAGCTTAAAGGAAAAGAACTGCTAGATGCCGAAAAGAAGATCGTAGAGCTATTTGGCAACGATAGCAATTATGAAATATACCTGGACCTTAATGGTCATATAGCTGCAAGGTCGCTAAAGGGTGCTAACCTAAGCAGGTAGCCAGGCCATGAACGCCAATATAGCCGCCGCCGTTGCTGAATACCACGTGCTAAAAGATCAGCTCGCAGTTTTATCCCAGGGCCTTGCTGATCATTATGTAACCGATGATGATATCGAGGTGGTACCGGTAGAAGAAATAGAGCTTAAAAGGGCTTTGTTACGCATGTATCTGATAGAAGATAGCATGAAAAAGCTCGAAAAAACCATAGCTCACGATCTCCAATTTGTAAGCCTAACCAATTTTTAACTTATAAAATTTTTGAGAAAATGGACTTTAAAACAGAACCTGGTACGCTTTCCCGCAAACGGGAGTTGATCCAAAAGCGGGAGGCCCTGGAAGCGCAAATTTCGGTAACGGTTGATCCGGCAGCACAGGCGCTGCTACGTAAGGATTACCGCGAAGTAATTAATGAGCTTGATAGCTTTTACGATGATATCCCGGAGGGCCAGCATAATGGATAAATACCCATCTACAGCAGAGCTTCGCCCGGAGATCGTAAAAGCTATTAAAGAATACGGTACCGGCACCTTTTTTTCACCTGATGGCCGCTTCCGTTTGGTAATTGAGTACGGCGAGGCATTCGGTATGTACTTAGTTGATTTTTATTACCTGTACATCTGGATGCATTACAGCTTTTCGATACCTGATAGCGAAGTAAGGGAGGTTGCAGCATGAAATACGGAATTGACATGCACTGGCATGTTTCTATAACAGTTGATGCCGAAACACCTGAACACGCGCTTGAACTAGCCGCTAAAATTTACCCAAACCATACGGCAGATTACATGTACCCGGAAAAAGGTACGTGCATAAGCGTGTACAGTTGTAACGGGTGTGGTGCCCACATTTTAGAGGGAAAAATAGCCGGGATTGATCCCGAAACCGGCGACAGTTACTGTAGCGATTGCGCAGAGGCAATGAAAGAGGCAGACAGGCAGGAAAGGGGGGAGCAATGAGCCAGTACATCAAATTTAATTTCAACTATAACAATAAGCTCATTTGCCCGAGCTACACCACCATCCGTTTGCGGGATGATGCACGGTACAAAGTAGGGGAGAGCTACGATATCTACTTTCAGCTTCGGGATGGCATTAACGAAAACTACCTGGGCAAAGCCATTATCCGCGATATAAGGCATTTTAAGTTGAACGAGCTTAACGTGTTTATGAGCCATATAGATATGGGCTTGCACCCTATTGATGGCAAAAAAGAGCTGTTAACGATGTACGAAGATCAGGTTTCCAATTGGGCCAGCCAGGAGCTTAGTTACATCCTGTTAGAGAACCAGGAGGCCGGCATCCGGTCAGTGATCCCCGACCGCATACGCCTTAAAAATCCATCTGTCAACCTGTTTAACACTGTGCCTTTCGGGTACGAAATAGCCAAATAAACCATGCTTAACCTACTTAAAAAAACCGCTATCGCCGTAATAGTTATTGCGGCACTTTGCTTTCTGATCTTTGGCGCTTACACTATATCCGTTTATATCGGAGCGCCCTGGTGGCTGCTTACGGTGCCTATGGCCCTGGTAATTGGATGGATAATTTATGTGATGTGCAAACTTGCTCAATGGGATGCAGAAGATCGACGTAACTGGTAACCAAAGCACCCGCCTATAGCATAAAACTCTACTCCCTACTAATTTAATTTAACTATGTGCCCTACACCAAAGTACAGCATACGGAAATTCCTGTATGCTATGAACGGTAAAATAACCAAAAACCGTTACCTGATTTGCATTGAGCTCGACATCACCGAGACAACGCTTGACAACTGGATGAACACCCCACTAGGTGCTAAATTCAGCATACCGAGTGACCCGTTCCTAAAGCTCTGCAACATATTCAACTGTCAACCTTCCGAACTTATCAATGGCTAAACAATCCAAAAAGGTCACAAAGATTGACCCTGCAACAATCGATACCTATTTCAAAAAGCGCATGTTCGAGATCGGTATAACCGACACTTCCGAGCACTACTTTGTTGTAGAGGGCGACTTTCCATCACCGGATTTTAAGCAGCCGATATTTGCGCCGGCAGATGCTAACGACCCAAACAGCAACATCGTTATACATTACCCTTGTTTATACGGTGGAGCGGAGCCGATCGACGGCAGCGAAGTACCATTTACACGTGTACGTTATTCGCCGGAGCATCAGCCGGCCGGCAACGTTAAGTACTTCCAGGAGCGCGGTACCGGCGTTCACATTTTTCACCCGCCTGCAGTAGTAAAAAAGTTTAAGGCGAAAGAACACATCGACACGCTGATACTTACCGAGGGTGAGTTTAAAGCCTATACCGGCAGTTTAGCCGGCCTGGACATAATCGGCCTGGGTGGTAAAGATAGTTTTCGGGATGCCGATAAAAAGAACCTGCACCCGGATATTGCGGCCATCGTGCGCGATTGTACCGTTACCAATGTTTTATTGCTACTGGATGCCGATACATTGCAGGTAAAATGGGATCAGGAAGAAGAACCGTATAAAGACCTTCAAAAATCTCTGCACGGCTTTTTCCTTACGGCCGTAAACTTTAGAGAGGCGGTAAAAAACGATACCCTGGGCATCCGTGATGTGTTTTTCGGGCACCTTAAACTAGATAACATCAAACCGGATAAGCCCAAAGAAAGCATAAAGGGACTGGATGATCTGCTTTACAAGAAGCGCCTCGAAAATCCCGACCTGGTTAAGTTTGTTACTGATGATATTGCCCGTTTAGGCGGCGCAAAGGTGTACTTCGATGTAATTAACCTGGGCACCTTAACCCCTAAGAAGATCCGCGATCATTTTTGGTTAAGCCTTAATCGCAACGTACCATCTGCATTTTATGCAAACAATCAGCAGCTTATTAAGGAGCGCGAATTTGTGTTCGGAGGTGCTACTTATAAGTTTAATCCCGAAGTAGGCTTAGAGCTGCTAAAACACGCCGATACAGACAAGTACGTGCGTATAGGCATTAAGTATTACAAAATGATCGAGATCCCGGATGCAAACGGCGTTTTGCAGCCGCAACTCGAAATTTGGTCGCCTACTGAGATCGAGCGCGACTATGGCAAGGGTTTTCTTGCATCGGTTGACAAGTACGATGCCTTTTGTAACGTGCCTTGCAATACCGAAAAGTTTGAAAAAACACCGTTCGGTTGCTTTAACGTGTATTATCCGCTTACCCACGAGCTTGAACCGGGCGGCTGGTCAACTATCGAGGGCGCTTTAAAACACCTTTTTGGCGAACGTGTACTGGCATCGGGTTTTACAAGTTACGAGCTGATACTCGACTATTACACCATCCTGTACAACCATCCAACGCAGGCCCTGCCAATTGTGGTGCTGTTCAGCGAAAAACGCAACACCGGCAAAAGTACCGGCATGTGGATCGCGGAGGATATGTTTTTAGCCAACTACACCGAAATAACCGGCGATATCCTGGAAGATCACTTAAACGATGATTGGGCCACAAAACTAGTTATCGGCATTGACGAGGGTATTATCGAAAAAAACAAAACCCTGCAAAAGCTAAAATCATTAAGCACGGCTCACAAGATCAAGTTACGCGGTATGTACGCCGGCCGCAAGCCAGTACCATTCTTTGGTAAGTTTTGGATCACTACCAACGATAAAAACTTTGTCAAGGTAGACAAGGAAGAAACCCGCTTTTGGATTAACGAGGTACCGCAACTTAAAGCCATCGATCCCGATATCAGGCAAAAGATACAAGCCGAAATACCGGCATTCCTGGCTTATCTGTCAACCCGGGAGATATTACACAAGAAAGTAAGCCGGCATTGGTTTCACCCGGATGATCTAGCGACCGATATCGGCAACCAGGTTAAAGAAAATTCGCGCGGGTGGTTTGAGAAAGAACTAACGGTTATCCTAACTAACAAGTTTTTTCATTACAAGTATCACACGCTCTACTTTACCCACGAAGAAGTTGAGCTATGGTTTGCGAACAAGGCCGTTAAGTTCCGCTCTGATGATATTCGTACGCAATTAAAAGAGAAGTTCGGCCTTGTAGCAAAGCTCGGCCGCTGGAAACAGCCCAACGAGCCGGATATTAACCTAAACACCGCCGTATCTACCTGTACAAAACATCTAAGGTGCTATACATTCAGGATTGAGGATTTTGTATCGGAAGAAGTGATCCGGGAAGAACTATCTGAATACATGGACTACGATGCTATTGTATCTATGCGCGGCACCCAAAAGCACACCTCAAACGATAACGACGATTTACCATTTTAGCATATAAAACATGAACAAAGTACTAAATGTATGGCGTTTTCAACGCTTGTCAGAGAGCTTAGAGAATCGCAATTGGTATAAGGGTTATCTTTTCATGGAAACGCCTAACGGGAACGTTATAGTAACAATTGATCACCGCCACTTTGCCTTTTGGCAAGCAGAGTTCGGGGTCACCTTAGAGGACATCGAAAGCAGGCTTTTACCGCCTATCATCAGCCCACCATCAAACAATGACAATCAACTGTAAAACCCCGATCACCTATTACGGCGGTAAGCAAAATATGCTTAACGATATATTGCCGCTCATTCCGGATCATAAATTATACTGCGAACCTTTTTTTGGTGGAGGGGCTGTCTACTTTGCAAAGCCGCCATCGGAGATCGAGGTTATTAACGATAAGAATGATTTTGTAATCAACTTTTACAGGGTACTTAAAACCCGGTTCGATGATCTTAAACTCGAAGTAGAAGCCTCGCTATCTTCCAGGAGCATACACCGCAAAGCCGGCTATATATTCAAGAATCCAGGCTTGTATGATGAAGTTAAGCTAGCCTGGGCGTGTTGGTACCTATGTAATTGCTCATTTATAAGCAAGTTAACGGGTGGTTGGAAATATGACAGCACAGAGAACAAAGATTGCCAAGTGCTGATTAACCGTAAGGCAAGCTTTAATTACGACTTGGTAAAACGTTTAGAGCTAACACAAATAGAGTGCGACGATGCAATTAAGGTGATCAAAAGCCGCGATAAACCCCATAGTTATTTTCAATTAGATCCGCCATACGCCGATACAGATCAGGGCCATTATAAAGGCTGGACAAGAGAAAATTACGAAGAATTGCTAAATACAAGCGGTAACTTAAAAGGTAAATTTATGTTGCACGGTTTTCCAAGCAATCTACTGCAGGACTACATTGATAAATTCGGCTGGATTTACAAGGAGATTACTAAAGCAAGCCCTGCACGGCGCAACTACACCGACAGCACCTTAACCAGGGGCAATAAAATTGAAGTGCTTGTTATGAACTACAAGCTCGAAAGCAAACAGCTTACGGCGTTTTAGTAACAAATTAAAAAGTTTGACACGTGTCAATAGTGCAGGTGTAAATGTATGTATCGACCTTAGCTGCATAAGAAATAAATAATATGAAAAAAAATCCTTTTATCGAAATCGTTGGATCAAATTCCAATGTTGTATCAATTAACGTTCACTTTATTACTCGATTTGAACCCGCCGGCTACAAAACCAATATCTATGTACAAGAAGGCAACAATGTTGTGTTTTATCCCGCTGACATTCATTACGACGATTTAAAAGGCATGATTGATCGCGCGACTGACTAAACTACTTTCACGCCCATTGTCGGCCTTGTAAATGTGCGATGGTGATTAGACTTGCTACTTATTAAAAGCAAGACTAATCACCATTTTGCGTTTATGCTCATCCTAAGCCATCAGACAGTTCAAGAGCTAATAAATTGGCACAATCATTGGCTTTCCCGCTTTATAAGGCGCTCGCGTAGCAGCGCACACGTGAGCGATAGCGAACACCTTTTAATGCCTTCGTGAGCGATAGCGAGCAAGGCACAACCGGGAGCGGGAGCGACCGCCTTTTTGTTTTTTCGAGAAACGCGCGGCCTTGATCATGCGGGGAGGGGGGCGACCATCAAAAAAATTTTTTACCGCGCCTACAAAATTTAATTCTGCGCTTCTTATATATAATATTCAATTATAAAAAATATAGTGTTACACTGTTACACATAACAAAAAAGAATAGCAACTATACTGATTAATTGGGAGTTAAATGCGTAACAGTGATGTAACACTTTAACTAAAAATGCTGTTACAAGCTGTTACGGTGCTGTTACAAGCTGTTACGCCTCTGTTACGGCGTAACCATCTGGAAAACAGCGTACGTACATCATTTGTAACAGTGTAACAGCGTAACAGCAGGTTTGCGCAACTCTGCATAAATTACTTTTTACCTGTTTTTTGCTCTTTTCCCTCTTTTACCTGCACGTGCTTACCATAGAATATTTGGCAAGCATACTGATATAATGCCGGCAGGTAATTGCTAAACTTTGGTAAACTATTGATTACGCCGCGAAAACGCCCTTTTTGCGTGCAGAATTTTATTTGCCTAATTAATTTAAACTCTATATGCACACCCCACCACCGCCGCCGGCTGTTCACCGGCCGGTACCTGAAATAAATCGGCCAAAGGCCGCCGAAAACTATCCTACAGAACGTTCTTCCATAAGAAGTACAAATTTATTTCGTGGCTTGCTATCCGGCCTAAGCCGTTATATCCCTGATATGCCTAGCTCGCCGATTTGGTTTGGCAAATCATCACGCGGCAAGCATACAAACCGCCTGCATAGCCGAAAACAAGCGAAAAAACGCGCTAAACGGAAAGGCCGGTAATGACAATCGAAAACCAACCCCCGCTAAATAACGAGCTGCCTCCCCAGGGGCCGGAACCGGATGCTTCACAAGGTTATAGCGCCCCGGCCCCCGCAGCTTTACCGCGAAACCGCTTTGCAACCGTAGAGGAACCAAAAAACAAGCAGTTTACCGGTCGAGCAACTGAAAGGGAGTACAACCGCATCAATTCCGCGTTAGCAGCCCGAAAACAAGATGGCAGGACATACGATATCGTTCGCCTTTGCCTGGATATGCTGGATCATATCGAGGATGACATTTTGCAATCATTTACAACTAAGTAATGGAAGATAATAGTAGAGAGCCAGTTCCGGAGTTTGACAATTACCCGGTGGAACCCGTGGAAACAGTAACGGTGCCGGCTAATCAGTTGCAGGCCCTTATAGAGCAAAATGCCGAAATAAAAGCGGATATCCTTATCCTGGTAAATGTGCTGAATGGCTTGCAAGGGCTGTTTTCGGGCAAAGCTTCGCTTATGAGCATCGTACCAGTGATCACGAAGCTTATCAACGACCAAAGGAAATTAAAGGAGCTATCTGCCATCGTGCCGGTACTCGAAAAATACATAGCGAAACCAAAGCAAAATGAGCAATAAAGGAACGCGTACACCGGCAGGCGACGAAAGCCCTATCGACTTAACATCTGTTTTAGCCAAGCCCGTAGCCGGCGCAATATCAGCACCGGTGTTTTCACCTGATACCACCGAAAACGTGGTAGAGCTTGACCCTGAACCCGAACCGGAGCCACAACAGCAACAGCAGCGCCCGGGCGTTTGGGATACGCCGCCTACTGATTACAGCCAGGAGCAACCCTACGAGCCTCAAAGCCTTAGCCCGGATGATCTAGCCATAATAGGCGTAAACATGCTTAACGGGCTGCAATCAACCTTGTTTGCAATGATAAAGCGTAACAAAGCGTTTGAGGAAACCGAATTGGAAATGCTTAACAAGCTAGATCATAGCGGTACCACCGTTTACCCGACTGGTAGTAAGGAAGCTATCGCTATGTCTAAGCTTGCCAGGCATAAAGAATTTGTAAAATCTTTGCCGTTTTCACCGGAGGAAAAACAACGCCTAACCGATGCAACGGTGATCTATGCGCGTACTACTCAAATTAAGGTTAGCCCAGCAATGGGCCTTATCCTGGCTTATGGTGAAGTGTTGGGCACCCGGGCGTTTACAGTATTAGGAGGTACCGACTAATGACTGAAAACACCGGAAAATGGCTTGCCCCAAAAGCGGTGATCATTGCAACCGGCATAGTTGCGTTGATCTTAACAGCTGCTTACATCCTAACCCGTAAACCAAAGCAGGAATACGAGGAACTTGCCGCTGAAACCATGCCGCACGTAGAGCTTAAATAACCAACCATGATACAAAAAGTAACCCTGGGTATTGTGCTGCTCATCCTTATGGTATCGCTTATCACCTTAAACCGCGTTTTCGGCTTGAAAGCGCTCATGCAATGGGAGCTATCTAATTTCGAGATGATCATTAAGCAGCGTACCAAAGCCTTTTTAGATGTATTCCGCAAGTTTAAACAGCACGAAAACGATGGACACTAACCAAACCACGCCGGCCGCTACGCTGAAAGCATTCGGCAACGATTACGTTTACCAGGAAACGTTCGCGCCTGGTGATCAGCAGCTCGAACAATCCGAGGCAATATTTAAGAAAGCCGGTCATAAGATCATGCGAAAACAAAGCAAGGTTACGCCCGGGAGCATCGATCTGTACATCACTCAAAAGAACCGCTTCTAGTAGATGGCATCGAAAACACGCGATCTGCATGTTACCGGCATTGTTGTAGGCCGTAAGGGAACCGGCAAAAGCACCAAGCTTGCCAAAATTGCCAGCGCTTACCCGGCTGATAGTAAGGTGCTCATTATTGATGTAAACGGTTCGCCGGCATACAATCAGTTTAAAGAGATCACCATTAACCAGGTGAAGCTTTTGCGAAAAGGTGTAGTAAGATTGTTAGGTACGCCAAGCACGGAAACTTTGCTGATCATTGCCCGGGATTTCCGCGATGGCTTAGTAATTTTCGAGGATTGCACAAAATACATTGAGGGTAACGTTCGGCCGGAAATAAAAACGTTCCTGGTAGATCATAGGATGTTTCGCGTTGATCTCATTTTTACTTTCCATAGCTTGAAGCGGGTGCCGCCTTTCTTTTGGGAGATGATCAGCTATGTAACCCTGCTGAAAACACAGGAAACATTTAGCCAGGGCATGTACCGCAACCGAGTACCTAACTACGAAAAGGTACTGGCAGCATTCAACAAGGTGAACGCTCACCCGGACAATTATTACAGTATCACCGTTGAAACCCTGATATGACCACCGTACACATTGGAACCGCATTTCTTATCCGGGCCTGTTCCAAAAAGGAGCTGAGGGAGGCTTACTGCGTGTCGGTGAAAACATTTAACAAGTGGCTTGCCGGCGTTCCCGACCTGGGAGCGTACGAGGGCAAAACATACACACCAAAGCAAGTACAAAAAATTGTTGACCATCTAGGCACACCATGAGCGAAAACGTAGTACCAAACATCGAAACCATTAAGACACTGCAGGAAGCCTGGAAAAAAGGCGAATTGCAGTTTATAGCATCATCAACTTACTGTAAGCAGCGGGCGCCGCTCGGTTACATCTATTATCTTATCCTTTATCAAACGGGCGGCCAGGTGGTTTACCAGGGCGCTTACATGATCAAAGTAACCTTAGAAGCTAAACTGCAAAGCCAGGATCGGCTAATAGCATACTTATGCTTTATGCTTGCCCAGGAGCTTGAATAAAATCGCGGGTTTTTCTTTCATTTTTACCGCGATCTCACGCCGGTACCACTGACCAGGTACCGGCCTTTTTTATGCCCGATTTTCCCGTTATGTACTGATAATGTGCTATAAAGCGCGTTCATGTCCCTAAGTAGTAAGCCGGCATCCGGGCGGTGGTAAGTTTGGTTTTAATCAATCAACACACCCACAAAACTATGCTCGGTTTAATCGACAAAAAACAACTTGTAACCCTGGTGCTTGCAGGTGTTCTCCTGTTCCTGTTACAAAAATACCTTACCAAAAAGGTTACCAAACAAAATGGCGAAGTAGCTCACTACATCGGGAACGATGAAATAGGCGTGATCTAACCCGGTAATCAAAGCAAAGTACTCAACCCCTACAACAACAAACTATTTTTTAAGAACCACATGAAAAGAGGAATTTATGCAGGCCGTTCAGTGGCCTTTTTAGGCGCAGGATTAGGCCCGGGCGCAGTTGCAGCTTTAGGCCGCGCTAACAGGTATACAGCCGAAGACCTGGAAAACGAAGCGGCCGGACTGTCTAACTTTAGCGGCGGCATGAGCGGTTACACCGGCGAAGGTGACGATTTCTTAGAGTTTTCGGGCGAAAGCAACGGCAGCTTTATGGATGCCATCCACAAGGGTAAAATTTTTAACCTAACCTTAACCAATGGTAACGCGGCCACCCGTACCGCTTTATTGTGCCCTGGCTTGGTTTTCGCAGCAGCTGGCTTAATTGCTGATGGTGCGTTTAACGATGCTTCAGGAGCTTCAGGTTTAACCGGTACCGGTAACCCGCAATCAATCCTTTTGTTCAACAACTTTATCCGTAATTACCCTACGCTGGTAGCCGGCTTCAAGATCTCTACATCAAACATCAATCAGTTTGAGTGTGTGTTGACCATCCAAAAGGAAAGCCCGTTCTCTGTACACGAGAGCAAGATCATTAACCCGGCTATCTATGCAAGCGAAGCCAACCCTAACACTACTTTAATAACCGTTGGTGAGGCTTTCTACATGGATAACCAAACCAAAATATCTTACCAGGTATTAGGTAGCTCATCCGTTAACATCGGCCTGATCTTCGGAGCCAGCCTTAACCCGGCAAAAGCGCTACGCTCAAAAGCAACCCGCGCCAAAACTACAGTAGCAGCAGTATCAAGTTTTAGGGGCCGTTAATCCTTAGAACGTGTTACTAGAGAGAATTAAAAAACTTATTGAGCAGCAACCCCGAGTTGTTGCTCAATTGTTTACACGGTACGATATCGATGCGGATGTTACACCCCGCAACGTAGGCAACGCAGCAGCTGTGTTTCGCCAACCGTTCGTAAACGACCTGCTTAGCCTGTTACCTGGTTCTAAATTCTCAAACCTTACCGGTGATGATACCCCTGTAAATTTTCAAAATGTTATTGACGGCCTTGCACGTATTAGCCTGGGCACAAGCAATATCATTAACGATGTGAAGGGCAAACAGCGCCTGGGAGCTTACCGCAACCCGATAATACCGCAACGGGCCTACGGGTACCCTGATGATGGTTACGATTATTACGATAACGACCGCATCCTGGGGATTAACAAAGTGGTGTTTTTTATACTGGCAGGTTTGCTCATTTGGGCATTCATGTCGCAAGGGCACAAGAGGTGAACGGATGGGCTACCGAAATAACAAAAGTAACCTGGGTGCCCGATTTGGGCGCGACACCGGCAAGGGTTAACCGCCGCACCGGTGAGATGTTCTTAAGCTATAAGCATATGAAAGCTTTGCCAAAAGAACACCGGTTATTTATCATGCTTCATGAGATGGGGCATGTGGTGCTGCAAAGCACCGACGAAATGCAGGTAGATGATTGGGCCTTTAAAAAGTATGCAGATATGGGTTACTCCCTTAATGCATCTGTAAAGGCACTAACAACAATACTTAACGATCAAAAGCCGGAACATGCCTGGCGAATGTACCTGCAGCTTGAAAGAGCAAAGGAATACGACCGGGAGCATTACGGTAACACAAATATTTAGCACAATGATCGCAAATTCCGACACTACATCCACACCGACTATCCTGGACAGCGTTCCCAACGTTGGACAGCCGGTATACGCCGCACCAATGCCGATTCCGGCACCCACAGTAGGTTCGAGCAATAACAACCAGGTACCAAAAACCGGTATAGTAGCTTCAATCAATACGTATGATGCTGATGATGATAGCGAATTTGAGCCGCGTTTTTGGGACAGCGAAGATGTCCTGGATGAAAGCGCGTTCCTAGGCATCAACTTTAAGAAGGTAGGTCACGCCCTTGGTAACGCAGGCAGGTTCGTTCTTCATAACGTTGGTAGCGCTGGTAAGTTCTACATAAGGCACCTTACGCCATACGGTCAAATTGAAAAGCTTGACAATGATGATTTTACCGGCAGTGATCTTTACAGTAACTATATGGGTATCGACCTGGATGCTGTAGCGCCAAACTTCGCCGCCATCATTAAAAAAGCAGGTGAAAGCGGAGTATTGCACGTTCCAACCCGAATTTTAACTAACCGGGTATACCATAACCACCTGGTAGAAACGCAGCCCTCAAATTACACCGGTGATGACTATTCAGATTTTACCGGCTTAAGTGAAGCTGATCTGCATAAACACCAGGCATTCTTTAACAGCCTAACACCCGCCGAACAAGATGTATACAGCGATTTCCTGGGTATCAACTTCAAGAAGATCGGCAAAGCTATTGGCAGCGCGTTTAAGGCGGTAGGAAAGGCCGGTAAGTTCGTTGGTAAAACGGTAGGTAAAGTAGGCGGCTTTGTGGGTAAAACCATCGGTAAGGGTGCTGTAGGGCTTGGTAAGCTTGCCGGTAAAGGCATAAAGCTAGGGTTAAAGGTGCTTGCATCACAAGCGGGCCTCGATCAGCAAACCGATATGTCCAACGGAGTAGTTATGCCGGCTAATTGGGGCGCGGGTGCTTACGGCGCTGCAAACGAGGACTGGAACCCGGAGCTAGGCGATATCGACCAGGAATACAACCCCGATTTACAGGATGATTACGCCTACGGTTCGCAGTTGGATGATCTTGCAGATCAGCCAAACCGCAGCAGCGCCCGGGAGCTTATCGAAGATGCACTAGGCCCACGGCCCGAGCCGGTACAAAGCGGCCCTAGCATTTGGCTTTTCGTGGCGCTAGCCGCATTCCTGGGCATAGGTTACTATCTCGTTAAACATAAAAAAGTCTAGTCATGAGCCGCAATCTGATATTGGTTATCGTACTGGCAGTGATAGGCTTTGCAGTATGGCTGTATTACAAGGGCAAGAATGCCGGTTTAACGTTTATTCCTGATGTAGCATACCCACACGGTACCGAGGCCATACCTAGCAATTATAACCCTAATCCGCTTGCCGATGAACTGCATGAGGTAATGAAAGGTTTGTTCACTTCGCCGGCCACAAAGGAGAAAGCATTTCAAAAGCTCTATAACCTGCCAACTGATGATCTTTTGGTATTGGTGTATAACACATTCAATAAAAAATACGGGCGCGAAGGTTCCGGCAGCTTAACCAAATGGATAGATGATGAAGTGATCCACACTTACGGGTTCTTTACCTCATCCATCAAATCTAAGCTGCTAGCCCGTTTACGCTCTATAAACCTCAAATAACCCCTTAATTAATTTATATCATGTCAAACAACACAAAGTACATCCTGATCGCGGCAGTGGTAGCAGTTGCCGGCTATTTCCTTTGGAAAAAGTATCACGTAGTTAAAAAGTAAGCCGATGAACCAGGGCAACGGCAACGGCAATTTGGCCGCTATTTTATTCATCATTGCTGCAGGCGCTCTAGCTTTCTTCGGTTGGAAGAAAATTACAGGTATAGAACAGGCGCTGGCATCAAAACCAGCGCCTGGGAAACCTGAACCAACCCCGGAGAAGCAATTACCTGGCAAGCGCGTTATGCGTGTTGTGCAAGGTGAAGCAAGCCTACCGGCCGCAGCGAAAAAGGCTATACTACAAGGTTTGAGCATTGCCGGCTTTTACAGTCCGACCAAAAAAGGGCCGTTGGTAAAAGATTACGATGTTGTTTTCGGCAGCGGTTTTACCGATAAGATACAGCAGTATGCCGGCGCTTTGGACCGTGCAGATCGTGAGGCCGCAAGCTTTTTAAACAAGCTAGGCACCACTGGCTACATTAATACCACCCTGGCTACTATAAACGCCCTGCCTGATGCCGACTTTATACAAACCCTGCAGTGTTGGAAACAGTACCGCAAGGATCGCAGCTTTTACGAAAGCAATTTGTACAAAGCCAACATCGATAATCACGGCAAAGTAGACCTTGTAAACCGCATCTATAAACTAAACATCGGTTGGTAATGCAACAAAAAAGAACCGTGCTAGGTGCTATCCTGGGTAATACAGATCTCCCGGATGTAAAGCTTAACGTAGAGCTGAGCACCCGCACTATAGTCGATCTAAGCCTCGCATACGTTTGCGCCGGCATATTGGTAATTATCCTTTACAACAAATTTTTTAAATAATCATGTCAAACGATCAATTAGAAAAGCTTGCAGGCCCTATCGTACTGATAGCGGTTGTAGTGTTCCTGGTTTGGGATTTCAAGAAAAACAACCTAAAAGGTTTAACTAAGTAATGGACGGTCAGCGCCTAAAATACATCAAGTCAATTGCCGCCGATGCTGTAGAAGCAGCGGCCGGCACAAACTTGTTTCCATCGGTGATGATTGCCCAGGCAGCGCTAGAAAGTGGCAACGGTGTAAGTGTGCTAGCTAAGAAGTACAATAATCACTTTGGTATTAAAGCCTCAGCCGGTTGGACTGGCGCGATAGCTTACCTGCCAACTACCGAGTATATCAGAAACGTAGCTACTAAAGTAAAAGGTGCTTTCAGGTCGTACAGCTCGTTAATTGATGGCTTTGTAGACCGCATCAACTTTTTAAAAAAGAACAGCAGGTATACTAAGGCCGGAGTATTTACGGCCGCAAGCCCGGAAGCGCAGGCAAAAGCACTGCAGGCCGCAGGTTATGCCACCGATCCGCAGTACGCAACCAAGATTGTAGGTATAATCAATAGCTACAACCTTAAGCAGTACGATACAGCCCAGCCCGAACCAATTAAAAAAAAAGCCTAATCACCTGGGTAATTGCACTAGCTATCGCGGTAGTGATCATTTACCTGGTATTTGAAGATTAACAATGTCAGCCATAGCAAAAACTTTCGCAGAACAAATCGCGCCTGATGTAGTAACTGCTTGTGTAAACACCGGCGTATTTCCATCGGTAGTAATTGCCCAGGCCATTCAGGAGAGCGCGGCCGGCCAATCTAAACAGGCCCGTTTCTTTAACAACTTGTTTGGGCATTCGGCCACAAAAAGTACCGGCAAGCAAACTGTAAAAGGCGGTAGGTTTTGGCGCTTTTATGATAGTGTGAGCGAAGCCATTCAGTCACACATTAACTTACTAAAACGCCCGCTTTACAGGCTTAAGGGTGTCACCTCTGCAAAAAGTCCTTATGAGCAGGTATTAGCCATACAAAAAACCGGTTACAATGCCGGGCCTGATCGCGACGTATACGCCAAAAAATTAGCCGCGATCATCAAAGCTTACAACCTGGAGCGGTACGATAGAGAGATGCAACGCATCGAACAGGAAAAAAATACTAACGGCCTGGCTTATGCAGCTCAACCAGGTATCACCCTAGCATTACAAAATTTATTCGGATAAGATGGCTTTTGAAACTGATGATGATATACCGGTAGGAGGGCAAGGCCCTGAGTTTCCCACCGAACCGGCAGCACCGGCGCAAACAACCGGTTTATTTCTTACCGCATCTGTAAAACGTGCCATTGGTAACGGTACAATGCGTTTAGATGCTACAAAAACGTGCGTATTGCCACCGATCACACCGGGTGCTCAATCTGCTATTATGGTAATGGAGCCGGCACCGGGCGCAACCCCGGGCAGAGTATTAGCTCGTTTTTGGATGGATGGAACCTGGCCCGGTGTAGCATCCGGCCTCCCTATTTATGAGGGTTCTATCATTGAAATCATAGGCTTGCAGGACTTGACAAACACCCGCATCATATCTACTGATGGCCTGCAGCACAAATTGAATGTACAATACTTCAGCATCTAATGAAAACCAACAGATCAAGGTTATTCGAGGGAAAAAACACCGGTGGCGGTAGTGGTAGTGGCGGCGGAGATTCAGCTTTTAATGGACAGCGCCCTATCACCCGCCAAACGCCGGGTTTAATTGGTGTCAACCCTGATGCTTTAACCGTTATCGAAATGCTCGAAAACGTGTTTTACCCGCCGGTAGCACCTATAACAGCTTTAACGGTAAATAATCCGGTGAGGGAGATAGGGCAGAGCGCCGCTTATACCTTAACCTGGAACGTTACCAGGCAAAGCAATGCAATCACCGGCATTACAGTCGATGGCGTTGCTAAAGTACCAACAGGCGACAGCCAGGCCGGTACACAAAACGGAAACTTTCCCGGTACCATCGGCACGTTTACTAAGAGCATGACTGCAACAGATGGCACATTAAGCAGCGATGCAACAGCAACGGTAACTTACATGCCGCGTATGTTTTGGGGAACTACCACCAAAGATGGCAGTAGCGCTCATCCTATTTTGGATGCTGATATTTTGGGTCTTGCAGGTTCAGAGCTTCGCGAAGATCGTTTCAAGAACTATGCGAATTTAGGCGGCGGTGGTACTTACTTGCTTTTTGCGTTCCCTTCATATTTCGGTACGCCATCATATGTGATCAACGGCCTTGCAAACACTGCATTTACAAAAGTGCGATCCGCAAGCAACTTTGTAAACAGCCAGGGCGCTACTATCGTGATGGATGTTTGGATCTCCAATAATTTTTATAATTCGGCTTTAGCCAGCGTAACTATAAATTGATATGTCAAAGAATACAGGAACGTTAGTTGCAGCGCCTATAAGGCCCAATGATAGCGCAGATCAGTACCCGGCAGCATATCAAAGTGAGATTAAGGGCGGGCACCACACCCGCGCTACCATTGCCGATAGGGATGCTATAGGAGCCTGGCTTAGAGAGGCCGGCATGTATTGCTATGTTATTGCCGACCAAAGCACTTACAGGCTAAAAAACGACCTGGTAACCTGGGAGCTTGTAGGCGGTAACGGTGATGGCGAGGGCGATAATGATGCCGTACAGCTAATATCCGGCAATTTTGGTGTATGGACAAAATTAGGCGCTTACCACGCCGCTATTGTTGACCAAATGGGGTTATCGTTTAAAACGGATCTTTCTTCATTCCCTACCAGGGCGATAACTTACGTGCAGGGGCAATTTGCCCTTGATGCTGCTTTTGCCGGCACGACAATTACCCTGGGAACGATCCCTGCCAACAACCGCCCGAAAGCTCAGCTAAAAAAATATTTGATCACCGGCAACATAGAAATGTTCTTAGTGATCGAGACAACAGGAGCGGTTAAGATCGTGAGTAAAGATGGGTTCAACCTGCCAGTAAACAACGGAGCAGAGCCTTATTATTTAGATGCTTTCTACAATCCTGATGTTACCCTGGGTGAGATTGTAACCTATACAGCTATAAGATCAGCGGATTTTACTCGGAACGATTGCGGAGTAGGTTATGCCGGCACGGTAGTGTCATTCTCTAAAACGTATCAAAGTACAACTGATCAGGCCACAGCTGATAACATGGCAGCTAATGATCCGGCCTTTGACAACGACGGACAAGCTTACGCCAACTCAACCGGATCATGTACTATAGTGCCCACAAGCTTTATCATAACTAATTTTTACAGCAAGCCCGTAAAGGTTACCCTTGCCAATGGCCAGGTATATAGTGTTAACTATAATCAGAGCAGAACCTTTAATGCACCAGGTGTAACCCGATTTGAAGTAAACATAGGTAACATCGGTGAAACTGAAAATTGGTGGCTCTATGATCCCTCTGATAGCACCATGCAAAACGGTACCATTACAAGTGGTATACCTATCCAAATTCCAATCTATAACGGCCAAACATTCGTGCTTTCGGCAAACGAACCCTTTTACTATTAATCATGAGCGACAGATTTCTAAAACAATCAGAAATAGCCGACCTATTTGCTTCTGCAATTGAGGCGGCACCCGTTTATGCAGATGAAGAAGCGGCAACCGACTTGCCAAATTATACGCTGTACAAAACGCCCGGAGGAGAATTACGCTACAAATTAGCCGTGGCAAGGCCGGAGCCACCTACCAACGGCATAGTCGATGATGAAAACTACAAATTTACGTTTACGGGAGGTACACTCTAATGATCAGACCAATTACAGATCACGAATATCAAATTAACGGCGGCGCCTGGATCGCCTGTAGTAACAGCAATACAATAAGCAACGGTTACGGCACATACACCATTATCGATGGCAACCTGAATGCTGATATTCCGGCCGGTAAGTTAAAAGTTCGTGTAAAGTCAATTAGCGGCAATCCGCCAAGCGCTGTACTTGTAAATTTTACTTCTTTTTCGGGTTTAGTAGTTGACAATGATGCTCAGGCATACTTAACAGCAGCAGGCATACAGCCAGGCCAAACATACACAGCGGGTAACAACCCTGAAGATTTTCCTTTGGCATCTGATAGGGTAATCCGTGCCGTTAATCAAATGTTTGTTGAACTAAAGGCGGCAGGCATCTATAATAAGCTTAGGGCGCTATATCCGTTTTTGGGGCCTACCAACGCGAATAACTTTGTTAATGCTGTAAACCCCGGCACATACGACCTGGTGCCGACCGGTGCTTTTGGTGCAACGTTCGGCCGTTATGGTATCTCTTTCGATGGTGCTAGCAGTCTAAAAACAGGTATTTTTTTAAGTGATTTTGGTGAGAACAATATCAGTTCCGGATTATACCTTATTGGTAACGGAGGCGGGTTTGACTATGGTGTACAGTACTCCGGCACATATCAATATGGCAGTTCTCTACCCAATTTCATTTGGTACAAATGGTACCAGCAGGAAACGACCGGCGCGGCGAACCGTGCCGCAATTTCGGGCCTTAATATCATGAACATGCAGGCCGCAAACTTATCGAATTTCTATTCGAGAGGGGTAAAGCTGCTTACATCCACAAAAAATAATACGCCGAGTGCCACCTTTGCAGGTAAGGACATTTGGCTAGGCAACTTAAACAGTGATAACGCCTATCATGCAGGTGGTTGCAGTACATCTACTTACGGTTTGTTTTTTCTGTCTACTGGCTTAACAGATGCCGAAAGCGTGACCATGACTAATATAATTGAAAAATGGGCATTCTTGATCGGCAGAAATAAAGGCGAGATTCCTTATAACACTTTCCAGTTTTTTGGGGATAGCATCACGTTTGGGCAAGTTGCTGCTCCGGCATATCATGCCTGGTCAAAAGCGATAACCTATTACCGCCGCGCCACTGAAAAGAATTGGGGCGTAAACGGTACTACGATAGTTGATTGTAATACAACGGCTATAAACAACCTCATACCAAAAGGCGGCAATTATACCAAAGTCTTTTTAGCATTTAGTACAAATGATTGCCGTAACGATAACCTGTACGGCACTATGAACATCGAAATGTTTGCTACAAACTACGCGGCCGTTATCGATAAGATATTTGCGGCCGGTTATCAGCCCGATGATGTGGCAATAATATCGGGCTACGCTATGAGTACAACCGATACCGACCAGCATCCGGGCTTAGCCGCGCTGCAAGATCAATACATCCAACGAGTGGCTACCGTAGCCGCAGCCAAAGGTATAACAAGGGTGTTTAATATGAAAGCAGCCATGTTCGCCAGTGGGGGAGAGGATTTTATCAGCGGCATCCACCCTAATAATGCCGGTCACGATTTTATCGGTAGTTACCTCAACGCCTCATTGGGGCCATTTTAACCAAGCCTAATTAATTAAACTATATATGCAAAAAGACACATTATCGGTAAGCAATGTGATTGATCGCCTTGTTTCACCAACCCCGCCATTTTGGAAGAAAGTACGCAAAATTGGCCTATGGATCACCGGCGCGGCGGGTATAGTAGTAGCTGCCAGCGGCGCGGGCCTGGTGCTGCCTGCAGTAGTACTAACGGCCGCAAAGATCATCGGCGCGGTAAGCACCGCAAGCGTTATACAGGCGCAAGCCACTAAAACCGACAGCGATGCCACCGCAGACACCAAATAAGCTAATGCAGGTGCTGCCTTACCTGTTCTCACTCCTTACTTTTTTAAGCGGTTTTTACATTAGCTACCTGTCCTACTCCTTTAAAGTTGATGCCCTGGTAACACAAATTAGCGGCTTAACTAATTCCATCAATACCCTTTCTTCTAAGCAGGAGAGCGCAAACGCGCTGTATAATAACCTGGATAAACGGGTATCGATACTGGAAATGAAAGCGGAGGTAAAGCCGGCAACCGTAAACATCGACAACGATCAAACGCACAAGTGAAAGTTTTCCGCTACCATCCGCCATATAAGCCGAGCGGCCGTACATCATTCCCCGAGACCGCAAAACGGTCCGGGGTTTATCTTATCAAGGAAAATGATAAGTTGGTATACATCGGCGTATCATTAACAGATCTCTATAAAACGCTTTACCGGCATTTTCAAACCTGGAACGATATAAATTACCGCACACAGAAGGTAAAGCCGCCATCCGACCGGGTAACTTACAAAAACCGCATGAAGCGCAACCGGTACACAGTTCGCATCGTGTTTTGTCCACCTGGACAAGCTGCCAGGCTAGAACGCGCACTGATTATAAAGTATCAACCGCGAGACAACGATGTAAAATATTCCCAGTACACGCTTACCCTGGCAGATACAAAGTGCATTAAAGAGTACGATTTTGAACCGGTAGAGCAGGAATGCCCGTTTTAGTTTTTAATGTTCTATATTGCCGCCTCTATTACATGGCTCTTGCCATATAATTGTGATAAGGTTTAGGTTAAAGGCCCGGGACTGCGAGAGTACCCGGGCCTTTGTTTTTCTAAAATAATTAAAACTTAATGATTCCTTTGCTGTCTAATTAGCACGCTGCCAAAAGCAAAAACCGCTTTAAGGTAGATTTAACAACCGATCCAAGATTATATTTGCTAAGCCCGCCTGATCAGCGGGCATATTTTTTTATATGGCATTGGTGTTTAAATCGCCGGGCTTTTATCAATGATCTCCGAATTTTCGTACAGGTCAAGCGATTTCAAATATATATCGGTCTCGTGTAGCGATTGGTGCCCGATCTGCTTTTGCAAGGTCTTAATATCAATCCCCGCTTTATAATGCAGCACCACGCCGGTATGTTTCCAGCTGTATAACGTGTATTCTTTTCCAAACCCCAGCTTACGGGCAATTTTTGAATGTGAGAGGTTTGCGTAATTCTTTTGGATGGGTATAGCGCCGGTAACCAGGTTAATACCAAAAACGTAGTGATCCGGCCGGTAAAGCTCCAGGCTCATAGAGCTGATGTATTCGGCGAAGTGTGGCGAAATGGTTACAGTACGCGGCTTCCCGTTTTTGGTGATGGTACCGGGTAGTTTAATCTCCTTTGTCTTAAGGTTGATCATACGTACCTGTAAACGGCCTATTTCTGCGGGCCTGATGAACCCGTAAAGCATAAACGAGACAAATAGCCAAAGCCTGGGATTTTGTTCGTTTATAGCAGCTTTAAGTACCTCTATTTGTTCGGGAGTGTACGCAATATTGCCGCCCGTTTCTTCTTTCAGGAACTTGATACCGTGACAAACGTTTTTGTCCAGGGCACCCCGTTCCTGCAGCATGGTAAACATAGCAGCCAGGTAGCTAAGATATTTATTGCGGCTGGCATTAGAAACACCGGCTTTGCCCTCTTTCGGCGCTTGTACATAGTCCAGGAATGATATAATGTCAACTTTTTCAAGGGTACGCAGCTTCCATCCAGTCCATCCGGCCAGCTCGCAAAATTCAAGAAATAAGTTCGTGCAGGAATTATAGCTGTTAAATGTAGCCGGCCGTTTTGAGTTCTTTACAACCGGCAGGATGTATTTAAAGGCATCATAGATCGAATAATCTTTTGTGCGATCCGCATAAAGTGCCGCTTTTTTTTCCCGGAGTAATTTCGGGTTGCTATGGTAACCCTCCGCAAGCAGTTTATTGATACCGGCAATACGTGTTTTTGCGTAAGCCAGGCGCTCCATTTTGGTTTTTTTCAGGTTGACCTTGTAGCATCTTTTGCGAACTTTCTTTTGCTTAAGTGCATCCCACACCCAAAAAACGATGTACCAGCGTTCAGTTACAGGCTTTTCGCTGTTTACCAGGTGAGCAGGAGTATAGGGCGGGGTCGCCATGTCTATATTAGGTTTTGCTAAAGAATATTTGTCCGGCAGTGCCGCAATTAGTGACGCAAAAAACAAAAAACCGCCTCTACATTGCTGTAAAGGCGGTATAGTGCGGAAGAAGGGACTCGAACCCCCACGCCTCGCGGCGCCAGATCCTAAGTCTGGTGCGGCTACCAATTACGCCACTTCCGCATTTGGTTTTTAAGAGTTGGCAAAGATAGCTTTAATTAGCAAACTTTAAAACAGAACTTTCATTTTTTAGCTATGTGCCTCATTATGTCTGAATTAAATTTTACATCAGCACTAATGATGTAAAAAATACGTCGGGTTAGCGTTTAAGAACGCATTGCTTGAGCCAAAATTTCGTAAGAACGCAGTTTTGCTTTATGGTCGAAGATATGTGATGTTACCATTACCTCATCAATACCGGTGTGTTCTACTAATGCTCCCATCTTGTCCTTAACCGTTTGTGGCCCCCCAAAAATCGCGTATGACAACATTTGCTCAACAGCTTCCTGCTCGTAAATGTTCCAGGCACCGTCCATACTGTCAATAGGTGGTGGTAGCAACTGTCGTTTGCCTGTTACCACGCCTTTTATAAACAATTGTACAGATGTTGCCAGTCGTTCGGCTTCTTGATTAGTATCCGCAGCCACAACATTGATGCAAGCCATCATGTACGGTTTTTCTAAGTGGACAGAGGGTACAAAGTTCTCCCGGTAAATATCAATGGCCTCCAAGAAGTAAGTTGGCGCAAAATGGCTTGCAAATGCGTAGGGGAGGCCTTTGGCGGCAGCAAGGCGTGCACTATCTGTGCTGGAGCCTAATATCCATATTGGGATATCCAACCCTTCGCCTGGTATGGCCCGTACCTTAGCGTCTGCGTTATCTGCCGAAAAGAAGTTTTGCAACCGTTCTACATCTTTTGGAAAGTTAAACGCTGCGTTAAAGTTTTCGCCCCTTATGGCTAATGCGGTAAGCTGATCAGTGCCCGGTGCCCGGCCTAAGCCGAGATCTATCCTGCCCGGGTAGAGCGATGCCAGCGTACCAAACTGCTCTGCCACAACCAGCGGAGAATGGTTAGGCAGCATAATACCACCGGAGCCAACCCGGATAGTTTTAGTACCACCGGCTACGTAACCAATAAGGATTGAGGTAGCAGAACTTGCCACGTTCATCATGTTGTGGTGTTCGGCAAACCAATAGCGGTTATAGCCCCAATGTTCCGCGTTGCGTGCAAGGTCAAGACTGTTAGGGAATGTATCTGCAGGGGTTTGGCCATGTACCACAGTTGCCAGATCGAGTACTGAGTAAGGTATATGAGAGAGTGTGTTAGACATATGTAGATATTTACCTCAAAAATAATGCTTGGTAAATTCAACAATTGTCAATTGTTCACAAATGACTTTGCTTACACACTAATAAAAGCGAGTTCATGTTATCGTATTTATAATAAGTTACTAACCTATTGTTTTATAAGTAGTTATTGGTAAATTCACATAAACCAAATTAAACCTGTTTACCAATGAAGAATGTACAACACATCCTTGCACGAAAAGGAAGTGCGGTTATTGCCGTTCCTGCTGCTACTACCGTATTAGACGTACTAAAGCTAATGGCCGAAAAGAACATCGGTTCGGTAGTAATAACTGATCATGACAATCAATACTTGGGCTTAGCGACAGAACGGGACTATGCCCGTAAGATCATCCTGATGGGTAAGCACTCTGATGATACAACAGTAGGTGAGATCATGAGCATTAACCTGCCGCACATTACGCCAAAAACATCAATAGACACATGTATGCTGCTCATGAGCGAAAATAACATTCGTTATTTGCCGGTATTTGATGATCTGCAGGTACTTTGTGGCATTGTCTCCATTAATGATGTGGTTTACGAAACCATTCACTCACAAAAAGAAACTATAGAGCAGCTGCATAGCTATATCCACGCTACTTAATTATCTACTATAAACATAAGTTACAGAATATACTTTCAATAATTATTGAAAGTATAGATAATTGTTTTACATTTGTGTTGTCTAAATCAACAAGCAAATGTTTAGTACCCTAATCACCAACAACACACTTCTACAACTTGCCGGACTTGGCCAGGTGAGCCTGGCGCTTGGCTCATTGTTTATTCCCGGTGTATTAAAATGGCGGTCAGAACTGTCTAAGGTCAATCCGCTTATAAAGCAGATGTTTTGGGTGTACGCCGCTTACATATTTGTTATCAACCTCAGCTTTGGTCTGCTATCCATTTTTTGCAGCAATGATTTACTCAGCCACTCCAGGCTGGCAACCATAGTTACCGGCTTTATAGCGGTGTATTGGCTATCTAGGGTAGCTATTCAATTCTTTTATTTTGATCGTTCGGCTCTTCCTTCCGGTAAATGGCAACGCGTGGCCGAAGTAGTATTAGTACTACTGTTTACCTGGTTCAGCCTGTTTTATAGCTTTCTGTTCTACGTGAATTTAAAGGGCTTATAAGATGGAAACAATTACACATGTTAGTTGCTTTGCGGTAATTAATTTGCTGGTGATATTGGTTGGCTACAGCCTTATACGTGCAAAGGCTATATTGCTAAATTGGACAATTCTTATAAGTACTATTGCTGTTGTAAGCTACCTGTTTATTCAGGAGGGTGCGATATTGCGTATGCTGGCCATTATTGCCACAACCTTTACGGGTATGAAGGTGATTGCAGTTACAGAGGGTTACCGCAACAAGAACCTTACACTTACTTTTAAACAGTGGTGTGTATACGCGATAGGATGGGTAGGCATGCGTGCCGAACCGTTTGAAACCTTAGGTGCAAAACCGCTCCCGTGCGCCAGATCAATGATTAACACAGGTATCAGCAGGGTAGTGGCTGGTGCCGCGCTTATCTTGTTAGCACGGTATGTAGAGCATCGGTATCATAGCGATGAGTTCACCTATTTAGCTGTCACGGCTTTGTTGTTGGTGGGCTTTAGTCTTGTGTTGCACTTTGGCTTTCTTGCTATAAGTGCCGGTATGTGGCGGTTCAGCGGGGTGAATACGTACCTGCTATTTCGGCACCCTGCCAGGGCGCTTAGCTTAACAGAACTTTGGAGCAAACGCTGGAACATAGCATTTAGTGAGATGACGTCTGTGGCTGTTTTCCGGCCGTTACGGAAAAGAATGGGTCCTGCGGCGGCATTGCTTATAGCTTTCGTTTTTTCTGGTTTACTGCACGAACTTGCATTGAGCGTGCCTGTGAATGCCGGCTACGGCTTGCCCACGTTATACTTCTTGCTACAGGGCTTGCTCGTCCTGGTAGAAAAGCTTCTTATGAGCAAGAATATCTTTTTCTTAAAAAACAATTTGGTTGGGCGTGTATGGGTGTTCTTCTGGCTGGTGTTACCTATGCCGTTGTTATTTCATCCTGCATTTATCAAAGGAATACTATGGCCGATGGCAGGCTTGTAGCATTGTAGTAGGTAATTTGATGAATAATTTTGTGCGTATCTTACAGTCCCATGAATTTAAACAAAAGACAACCCGAATGGGGCTTTTATGCTGCTGATGGTACAATTGTACCTATATCAGCGTTAACAGCCTCCGGCTTGAAGTATTTAGAGTATTCGGCTACTCAATTGAAGCACCTTTTGGAAGAGAAGATCCGCGAAGAGCGGTATGAACAATGTGCTAATATTCGCGATGAGTTGTTGCGAAGAGCTAAAACTTTATAACTTTCCCATCATCTTTATTGCAACACTTACTACAGTCTGCAAATCCCTTCGCGTCTGATAATATTCGGACGTCACAATTAGCTAGATTCTTTATTTATTAATTTATTTAATTAGTAATTAAAACAATTGCTCAATTCTTCCTGTTGATTCTATACAGTTCACGACAACTGAATATCTAGAAGGTCCATATTACCGGGAGAGGTGTCTACCTATCTCAGATACTTTCCGCTCACCAACAACCAGTTTAACATTAATAATTTATAAAGGAAAGTATGCATTCCCATATAAGGTATTTCTATGTAGTGTTTTGTTGTTTATTGGCGCCTGCGGTACCATAATTTAAGGTTACTGCAGGCTCAATTAACGCGTGAATACAATTAAAGCTTTGTAATAAAAAGGACTTCTATATCAATATTATCTTAAAACAACATCTAAAACCATGAAAAAGTTAGCAACAGCGTTTTTAACACTGGCAGCCATGTTCGCGGCACAGTTCACCAACGCACAAACCAATTCTGCCCAGCCGGACACAGCTACCGTAAATTTTATTACACAGGCCAGTACAGGCAGTTATAAAGAAATAGCTACAGGACGCCTTGCTCAAAAGAAAGCACAAAGCGGACAGGTAAAAGCTTTTGGCTCCCGTATGGTAGCCGACCACTCGTTAGCCAATAATCTGCTTATGCGAATTGTAAAAGCAAAAGGCTACCAGGTACCTGCGCCACCATCAGCGGATGCGGTAAAAGATCCTATGCTCGACAATGCCAGTGGTGCAGCGTTTGATAAAGCATACGCGGCCATGATGGTAGTTGACCACCAAAAAACGATAGCGTTGTTTCAGCACGCTGCTAACACGTTGCCCGACGCGAAGGTTAAAGCTTTTGCCAAAGCACAGCTGCCAGTGTTAAAGAAACACCTTACCATGATACAGCAAATTAACAATAAGGTGAACGGCGCTAAGTAATAACCTGGAAAATGATACAGCACGGTAGCGTAGTGAGAGATTTGGTTGTGGATGAAGGGCGTTACTGTGCTGTTTTCATATTCTGAATAAAGCAGACTAAATGGAAAGTGAAAACATAAAGGCCGCCGGCGACAATGATAATGTTGTACCCGGGCAGCAAAATTACCCAACGCCCACCGATCTGGGCAACCACAATGCGCAATCCGGTGAGCAGATCATCCGCGGTGCTTCGCAGGAAGACCAGCTCGACTCACTAAAACAGAATGCGGCCGATACAGGCCCCGGTTCCAACGAAATAGGTGCAACACCAAGCACGGGCGACGGAGAGCAGCACGGAGAAGATTAATTTAACAAACATCTACACAAATGAAAAAGCACTTAATTATTGCAGGCCTTTGTGCCTGTATGGCCTTTGCTGCTTGCGGCGGGCAAAGCCAAAATAACGACGCTAGCGACAGCGGTATGAAAACCGACTCGGCCAGCAGCAATCGGGATGTTGGTAATAGTGCTGGTACGCCAGACAGCATCCATAGTATGGGCAGCGATTCGTCGATGAGCCGTGCTAAGGAAAATGACACTTCACAACGCATGAAATAATCAATCAAATCAATAACTAAATAATGGCAAATTTCAATCCCGAACATAGCGAAGGGCAGTGGCTAAAGCTATAGAACAACAAACAGCTAAACTGCCGTCAGATTTATTTTTATGGGCTGCATTAGCATCAATGGGTGCGTCGGCAGTTCTTAAAGTAACCAGCAAGCCACACACCGCGCTATTTGTAGGCCAGTGGGCAGCACCTTTTTTGCTGCTGGGCCTTTACAACAAACTAGTTAAAGTAGAAGGCAGCGAATAACGCAACGTGGTTGAAAGTTAGCAACAGTAAAGAGCCCGCTAGTTACCAGCGGGCTCTTTACATTTATAAAAAGACGTTAATATTGTTTACATAACTTAGATGTTGTAAATGCATTTAATCATCTCGCTAATATAATAAAAGCCGCTAAATGTATTAACAAGTTAACTGGTGTGTTATTTGCCGCTTAATCCGAAATTTAACAGTAAGCCATTTAGCCGATTGCAGTCTTTTGGAGACATGGACCTGTAACATGGTAAGTAAACAAGCCAATTTAGCTGCAAATGATTTGTTGTTGTAGCAGCTTCCAACTCAATCAAACTTGATGCTTTTTGAGTAGCGTCAAAACCGTTATTTCTTAAGTAAGCTATTAATTTTTCAGGCTGGTTGTGCTTTACCGGCAGTACCCAATAAGTATTGTTAGTGTTTATACCACCAGCGATTGCAGCCAACGCTAAACCTTCAACAATTTCCCTGGCTTTAAGGGTGCGTGCAAAATTGTTGCTCAAATTAAAATTATTCAATCGCTGTTTTAACAGTATTATATTAGCGCGGCAGGGCCGATAACTTATTTTACCTAGCACATCCGTCCCCGGGATGCCCCGCGTTGCGGAAGATAGCACCTCATCGGGGTCGCGATTAGTTTTCAGGCACCATTTGTAAAATGCAGAATACAACGTTTTTCCGGTAAGCAGCTTTATAGCCAATACCTTCAAAAGCTTTTTACGGAATATTGAGGTCGATTGGCAAGGAAGCGAGTTGCTTAAGTTTATTACTTTTTGCAGCAAATTGGGGTCTCTTATTTGTATCACCGCGCCGCTTACCGCAGTGTTGGTTTTAATCAACCCAAAACTGAACATGGTAATAGCGGCGTTGCTTACATTATCGCCGTAGTAGCCTCCGAATGCTTGCGCGCAATCTTCAATTAACAACAGCCCGCGTTGTTTTGCTAAAGCCGCAATTTTCGTTGTGTCCATTAACGCCCCAAAAAGATGGCTTAACAAAATAACTCTGGTGTTTTTGCTTATCACCGATTGTATATCCTCAGTACTTACCGTAAGTGTATCGAAACGGACAGGTACGGGTATTGCTTTAAGACCATGTGCAGCTATAATGGCGTACATGTCGGGAATGTTGATATTACTTACAATGACCTCTGAGCCGGGAGGTAGCGACAGCGCACTTAATACAAGGTGAAAGCCTGTACGTACAGATAGCGTAATTAGTTTATTCGCATTCAACCCGTATTCTTGTTTGGATAATAGGCGATCGGATGCGCAGTACCAAATCGCCTTGAAGACTTCGCTGTAACTGATATCTAATTTCCCCCGCGGTACCATACCGGTAAATATACCCGTTTACAGCCAAATAGTTGAGCTACTGTTGAGCGTCGGAGGTGTCGATGTCATCCAGTAGGGCGTGGAGGTCACCCGGTAAAGCTGCATGCTCATCAAACCGTTTACGCAGCCTTGCATATTCTTGTCGCTCAAAAAGGCCAAACTTACTTTTAACATCATCCAGCAATGCTATAGCATGGTTTAGCAACTCCTTCAGGTTGGCATCGTGCGGTGTCATAAGCTTTGTATTTGTTTGCAAAGCTAAGTAACTATTTAGTTAAATACTAATATTTTTAGTATTTCTCATATGGGTGGTAGAATTTAATTGTTGGTGCATGTACTATAACCAAGCGGTAAACCGCCTATGATTATACTGCACAATGCATTCAATCTAAAATTATTATAAAGTGTAACAATACCCTGATTTGTCAAAAAAAAGTGTAACATAAACCTCAAACTGTAACATGTTAAAACATGTATATTCTATAGTTTATTGAAAAACAAGCTTATAGAAATTTATAAGTTAAAAAGGGTGTATCAGGTGTAACACTTTCGTATGTTACACCTGATACAAGAAAGGCTTTCCGTTGGGAAAGCCTTTCTTGTTATGCTTATATACCTCCTGACAGGTGTACGTCGGGCTTATGGCCTTCCGGGTCGGGATCTTCCTGCCAGTTGTTACCGGCAAAATCGCGGCGGTCTTCAGTTGTTTCCTGTTGCTCATCCGCTTGTGATTGCTGTTCCTGTTCGGCGGGTACTTCAGCAACAAATACCTCTTCTACCACTAGTACCGGTGGTTCATTGTAGGTTTCATCGTTGGCGCTGCTGGTAGCGTTACCGCCATCCTGCAGGTCCATATATTGTTTAAAGTTGCGTACGTCGCTATCTACCATGTTCTTAAACACCGGATTTAGCAGGTGCGCAACACCGCCGCCAAAGCCACCTGCCGGTGGGCGATAGGAGATAGTAACATCAACCAGGGTGCCATTACCTTCAGGGCTATCCTTAAAAGTAACTTTACCTGCATTATCAACCAATGAATCAGGCAGCGAACTCCAGCCGATCTGGTAACCTGGCGTATCATTCACGATCTCTGCATCCCAGCTTACTGCAGGTACGCCAAGGGGTAGCTTTAATACCCAGTGAGAACGTTTCTCATCAATAACCTCAACGCTTTCCAGGTGTTTCATGAAGAGCGGCAGGTTATCCAGCTGACGCCAGAAATCATATATCTCCTGGCGTGGCTTATTAATAAAGTATGATGAACGTATGTTAACGTTAACCGGTTCGGTAGAGTTGCGGCCCATGCGTGCATATAATTCGCAATGCCCGGTAATGCCGCGGCTAAGCAGGTAACCGCCCGCTCCAATTTTAACTATACTCGAGAACGGGCTTTTAAATATTGATTTCAGCCCCGATAAAGCCAGGCGTGTGCCACCGGCAATAGAGAGGGTACGTTCGGCACTGGAGAGGTTAACCCCCGGCTCCTGATCCCTTACAGGTTCGCGCCATCTGCTGTTTAGTGTTGCTGTTGTTGTCATGGTTTCTAATGTGTTATCAGTTATCTAACAGCACATATACCATCGGGTTTTCTTTTAATGCAATTTATTTCCCTTGCTGTAAATAAACTTAAATTTTGAAAGGTCAGGCAAATACTTCTTCTTTCTAACGAGTTCATGCTGCATAACAAGCTGACCAAGGTTCTTCAAAAAAGGCAGGCAAACGGTGTTATATTCGTACTTATTATCGTTAAGAATGCCGTCCTCATTAGATTGTACAACGGCTGTCAGCATAAATTCAACTTTGTTCTTAAAGTCTATTATATAAGCATTGTCTATATCATAGCCGTATGAGTCGCCTACTTTGTTAAATATCCTTACATCGGGGTTGATGTTGGCCAAGCTGTCGGCACCGTAATACAAAAACTTACAATAGGCAGGGTAGTAGTTGGGCCGCGCGTAACCGGGCTTAGTGCTTTCTGTAGGGTACATACTCATATACTGGTAAATGAACTTGTAGTCTTCGGCACTTAAAACAAAACGTTCTTTAAAGGGGAACGCTTCAGGAAACAGCAGCCTCTTAAGCACCATTTGCTGGTCTTCTAAAGGATACACATTTTTATCGCTAAAGTCGAAGGGTTTCATTACCAGCTTGTCTTCGCTGTTAATATGACCATTACCTTGCTGCATGTTTTCCAGTTGCATAGGATAGTTGTTGCTGTCGCGTTGTGCAGGTTTGGCGTAGATAGCTGCGTTATCTGCATAGAACACGACAGGGTTGGTATTACGTGCATTTTCGCCGCCGTCTCCAACCGCTAGCCTCCCAACAATGCGGGTGTTAGTGAGCCCATACTTTTTAAGTTTCTTGTTGATCTCTTCGCGACCTGCAAATTCGTATATGCGGTTATAAGCATCGTTATCGCTTACTAATAATATTTTTTTTATATAGTTGCTTATTGAAGGGTTACCTGTTTCTGATGAGGTATCCGTCATGATCCTGGTTTGGCCGGAGTAAGCACTATCTGTAATCATGTCGGCGATTTTAAGGCTCTTAATACCTAACCTGTTCGCTTTTTCAAGAGCGAATATGGCAGCAGGCAATTTTACAGTACTGGCAGGGTAGAAATAATGTTTGGGATTAAGCCGGTAAGTATAAGAGGTAAAGTGAGGTAGATTATTTTTATCGCGATCAATTTGTGTGTAGATGATCTGCACCTCGTTTTGAGCAGGATGTTTTAGTATGCTGCCGAACAGATCAGGCCGGGATTGCAACAGTTTTTTCAGGAACACAGTATCAGCCTTTTGGGCACATGCGACACTGCTTAAAAATACCAGCAATAACAAGAGTCGAGTTGTCATAGGATAAATATAGACCCTTTTATTTGCGGATGATAATTGTTGTTGTACTTTTACCCCGCTTAAGGTTCCCGGTGTTGCCATCGAGATTAAAAGGGAATATGGTGTAAATCCGTAACTGTCCCGCAGCTGTAAGCTCCAATAACCAAAGTCCATTCATATGGTCACTGTTGCCGAAAGGTGGTGGGAAGACCGGGCGGAGGGGAGCAAGTCAGAATACCTGCCTCAGCATCATATTATTCATAGCTTTCGTGGATTGAAGCCTGGATGTTACTGCACTGCCCGTT
This sequence comes from Mucilaginibacter terrenus, assembly GCF_003432065.1. NCBI lineage: Bacteria > Pseudomonadati > Bacteroidota > Sphingobacteriia > Sphingobacteriales > Sphingobacteriaceae > Mucilaginibacter > Mucilaginibacter terrenus. The sequence goes on along the minus strand of NZ_QWDE01000001.1, from coordinate 891,004 downwards.
GTGGTTGCGCGTGTTCCATTCTTTTTTATTCGTGCTATGTGATGATATGCGGTTTACGCAATTACTATTTACATATATCACAACATGAACAAAGTTCTACTTAAATTATCTCTTCCAACAGTTTTAATAACCAGCTTGTTATGTGCTGAGTCTAAAGCGCAGGACAGCACCCGCTCCATAAACGAGGTAGTAGTTACAGCTACACGGTCGGCTAAAAAGCTAAGTGAGACCGGCCGCGTTGTTACTGTGATTTCAGCACAGGAAATTGCACGTGCACAGGGCAGGAGCCTTCCTCAATTGTTGAACACAGTACCCGGAATCACCTTCTCCGGAGCTCAAAATGCACCTGGCCTTGCCACTTCGGTTTTCCTGAGGGGGGCATCAACCGGTAATACATTAATTCTGATCGACGGCTTCCCGGCCAACAACGCAGGATCTATCGACGGCAGTTACGACCTGAACGCTTTCCCTGTTGACCAGATAGAACGTATCGAGATATTAAAAGGCAGCGGATCTACCATGTACGGATCGGATGCTGTGGCTGGTGTGATTAACATCATCACCAAACACGCGAAAACAGCGGGTTTAAAGGGTAACCTGCAGGCATCCGGTGGTAGTTATAACACCTTCCGGCAGTCAGCAGGGTTGAATGGTAAGTTAAACAAAACAGGCCTGGCTATTAACCTGTCCAACAACGACAGCAAAGGTTTTCCTGCAGCAGTTGATACTCTAGGTACCGGCACTTTCCGCAAAACGGGATTTCATCAGCGTTCGGCAAGTGTGAATGTTGACCAGGAGCTATCAAGAAAGTTCATACTGAACGGAAACCTGCAGGTAAGTCGCAATACAGGCAACTTGCCTAACGGCACTTTCACCAACGATGAAAATTATGATTACCGCAACACTTTTCTCTTCGGTGGGCTTGGCGCTACCGTGCTTCTGCCAAAGGGCGCTCTGAAATTAAAGGTTACTCAAAACACCGTTAAGAACAACTTTGAGAACCTTGGACCGGATAACGACTCCACCCACCAGGTTACGCGCAACATAGGCCGGATAACCAATGCAGAGGCTGTATTCAACTATGACCTTGGTAGGTACTTTGATATTACAAGCGGCGGTGGTTACAAGTATACCAACAGCAGCCAGTACAGCTTGTTTGAGCAGGCCTTTTACCATCCCGAGCCAAGTGTAATTCCTGCAGGTGCAGCAAACAACAGCATCAGCAGTGTTTATACATCGTTGTTCTTTAAGTCAGATATCTTCCACATGGAGGTAGGCGGCCGTTACAACCACCACAGTACTGCAGGCAATAAATTCACTTATACTATTAACCCGTCTGTGTTACTGGCAGATCAGTTGAAGATATTTGGAAACCTGTCTTCGGCGTTCAAAGCCCCGTCGCTGTATCAGTTAACGTCTCAATACGGCAACCTGGAACTGAAGCCAGAGTACACAAAGTCCTACGAAGCTGGTTTCGACTGGGAGATTGTATCTAACACCCTGTCATTCAATACAGCATTCTTCAAGCGCAATACCAGCAATGTTATCTACTTCTTTACCGATCCTAAAACATTCGCGTCAAACTATGAGAACGGCAGCTTTCAAAAAGACAAAGGTTTCGAAACAGAACTTAAATACAACAGTAAGGTGCTTACCGCCACCGCCTGGTATGCTTATGTAACAGGTAAGCTAACCGATGCTAATGGACTACAAACCAATAATTTATACCGCCGTCCAAAAAACACTTTCGGTGCCAACGTAGCGCTTCAGGCGACCAAGCAAGTTTCTGTAGGTGTAACCTATAAGTACACCGGTGAGCGCCGGGATACTTACTTCAATCCGGTAAGTTTTAAAACAGATATCATCAATCTTAAACACTACAACCTGGTTGATCTGCACCTGGGCTGGGCTGCTACAAGCAAACTGAGCTTATTTGGTGATGTTAACAACTTGCTGGACGTTAAGTATACCGATTGGGTGGGCTACAATACCATGTGCGCCAACTTTACCGTGGGTGCCAACTACCAGTTTAAATAGTGTTTTACATTGCAGAGGATTATCAATAAATTTGCTTCAACATAAAACTGATATGTCATTACAAAAGATCAATACCCGTAATACCGTACTCATCCTCATGATCATCGCAGCTGCGGCATTCCGTTTTTTAAGTTACAAGTATACCGCGTTAAGTAATTTTACGCCCGTAGGTGCTATTGCACTTTTCGGTGGAGCATACTTTACAGATAAATGGAAAGCTTACCTGGTGCCGCTTGTTACCTTGTTTGTGAGCGACATTTTTATCAATTACTTGTATACATCTAAATGGGTATTGTTCTACAGCAGTTCTATATGGCTGTACCTTTGCTTTGCTCTGATGGTATTGGCAGGGTCGTTGATAAAAAAGGTTAACGTTGGTACTGTCGGGCTTGCTTCATTAGCAGCTGTGCTCATCCACTGGCTTGTTATGGATCTGCCATGGCTTTACGGTACCATGTACCCGCATACGCTTACCGGCTACGGTACTTCGCTGGTTGCAGCAATCCCATTCGAGAAAAATATGATTCTCGGCGATCTTCTTTTCGGTACAATCCTTTTCGGGGGATTTGAATTAGCTAAAAGCAAGTACGCCGTTCTGCAAGGCAGGAAACAACTGGCACTTTAAGCTGGCTCCTGTAAATTATACAAGCGGCTTTGCATTTGCAGGCCGCTTTTTTGTTTTATATCGATGCCTTTATGGTCTTAACAAAAACGATAAATGAAAAACATAATAGTACTAACCGGCGCGGGAATAAGCGCTGAGAGCGGCTTAAAAACCTTCAGGGACAGCGATGGATTGTGGGAAGGATATAACATTGAAGATGTAGCCACCCCTGAAGCATGGCAGCGCAACCCCGAACTGGTTCAACAATTCTATAATGAGCGGCGCAAAAATGTTTTGGAGTCACAACCAAACGCTGCTCACCTGGCACTGGCCCGACTTCAGGAGAAGTATAACGTTACTATCATCACCCAGAATATAGATGACCTGCACGAACGGGCGGGATCAACTAATGTGGTGCACCTTCATGGTATAATCACCCGGTCGCAATCCAGCATAAACCCAAATTTGACCTATCCAATGTCCGGCTGGGAAATTAAAATGGGAGAGACCTGTGAACTTGGTTCGCAGCTGCGCGCCCATGTGGTTTGGTTTGGCGAGGCTGTGCCTATGATAGAAACCGCTGCACAACTTTGTAGTGAGGCCGACGTGTTTATACTCGTAGGTACTTCTTTGGCCGTATACCCGGCAGCCGGCCTTATCCACTATGTGCCGCGTGATGTTACCCGCTATATTATAGATCTAAACATTCCGGTTTCATCAGGGGCCAGGGTGGTAGAAATGCCTTATAAAGCCACCATTGGTGTGCCTATGCTGGTAGATAAACTGCTCACAAACGCTTAACCTTAAAATCAATGACTTCTTGTATATTCAACTGGAGCGGCGGTAAAGACAGCGCGCTCGCGCTTTACCATTGCCTGAATAATCCTGAATTAGACATCAAATACCTGGTAACAACGGTTAATGATGCTGTTGATCGTATTTCTATGCACGGCGTACGCACTGCACTGTTGGAACAGCAGGCAGAAAGCATAAGCATCCCTTTGTATCAAATCCGCCTTCCGGAGATGCCGGGTATGGAAGCCTACGACACAATTATGCGCACACACCTGGAGCGTTTTAAAAGTGAGGGAATCACACATTCCATCTTTGGTGACATCTTTTTAGAGGATTTAAAAAAGTATCGGGACAACAGGCTGGCCGAGGTAGGGCTTACAGGTATTTACCCCCTTTGGAAGCGCGATACCCGGGAGCTGATCAGCGAGTTTTTGAGCCTTGGCTTTGGCACCGTGATAGCTTGTGTGCAGGAGCGATTGGAAGAATTTGTCGGCCAGGAAATAGGGGAAGAGTTGATAGCCAAATTACCGGATGATGTAGATGTATGCGGCGAAAACGGCGAGTTCCACACGTTTGTTTTTAAAGGCCCTATCTTTAAAAAAGATATCAGCTATACCACTGGCGAAAGAGTTTTCAAATCTTATAATGCGCCTAAAAACTCTGACGATACTTGCGGCGGCACTGTTCCTGCAAAATCTTCAGGTTTTTGGTACTGCGACCTTTTGCCTGCCTGACTTCGCATTAATTTGGCATATATACTCACCAAATTTAATTATTTAGTATTGTATAAATAACTATAAATCAGGTTTTAATATCTTATTTGGTAAACTTGAATGTTAATTAGGCTCTACTTTTGAAGCAGAAATAAGTACTAATTGCCAAATTAAATTCTGTTTATTTGTTTAGTAAATCTGAAACATCTATTTGCTAGCTACTTACAAAAGTTAGCGTTAGTAATTATATCTATAATATGCTTCTTTGTAGTCTTTCAGCATATCAGCAAAACGGTCGGCAACAGTCTTTAGAAAAGCTTCATCCAGTAACTCAAAAACACTGTTTACACCATCGGTTAAATCCATTTCAGGTATTTTGAAAGTTTGCTCAAGAGAGCCTTTTTCTATCTTGACAATGAACTTTTGGTTCATGCTCAATATTGATATTTTAAAATCCGGGTGCGGGAGTTCTGCAATTATTCTCATGTGTTTTTAGTTGTGGTAAGAAGCCCCTGCAATGGGTCTTGTCCGTTAATAGTGCCTGTACTGCTAATGATCTGGAACCTGGCAAAAAGCTCCTCGCTGTACCAACCCTCACTACGGGTTTTCTTTATCACCTCTGCATGTTGCTTGCTGCCATAAGCAAAGGCTTTCATCTGGTCAAAACTCTCCCATATAGAAAAGGTAGCTTGCCGGTAAACCGGTGCTTCGCCAACGCCAATGGAGGTAATGTACCCGGGAGCTGTAGTCATTAGGTTGGCTACTTCATCCACGTGCGACCAAAAGTTTTTCAATCGACTCATTTTAATGGTTGCCCGGGTGAGTACCGCTATTGCACCAGTTGTAATCTTGTTATCCGGTTTTCCAAAGGGTTCTTTGCCGTCCCACTTGCCATGGGCCTGCATTGGCCTGCATAAGATAGTCCAGCTTTCACGTCCCAGTAGCTTCCACCATTTGGCAACGAAAGAGCTTTCAGCAAACTGCTCATAATCTTCTATGCTGTCCCATGCGGCCATCAATCCCCACTGCTGCCAGTCGGGCTGCAGGTCAAACGTGCCATTTCTACCGCTGCCAAGCAGTTTCCAAAAGGTACAGCCCTGCTGCAGTGCCATTGGCAGGCGGTGTACGGCCATAGCCAGTAAGGCAAAAGGAACCAACGATTTTCTGTATCGAACAATGGTGAGGCTAACGATCATCAACTGCTAAATAAATTATTAAATATGATATTTGGCTTATTTAGTTTTACACCTCGCTTTCTACATTTGTTTTATGGCAGAAGACCTACACATCATCCAGTCGGCAACTAAGGCCGAACAATACGAATCGCTCATCCCACAAATTGAGGCACTGTTAACCGGAGAGCCAGATTTGGTGGCCAACCTGGCTAATGTTTGTGCCGCGTTGAAGGAACAGTTTAAATGGTTTTGGGTAGGCTTTTACCTGGTTAAAGATGGTGAACTGGTGCTGGCGCCGTTCCAGGGGCCGGTAGCCTGTACACGCATTGCCAAAGGAAAAGGCGTATGCGGATCGGCCTGGCAGCAGGAAAAAACCCTGATAGTGCCTGATGTGGAACTTTTCCCGGGCCACATTGCCTGCAGCTCCTTATCAAAATCAGAAATCGTTGTGCCTCTGTTTAGCAACGGGCAAGTTGTGGGCGTACTGGACGTTGATGCTGACGAAACCGACCAGTTTGACCACGTAGACGAAAAGTACCTTACCCAAATAGTTGAGCTGATTAGGTTTTAATGACTAAGGTTTACCTAATTTCCGGCTTGGGTGCAGATAAGCGCCTGTACAAGAACATCATTTTGCCTGATGGTTATGAGGCTATGACAACTGATTGGCTGCTGCCATATCCGGAGGATACCCTAATAAGCTTTGCACAACGCATTATAGATGCATATAAGATTGCTGATGGCGCTATCGTAATCGGAGTGTCCCTGGGCGGCATACTTGCCGTAGAGATCGCAAAAAAGGTTAAGCTCCAGAAAGTAATCCTGATATCGAGCATTAAAACCGATAGCGAGGCGCCATGGTATTTTAAGTTGTTCAGGAACGTACCAGTGTACAAGGGCATCCCGGGCAATCTCATGACGAGGGTTGGCTTTATGGTACGCCCGGTATTTGGTCATATGATGCCGGATGACCTTGAATTATTCAAAAGCATGCTGCGCAACTCATCGCCGGTATTTATGAAGTGGGCCATGCACGCGGTGCTGCAATGGCGAAACAATATTATCCCACCAAACCTTTATCATATTATTGGCGATAAAGATCAGGTTTTTCCGCCCGGCTACATTAAAGATCCAACAGCGGTGATCAAAGGCGGTACACACATTATGGTGTTCGACCGTGCAGCTGAGATAAATAAGCTATTGGCAGATATACTAAAACTACCGTGAAGTTAACTCCAGAATACTACAACAGCGACGACGTGGTTGCCTTAAGCCGCGACCTTATTGGCAAGTACTTATTTACCTGTATTGATGGTGAAGTTACCGGTGGATATATTGTTGAAACAGAAGCTTATGCAGGCGCAATAGACAAGGCGTCACACGCATATGGCAACCGCCTAACCCCGCGTACGAAAACCATGTTTGAGCGGGGGGGCGTGGCATACGTTTACCTTTGTTATGGCATACACGAAATGTTTAACGTAGTCACTTCGGAAGCTGGCCGTCCGCATGCCATACTCATTAGGGCTATACAGCCTACAGATGGTTTAGAGACCATAATGCGGCGCCGCAACATGGAAACAGTAAAGCCCAACATTACCAAAGGCCCCGGTTCGGTAGCGAAGGGCTTGGGAATATCCAGGAACATAAATGCTTACAGTTTGCAAGGCGACACCATATGGATTGAGGACAGGGGCCTTGTTTTTCCTGACGAGCAGGTAGCAGCAGGCCCGCGTGTAGGGGTAGATTACGCCGGAGATGATGCTTTACTACCTTACAGATTTTACGTTCGCGGCAACATTTACGTAAGCAAACCGAACAAATAATCAACATAGCTGTTATACATTCATCTATAAAGAAAAACAGATGAGTGACTGGTCGAAAACAGAGAGCCTGAAATACCTTCAGGACAAAATTAATGAAGTCAGGACTGCTATGCTTACCACATACAACCCTGAAAAAGGGTTTAGCAGCCGCCCGATGGGAACAGCAGATGTAGACGCCGAAGGCAATATTTGGTTCTTTACCAATGAATTTTCTGCTAAAGTAAGCGAGATATCCGTAGAGAACACCGTATCGTTAACCTATTCGGACCCTAAGAACCATACTTACTTAAGTATTATGGGCGAGGCGGAAATTGTGGAAAACAAAAACAAAATGAAAGAACTTTGGAATCCTTTCATAAAAGCCTTTTTTCCTGAAGGCCTGGATGATCCAAAACTTGCCCTGATCAAAATTGTACCAACCGACGCGGAGTACTGGGACAGCAGCAGTAGCAGCATGGTGGTATTGTTCAACATGCTTAAGGCGGCAGTAACCGGCAAAAGGTATGACGAAGGAAACCACGGCAAGATAGATCTGTAGCAAACATTAATATTCTTTAAGGCCGTACTTTTTGAGGACGGCTTTTTTTGTGCATCAGCAATACGCCTTGTGCTTCAGTCCTCTAATGGGGTGTCCCGCTGCTATCTTTTATAGGTGTCCCAAGCGCTTAATAAAAAATAGCAAAATTTCCATAACGTATTATCTAACAGGAAACTAAGTGTAACTTGTTAAATCTTTTGTACTGTCCCTGAGTGTCCCGCCTTCGTTATTCAACTTACTGTAAGCTAATTTGTTAAGTATTTTGGGTGTCCCTGGTGTCCCGCTCTGAAAGCGGGACACCAGGGACACCGATGAATCTAAATGTAGGTTGAACCATGTTGATATTAATTTTGCGGTTTCTGCCTGTAAATGGTGAAATTAGTTGCCGATGATGTACCAGAACAATATAGACTTTGCGCGGGAGCTAGATGCTCAGGATGAGCTTAAAGATTTCCGTAATGAGTTCCTGATCCCTCAACACAAGGGTGAGGACGCCATTTATCTATGCGGTAATTCGCTGGGTTTGCAGCCGCGGTCTGCAGTAGCTTACGTGCAGGAACAACTTAACTCCTGGCAGCAAAACGCGGTAGAGGGCTGGTTCATGGGCAACGATCCATGGCTGAGCTACCATAAGCCGCTATTGAAGCCCCTGGCAGATATACTTGGCGCGCAGGAAAGTGAGATAACCATCATGAATTCGCTTACGGTGAACCTTCACCTGCTAATGGTAAGTTTCTACAAACCAACCGGTAAAAGGTATAAGATCATCATGGAAGCCGGAGCTTTCCCGTCTGATCAGTACGCGGTTGAAAGCCAGGCCAGGTATCATGGGTTTGATCCCAAAGAGGCTATAATTGAAGTAGCGCCGAGGCCAGGAGAACTTACGCTGCGCACCGAAGACATAATCCAAAAAATAGATGAACATGCTGATTCACTTGCATTGGTGTTGTTCAGTGGGATTAACTACTACACCGGGCAGTTATTCGACCTGGAAGCTATTGCAAAGGCGGGACATGCCGTCGGCGCTTACGTTGGTTTTGACCTGGCGCACGCAGCAGGCAACGTGCCTGTAAAGCTGCATAACTGGAACGCTGATTTTGCCTGCTGGTGTTCTTACAAATACATGAATTCGGGTCCTGGAGGGATAAGCGGAGCCTTTGTACATGAACGGCATTTTAACGATACATCACTTAACCGTTTTGCAGGATGGTGGGGTTACCGTCGTGATAAGCAATTTTTGATGGCACCCGGCTTTGAGCCCGAAGTTGGTGCAGAAGGATGGAACGTGAGCACGGCACCTATTCCGTTGTTAGCGTTACACAAGGCTTCGCTGGATATATTTGCCCGTGCAGATCTAAACAGACTTCGCGCTAAAAGTGAGCTTCTAACAGGCTATTTGGAGTATTTAATTGCAGATGTTAATACCAAGATAGGGAATGAGCAGTATAGCATTATTACACCCAATAATAAGTTTGAACGTGGGTGTCAGCTTTCGGTGGTTTGCAAAAGCAATGCTAAAGCTACCTTCAACTATTTAGCAGATAACGGCATTATTGGCGACTGGCGCGAACCGGATGTGATCCGTTTGAGTCCGGTTTCGTTGTACAACACCTTTACAGATGTTTACGCAGCCGCAGAACACCTTTTTAAAGCTTTTACAGACCTTAACTAACAACAATGGTATCTTATAACCCGCGGGAATGGTTCGCGCTCATATTCAAGTTTAACAAAGCCGATACGCTACGCGAGCTTCTGCCACTGATGTTAACGGTTAGCTTGTATGCCGGACTGGTTACATTTGTCATGTTGGATGTATGGCAGGTACCGGAGACCAGTCTTATTCGTAAGATAATTTATGTGCATCAAACCATTGGATTCGTGTTCTCCTTACTGTTGGCCTTCCGTATTAATTCTGCTTATGACAGATGGTGGGAGGGCCGCAAACTTTGGGGTAGCCTGGTGAATAACAGCCGCAACCTTGCTATCAAGTTAAAACATCTTGTTGATAATCAAGATGCATCATATTTCAATCACATCATTCCCCTTTATGCCCGCAAACTACGCGACCATCTTCGCGACCTTTACCGCGATGAAAGCACGCAGACGATATCGTTGGAGCCCACCAAGCATGTACCAAACCAGGTAGCGTCGGCAATTATCGGGCGTGTGTATCAGTTGAATAAAGCGGGAGTGATAAACCCGGAGCAACTGGTAAGCATTACCGCCGAAATCACGTCGTTCACTGACATCTGCGGTGCTTGTGAGCGTATTAAGAAAACGCCTATACCATATTCCTATAGTGTTTTTATCAAGAAGTTCATCTTTATCTATATCATGACTTTGCCTTTCACATGGTGTTTCGATCTCAAGTACTTTATCATGCCCGTGATCGCCGTTATTTTGTATGTATTTGCAAGTATTGAGTTGATTGCTGAAGAAATTGAAGATCCTTTTGGTTTTGATGAAAACGACCTGCCTCTTGATAGTATTTGCGAAGGTATCCAAAAGCACGTGGGAGAACTACTAGGCGCATAACCATGCTTAAAATAGCTTACGATCCTATCTACGCGCACCCGCTGCCACCGGGGCATAGGTTTCCCATGCTTAAATACGAGCTGATACCGGCTCAATTACTGCATGAAGGAGTGATAACTGAGGAGAATCTTTTTTCGCCCGAGCCATTGGATGAGGAGACAATTCTCCTGACACATGATCGGGATTACTGGCATCAGCTTCGTGATCTCACGCTGCCGGCAAAAGAGCAACGAAGAACAGGTTTTCCGCTCTCGGCAAAGCTCATAGAAAGGGAAATACGCATCGCTAAGGGTACCATCGATGGTTGCGGCTATGCCATGAAATATGGAGTGGCGTTCAATGTTGCCGGTGGTACGCATCATGCAGGCAGTAACTGGGGAGAAGGATTTTGCCTGTTAAATGATCAGGCCATTGCTGCCAATTACCTATTGAGTAAGCGGTTATGCTCCTCTATATTAATTATTGATCTGGATGTTCACCAGGGGAATGGTACAGCTCAAATCTTTGAGCATGAACCGAGGGTATTTACTTTCTCTATGCACGGCGACAAGAACTTTCCTTTCAGAAAAGAACGTTCCGATTTTGATATCCCGCTAGACGATGGTGTTGGCGACGAGAAATATCTTAAGCTACTAAGAAATACCTTGCCAGAACTTATTAAGAACCGGAAGCCGGAACTTATTTTTTATTTGGCAGGGGTAGATGTGCTGGCATCAGATAAGTTAGGCAAGCTGTCGTTAAGCCGGGAGGGTTGTAAAGCACGCGACCGCTTTGTATTAGAGCAATGTAAGCTTAACAATATACCTGTACAAGTAAGCATGGGTGGAGGCTACTCTCCGGATATTAAAGACATTGTTGAAGCACATTGCAACACCTACAAGCTAGCAGTGGAGCTTTTTTTCTGATCAAACGATAGCTCCGCTTCATGCTTCTTACTCATTTTCTGGAACCGGAAGAACAGCATGATAGATGCGGACATTAACCCGCAGACCAGCCCGAACCACACCCCAATTACACCATAGTTAAAATGTATACCAACCAAATAACCTATTGGAAGTCCAATCACCCAGTAAGATAAGAAGGTTAAGATAGTGGGCACGTTTACATCACCCATGCCCCGCAATATGCCAAGACCAACTACCTGTGCGCCATCAAACAGCTGAAAGAAGGCAGCAACGATAAGTAACTGTGCTGCAATGCTTACCACTGTTATATCTGAAGTGTAAATATAAGGCAGCCATTGATTAAATGCTGTGAATATTACTGCGGTAAAGCACATAAATGCTATAACAATGTGATAATTAGATATGGCTGATAATCGAAGTTTAGCATGATCACCTGCGCCAAAATAATTGCCCGACCTGATAGATGCCGCAGCTGATATGCCGGCTGCCATCATGTACGTTGTGGATGCTAAACTTATTGCAACCTGGTGAGCAGCCTGCTGTTTGAGCCCGATGGTGCCGATCATGATAGCAGCCCCACCAAACGCGCTCACTTCAAATACGTATTGCATAGCTACCGGAGCACCAATTTTCACCAGCTGTATAATCCTATCCCATTCAAAATTACTAACTGCAAAATTCTCCAGATATTTTTTGAACAGGGGAGAGCGCATCACATAAAATCCCATTACTATCGCCATCAGCACCCTATCAAGCATTGTGCTATAGCCCACACCTTTAATACCCTGCGGTGGAATGCCGAACATCCCTTTCACCAGTATAATACCCACAAGAATATTAAGCACATTACCCCAAATAGTTATTTGCATTGCTTGTTTGGTAAAGCCAAGCCCTTCCGCAAATTGTTTAAAGCCGTTGAAAATAAGCATAGGGATAAGCGACAAACACAGCATAAAGAGGAATGGCTTAGCTTCGGCAACAACCGCAGGCGCTTGATGCAATTTATCAATGAAAAGCATTACACCGTAATATCCTAAACAAAACAAAATAATACCAGCAATTACGTTAAGCAGCAAAGTGTTGGATAATAATCTACCGCATTCATCATAATTTTGCCGGCCATTATGTTGTGCAATCAGAGGTGTTATGCCATAGCTTATACCTATTCCAAGCACCATCGGTACAATAAAAATGCTAATTACCAAAGATACTGCGGCTAAAGAGGTAGTACCTGCAAAGTGACCGATGATAATAGTGTCGGACAGCTGCACCAGGGTATGGCCAAGTTGCGATATCACTACTGGTATAGCCAGTTTAAGGCTGTCCTGGTAATAGGGTTTATATTTATTGTAAAAAGCTCTCATTACTTTCGGGGTGCAAAAGTAACGATTATATCGACGCAGATGCGTTAAGAGTAGCTAACAGCGTTCGAACTTGGCACAAGATAAGTACCCGTAGTAGTACCTGGCGGGCTAACTGGCTGTGTAGAATTCTTCTTTTTCTGTTGTATGCACCCTGATTACGCCACTTAGCACCAGGTTCACGAGGATACGTTGGGCCCTGCGACGGCCAATGTTCAGCATCTCACAAAACTGCTTAATGTTTATCCGCTCTGATTTATCAAGATGTTCCAATAAGGCTTTTTCTTTTGACGAATATTCAATAAGTACACCTTTATTGCTGGATGACTGTCTTAATACTTCAACTACTATTTTGCTCGCTAATACGCTTTTATCTTCAACCCGTATGTAAACCCACCACTTGCCATCTTCAGCCAGCGAGTAATGCGGTTTTTCGCTGCTTTTAGGTATATCTACAACCAAAACCAATTTATCATCGTAGTAGATCTCCTCAAATATAGGATCCAGTGCGGGGCGGCAAAAGAAAGTTGCGGCACGGGTAATCATGTAACGTTCTTCATCTTCAGATTTCACTCCCTTAATAGTACCATCATCCAGCACACCTATAAGCAGCCGCCCACCAACATTGTTAGCAAAAGACACCATTGTTTTGGCAATCTTCTCGCAACTGGTAATGGTCTTCTTGAAATCGAGCGATACGCCTTCACCCTCTAAAATCTGTCTCCTTAAGTTCATTGCCGTTTCTTGTTAATCTTTTTTGTAAGGCGAATGTATCTGCATCCAGTTCTCAGGATTGCTAACAATGCTGAAACCAAATTGACTGTACAATCCATGCGCATCCGCAGTTGCTAAAGACCATCTTCGTAGTCCTTGCAATTCTGAGTGTGCAAGAATAGTTTGCATCAGCCATTTGGACAGCCCGGTTCCCCGATGTCCTTCAAGTATAAACACATCACATAGGTAAGCAAATGTCGCTTTATCCGTGATTACTCTGGCTAATCCAACTTGAGCATTGTTTTTGTATACCCCAAAACACATGGAGTTATCCAAAGCTATCCTGAGCTTCTCCTGCGGCATTCCTTTAGCCCAGTAAGATTGCTTATCAAGGTAGTTAAATATCAAGTCAAAATCAAGCTTTTGCTTATCCGTAGAGATCTCGTAACCCTTTTTGTGAAAGGCATTGTCGTTCATAAATATAGCCATATTTATATAAGGGTTTTAGAAAGGTCAAGGTCTCTTACATAAACCTGTACCAGTACAGATACGCATAGCTCGCCTGAGTTGTTATAAAAATCAATTGGGAAGAATTGTTCGTACTTACCCATTACAATTAACGTCTCCTTAGCTTCTTGTATTGCTTTATCGTCTATACTAATCTCAAAATGCAGATCAGTAAAAGCAGGCTTTAGAAAATCAATTTTAGCAGATTTTGACCATACTTTCAAATTGCGTTTGCGATCTGAATTTAAAATCTGGTGAAACAGTACAGGGAAGAATGGATCTGCTGCGGCAAAAATAGTCCCTCCGAATATTGATCCATTATAGTTTTTGTTGAGTAAACTCTTGTTTACCTTAACCCTTACACCTTTAAAATCAGGTAGGAAACCTATAGTCCAAATCCTCTGAAAAAGGAGAGGGGGGTACATACGCAAGAGCCATTTGAGGGTAGTTGCCGATACTAGCATTGAGGCTAATATCAGAAAAAACATCTTGAATTCAGACGGCTGCTGCCAGTTTAATTTAATGTTGGTACGGTGTTTGCCAACTTTCAACTGATTTGGAAAACAAGTTAAAAGCTAACTGGTTGTACCATTTTATGTAATTAACAAAATCGTCAACTCTAACTTATACTACTATGAAAAAGCAAATTTTGAGTTTCGCGCTTGTCGCGGCAATGATCGGTGGATTGGCAGCAGGATGCAGTTCAGAGAAAGCAGCAGGCAGCGGATCAGATAGCACCAAAACAGATTCTACTGCAACAATGTCGACACCGGCAACTACCTCTGACAGTACTGTTAAAAGCGACACCACAACAAGGGATACCAGCAAAAAAGTTCCCCAATAATTTTTTGCAATCACAAAAAAGAGCCGGACAATCGTCCGGCTCTTTTTGTTGTACTAGAATGCTGATTTAAGTACACCGCCATCGGCACGTAAAGTGGCGCCGTTGGTGGCTGATGATAACGGGCTAGCCACATAAGTCACCAAATTGGCTATTTCTTCCGGCTCTATAAATCTTTTAATAAGCGATGTTGGTCTGATGTGTGCAAAAAAGTCAGTTTCTATCTCTTGCTGAGATTTATTTTGTTCTTTAGCCATCGCTTTGATAAAATCTCCAGCTCCTTCAAAAGCTGTAGGCCCGGGTAAAACAGTATTCACTGTGACGTTTGTGCCGGTTGTAAGCTCAGCTAATCCACGACTAACGGCAATTTGTGCAGTTTTGGTCATGCCATAATGGATCATTTCCGCAGGAATTTGATAACCAGATTCGCTTGAAATAAAAATAATACGTCCCCAATTTTTTGTGAGCATTTTAGGGAGATAAGCACGTGATAAACGTACACCGCTCAAAACATTTACTTCATAAAACCTGAGCCATTCTTCATCAGGGATCTTTCCAAATTCTTTCGGATCAAATATGCCAACGTTATTTACAAGAATGTCTACATCTGGTAACGATGTTATAAGATGATCAATCTGCTGCACGTCAGAAAAGTCGGCAGCAATACCCCGAACGTTTTCATTACCGGTTTCGGACTTTATCTTTTCTACCGCATTGTTCACGCGTTCTGCACCACGGCCATTAATAACTACAGTTGCACCTTCGTTTGCCAACGATTTCGCAATAGCATATCCAATACCTGCTGTTGATCCTGTTATTAACGCTACTTTGCTTTTTATTTGTAAATCCATCGTGTTAGTTGTCTAAATTGAACAATCTTAAGCATGAATTGATGATAATTTATCATCTTGATATCATTATATAATTAGTCCGGAATTGTTGAATTTAAAATAGAAAAAACCACTCAAATATATTATCACATAATTAACATTATGTTAAGTAATATAAGTAAAATCTTGTCCTTTCTGACTAGTTACTTGCCGGGTTTGATAAACAAAAAAGCCACCCTTGCGAGGTGGCCTTTTCTAGTTAGAGAATGTTTATTTAAGTTCATTTAATAACTTGTTGTACTTAGCAACATTAGCATCGTCTTTTTTGCCTTTATAATAAGTAATAAGGTTAGCTAACGCATCGGGATTTTTCGGCTGTAGTTCCACTGCTTTAACCAAATACGGTTTCGCGACGTCAAACTGGCCACTAGCTTTGGCCATTAATCCGTCGTATTGCTTTTGTGATGCTGCATTTCCTGGTAAGTTATTAGCCGCATTAAACGTCTCAATTGCAGGAGCTAACAATACATAACCTAAATTTAAATTGGCTTCAAAGTAGTTAGGATCAATAGCTAACGCCTTTTTATACATATCAGCAGCTTTTGTATAGCTTTCAGTTTTGGTAGCGTTTGCTGCTGCTTTATCTGCAGCAACCTTTGTAGCTTTAGCTTTAGCAGCAGCTCCGTCCGCTGTTTGCGAATAAACTAAACCAGCATAGTAATAAAGCGAAGCATTTTTGGGATCATTGTTAATTGCAGCCAATACTTTGTCAAGTACTTCTTTCGACTTACCGCTCTGCAGGCTAATCTCAATTTCTTTTTTGCGCAATTTTGCACTGTTAGGATATTTAGCAACACCTTCGCTCACAGCTTTAAGAGCACCTACAGTATCTTTATTGAAGAGGTAAGCGTTTGATAGCACCTCGTCATAAATTGTCTCCCCGCCAGAGTATTTAGTAGTCACCAATTTACTAAAATTGCTGATGGCCGCCGGGTAGTTTTGACCATTGTAGGCTGCAAGGCCTGTATAAAGCAACGCAGTGGTATCATCCGGGCGAAGGTTACGATAATAATCGAATGCTTTATAGGCATCACCATAGCTCTTGCTTTGGTAAGCTTTTACTCCTGCATTAAATTGCTGGCGCGACAAGGCTATTTCACCATCTTCAATCACCTTTTTGTATTCACCTTTTGCATCCAGTGTTTTAGCTTTCTTCAATGCTTCTTCAGCAGTTGAAAACAGTTGCGCAGATGTTGAAGTGCTATCAAGATCTGCTAATGTGCCATAAATAGCACCTTTCAACGCTTGCGTTTGTGCCAAATTGGAAGTTTTAGCATCAGCGGCAGCTTTATCAATGGCTGTTTTAGCATTAGTAAGGCTGGTTTTCGCTACAGCAGGCTGTATTTGAAACAGCCCTTGGTATTTGTCAAACTCACTTTGAGCTGTCTTTACGTCTTTTTGCGCAAAGGCAGTCATCGACATAACACCTAAAAGGCCGGCCATTAAAAATTTAATTTTCATACTTTCTGTTTTTGTATTTAAGTTGCGATGAACGTCGGAGCTCCTCTCCTCTTCATCCTAGTTGGTTACTTGTTTTAAACGTTCTGAAATATTGTCCAGCTGTGTTTGATTGCCGGTTTTTGCATAGGCTAATTGAAGTACTTCCAGGCACTTTTTATCTCTGGGCACCATCTCATTAGCTTTTTCCAGCCAAAGTATTGCGTTTGTTATATTTCTGCCGTCGGTATCAGTTTTTACTTCGCTCTTTTTCAGGTACAGCAAGCCTAAATTAAAAACAGGCTCATATGCAGCACCATTTAACTCAATAGCTCTTAAGTATAGAGACTCTGCCTTATCATACTGGTTTAGTCTGTCATAGCAATTTGCCGCCACAAATGTTATTTCTGCGTTAGCAGGGTTGTTCTCTATAAGTTGAATTAACAACGGTTCTAACGAGCGATAATCTTTTTTGTTGTTGTAAATATTGGCCTCGTCCTGTAGCAACTGCTTATCATTAGGCAGCAATCGCCTTCCTCTTTTAATGACTTGAAGCGCCTTTGCAGTATCACCCATGGATTTATAAATTGCTGAGGCGGCGGTTATATACTCTATCCTTGTGCTGTCACTATTTAATAAATTAGTGATGTTTTTTGCTGCTTCCTGTAAATTTCCCTGCTTGTTGCTGGCAAATGCAATGTAGGCGTTTATACGTTTGTGATCCGGCGAGTAGGCCTTTGCTTTCTGGAAAGCGGCAGTTGCTTTTGCAAAATCATTGCTGCTGCTGTATTGAAACCCACGCCGTATGTAAACGTTTGTTAGGCAACGTTTTGAATAATCAATCTCTGGCTGAAATTTATAGGCTTTTTGTCGTGCCGCAAGTTTTTCCAGTAAAGCCGATGTTTGATCCAGGAAGTTCTCCGGCTGATTAAGCTTGTTAAGAGAATCAATGTACAGGATACTTGAATTAACGATAAGCCTGTACATGTTCTTGTCCAGATCGTTAGAGTCTGACCGCGTTACAATCAAACTATCTGCTGATTTTTTCGCTCGTGCTAAAAATTGCAGGTCGTTCTTCTGTTTATAAAAAGCAAGGTTGTTTACTACAACCTTTAACGCTTCTGATTGTGCAGAAGCAAAAGAAGTAATAAACAACCCTACAATTATCAGTAAACCTATTTTACGGGTATGCTGCATAGTAAATTATTATTGTTCTGTTGAATCGTCGGCCGGCTCCTCTCCTTCTTCGCCTGTATCGATTTCTGTATCCGGGCGAATAGGCAGATCTTCTGTACCTGCTTCAATATCGGCATCTGTTTCCAAAGCTATTTCTTTATCCATTTCTGCCTCAGCTACTATTGCCTCTTCTAAAGCTTCTTCCTCGCTGTGTTCTATTTTAGCAACTGATGCTATTGCGTCGTTATCCTTTAATGTTATTAGCCTTACCCCTTGCGTTGCACGGCCCATAACACGCAGCTCATTCATAGCTATACGGATAATGATACCTGATTTGTTAATGATCATCAGGTCTTCCTTATCTGTAACACCTTTTATGGCTACAAGGTTTCCGGTTTTTTCAGTTATGTTTAAGGTACGTACACCCTTACCACCACGGTTAGTAACGCGGTAATCTTCAATATCAGTACGTTTTCCATAACCTTTTTCAGATACCACCAACACGGTAGTCTCTTTATCATCAATGGCTATCATACCTACAACAACGTCGTTGTCGCTATCTAAGCTTATGCCACGCACACCTGTTGCGGTGCGGCCCATAGGCCTTACGGTAGACTCATTGAAGCGTATTGCCCTGCCAGATTGCAGTGCCATAACAATTTCGCTGCTGCCGGTGGTAAGTGTTGCCTCTAGTAAAGAATCGCCCTCGTTAATGTTGATGGCGTTTATACCATTGGCACGTGGGCGTGAATAGGCCTCCAAAGACGTTTTCTTGATAACGCCCTTAGTAGTACACATGATAATAAAGTTATTTTCCAGGTAATCCTGATCTTTAAGGCTCTTCAGCTTAATATAAGCCTTGATGTTCTCCTCTTTTGGTATGTTGATAATGTTCTGGATGGCACGACCCTTAGAGGTACGTGTACCTTCAGGAATTTCGAATACCCTAAGCCAGAAACAACGACCTGCCTCAGTGAAGAACAGCATGTAATTGTGGTTAGATGCTATTAACAAGTGTTCTATAAAGTCAGCATCGCGGCTGTTGCTTCCTATAGCGCCTTTACCGCCCCTGCCTTGTCTGCGGTACTCGGTAAGGGAAGTACGTTTGATATATCCTTCACGTGAGATGGTAATTACAACGTCCTCATCCTCAATAAAGTCTTCTGTTTGCATTTCTGCAGACGAGTGCACTATTTCGGTCTTACGTTCGTCGCCATACTTTTCTTTTATCTCCAGCAGCTCATCTTTGATGATCTGCATACGTAAACCTTCATCAGCAAGTATTGATTTCAAATAATCAATAGTTTTCATCAGCGCATCGTACTCGTCACGGATTTTATCACGCTCCAGTCCGGTTAACCTTCTTAAGGTCATGTCAAGAATGGCTCGTGCCTGTATATCGCTTAAACCAAAGTTTGATATCAAACCCTCTCGGGCTTCATCAGGCGTAGATGATGCACGAATAAGGCGGATAACCTCTTCTATATGATCTAGCGCTATAAGCAAACCTTCCAGGATGTGGGCACGCTTCTCAGCTTCAGAAAGCTCATACTTGGTCCGGCGGATAACTACCTCATGGCGGTGCTCGACAAAGTGGTGTATAAGATCTTTAAGGTTAAGCAGCATTGGCCTGCCGCCCACAAGCGCAATGTTGTTTACGCTGAAAGATGTTTGCAGCGCTGTGTATTTATAAAGGTTGTTAAGAACGATGGCTGCGTTAGCATCGCGCTTAATCTCGTAAACCACCCGTATACCTTCGCGGTTACTTTCATCGCGAATGGCTGATATACCTTCTATTTTCTTTTCGTTAACCAGTTCGGCAGTACGCTCAATCATCAGCGCCTTGTTAACCTGGTAAGGCACTTCAGAAACAATGATGCGTTCGCGATCGCCGTTGTAGGTTTCTATTTCGGCACGGGCGCGGATAACTACACGGCCCCGGCCTGTTTCCAAAGCCTGACGAGGGCCTTCAAAACCGTAGATGATACCACCTGTAGGAAAATCTGGACCTTTTACGTACTTAAGCAATTCGCTGATCTCTATCTGACGGTTGTCTATAAGCGCTACAGTTGCATCAATAACCTCAGAAAGATTGTGCGGCGCCATATTGGTGGCCATACCTACCGCAATACCCGAAGCGCCGTTTACCAGCAGGTTAGGGAACTTGGCTGGCAAAACCGTTGGCTCTTGCAATGAATCGTCAAAGTTCAGCTGGAAATCAATAGTATCTTTATTGATGTCGGCAAGCATTTCTTCGGCAATCTTCTCGAGCCTTGCCTCGGTGTAACGCATTGCCGCTGGTTCGTCGCCGTCTATAGAACCGTAGTTGCCCTGTCCTTCTACAAACGGATACCTGAGGCTCCAGTCCTGCGCCATACGCACCATGGCATCATAAACAGATGTATCGCCATGCGGGTGGTACTTACCAAGTACCTCTCCCACTATACGGGCAGATTTCTTATACGGTTTATTATTACTAAGCCCCAGATCAAGCATGCCGTAAAGTACACGCCTGTGCACGGGTTTTAAACCGTCGCGCACATCGGGCAGCGCCCTTGATACGATAACCGACATCGAATAATCGATGTAAGCTGATCGCATTTCCTCATCAATGTTTATCGAAATTATCCTGTCTTCTCTGTGAGCGCTATCGTTTTCTGTCTCTTCAGCCATTGTGTTTCTAAGTGAGAAATATAATTAGTAAGTCGCTAATAATAGATGTTTTTACACGACCTGCGAAGGTAAGAATTAATATGCTTGCAGGGGCAACTTTTTGCTAACAATCGGTTGTTTTATCCACCTGTTTATACTTAAAACATGATTAAAAGCCCAGCGGAACAATATGCAGCTACTTTACTTTTTTCCAGTATTCCAATACCGTTGTGCCATTGGGTAATTTACCGCTGAAGGCAAGCGTGTCATGGCTTATTTTATATTGATAACGAAGTGTGGTGTTAAGCCATTTAGAAGGCTGTGAACTAAATGTTTGTGTTTCCAGGCAGGTGTCGGGTAATAGCTTATAGTCGCCCTTCTCGTATATGATAGTGTCCTCACCGGGTGCTATAAATGTACCCTGGTAATCGGCCTTGCCATACACACGCAGTAATTTATATTCGGTCGAGGCTTTTTCGGGTTTACCGTTGTATATACCTCCGGCATATTCGTAAGTGCCTTTGAAGGATTTAATAGTTGTGAAGGATAGCGAAAAAAAAATCACAAATACCAATGATAACCTTTTGATCATATTATATCCAATTAATACCCTTTTTTAATAACGATAACGTTCTTGCTTCTTCGCTGCCTTCTTCAGCTTGATAGTTATACGGCCACTTAGATGTTGGCGGTAAACTCATCAATATTGATTCTATTCGCCCGTTAGTTTCCAGCCCGAACTTAGTACCGGCATCATACACCAGATTAAACTCCACATAACGTCCTCTCCGCAGGTATTGCCATTGCTGCTGCGCCGGAGTAAACGGCTTGCTGCGGTTACGATTTATCAGCTCGACATACGTAGGGATAAACGACCGGCCAAGCGCTTTCGAGAACTCAAAAATCGTTTCCCAACTTAGTTCGTCACTTGCCGTAAGTCTGTCGTAGAAAATTCCACCTATGCCACGTGTTTCGTCCCGGTGTTTTATAAAGAAGTAATCATCTGCCCAAACTTTAAATCTGTGGTAGAACTCCGTATTAAACCTATCGCATACGTCCTTTAACTGCTGGTGGAAAAAACGCGCATCTTCATCAAACACGTAGTGTGGTGTAAGGTCTATTCCGCCGCCAAACCATCTCACAGGTGCGTCGCCGTCTTCGGCGGGCATTTCAAAATACCTGATGTTCATATGAATAATGGGCACCAACGGGTGGTTGGGATGTATTACAATTGATACCCCTGTGGCAAAAAAGTTATCATGCGGTACGTTAAGCGCCTTTTGTACCGAGGCTGGCAGCTTACCTTCAACTGCCGAAAAATTAACCCCACCCTTTTCCAGAACGTTTCCGTTTTGTATAACCCTTGTGCGGCCGCCACCTCCACCTTCCCGCTCCCAAAGTTCTTCTTCAAACTTTGCCAGTCCGTCGGCAGCTTCAAGTGCTGCACATATTTCGTCCTGAATTCGGCGGTAATCTTCGGCTATTTGCTCTTTAGTAGGCATATGAGGTTAGTTATGATCAACCGGATAGCTGATCTTATACAAACAATGTCAAGTAGGCAAAGTTGTAAACTATTTAGCCGATAATCAAAAAAGAATTTGGTTGAGCTATTCACTAGCGACTAGTTTAACAAGAACTAGATAGTCCCTGCTTCGTCCTCAACGTAATTCAGATCCTTACCAAAGCTCTCTTTAAGGCGACTCAGAGAGAATAATGCAATAGCTGTTACGATGAACATCATTACGTACCCTGCCTTGATAATGCTGGAATCTTTACCGCCATGTGCGGTAAAGTACCGCACAAACCATTCGAAGATTAGAGTTATGGGAATAAGCGCGCCACGAACAAAGTTGGGCACAGTTGTAGTGACTGTAGACCGAATGTTGGTGCCGAACTGCTCGGAAGCGATGGTGACAAACGTTGCCCAGTACCCTACGGAGAAGCCCATGAACAAACACAGCCAGATAAATTGTTTTTCGGTAATGCCGTAAGCGTTAAGATAAAGGATAACACTGATTAAAGAAAGCACCTGAAACACCAGCATAGTAAGCCTGCGCGAGCGTGTTAGCTGTGCAAATACACCTGCAAAAAGGTCACCTATGGAAATACCGATGTAAGAATACATGATACCATCTCCGGCATTTAGCGGTTCCTTAGCGCCAAGCTCACGGCCAAATTCCGGTGATTGGGTGATGAGTATGCCCACCACAAACCACAATGGCATACCAATGAGTATACAATTCAGGTATTTAAAGAAGCGTTTTCTATCGGTAAATAGCATAAGCATATTCCCTTTAGATACTTTGCTGTCCGCCACATTTTTGTACATGCCCGATTCAAACGTACCTATACGCAGCAGCAATAATAGTACGCCTAGACCACCGCCGATAAAGTAGGCATTTTGCCAGCCGTGCTTAGCTGCCAGGTTTGCAGCTGTGGCGCCAAACAAACCTACCACTGCCACTATCATGGTTCCGTAGCCACGGTTCTCTTTACTTAAAGTTTCGCTTACCAGCGTAATGCCTGCACCCAGTTCACCTGCCAGGCCAATGCCTGCTATAAAGCGGATAATAGCATATGTATTAATGTCGTGTACAAAGCCGTTTGCGAAGTTAGCAACAGAGTAGAGCAGTATAGACCCGAACAGCACTTTTATGCGGCCGTACTTATCACCTATTATGCCCCACAAAATACCACCCAATAATAGACCGAACATTTGGCAGTTGATCACGAATTCTCCCTGTACCCGCATGTCTGCGTCGGGGATACCGATATCATGAAAGCTGGCTTTGCGTACGATGGCAAACACCAGCAGGTCATATATATCTACAAAGTAACCCAGCGAGGCTACTATAACCAGGAAAACAGCGTTTTTGGTGATTTTTGCTGAAGGAGCTTGCGTCATAATGTCAACAAAGAAAATATTGGTTTGGCTAATGTAGATATTGCTGATAATGCAGCCTAATTTTTCTGCACAAAAAAGCCCCTGCTGCATGCAGGGGCTTTTATATTTAAATTATGTCTGGTTAAACTTTTTTAACGTTTACAGCCTGCAATCCTTTTCTGCCGTCCTCAACATCATACTCTACAGTATCGTTGTCTTTAATTGCGTTAACACCGCCCTGCACATCTTTGAAGTGTACAAACAGGTCCTTACCATCTTCAGTAACTATAAAGCCATAGCCTTTTTGTGTGTTAAACCATTTTACTTTTCCAGTTTTCATAAATAATAAATTAATGGATTAAATTTTGTTAAATGATCAGTAAGTAATTCAACTGAGTATAATGGTTTATAGATCAAGTATGGAATGTACAACTATCTACATCAAATATATAAAATTATTAATATCCAAGTAAAATATTTTCCGGGCGTTAAGAAAATGTAAATTAGGCATTTAAACAACAAAAGCCGCCCTGTAAAGAGCGGCCTTTGCCTATAACAATTTTGTGGATTTCAGGATTATTTTACAGCCTGGAAGAAAGCTACATTTGATGATGGAGTAACTTTCAACAAGAACTCGTCGGTACCTTTCTTAAGGTCAACAAAGTATACTGTGTTCTCAAAGCTGTTATCTTCGCCGGTTTCGTATTTGATTACTTCTTTAGCAAAGTAGCCTTCGTATTTAGCTGCGATTTCTTTTTTAGCTTTTTCTGGAAGAGCTTTGTATTGTACAGTTTGTGTTGTACCAAGCAATTCGCCACGCAGGCTGTAGAAAGCCGACATTTGATTACCGTCGATAGTGAAAGTAGCTTTTTGGAAGTTACCTGTAACTTTCCAGGTCACGTTTTCAGCTTTAACAAAATCGGTGTTGAATTTAGTAACGGCAGCGTAAGTTGCGTTATCGCCTTCGTTAGTGGTAGCAGCAGTGTTAGCAGCGAATGAATTAACGGTGAACAGTGCAGCAGTTGCGATGGTTAAAAATATCTTTTTCATATGTCTTTACTTTTTAATTTCTGCAACAAATTTAAAGCGGTGTTGAAGAATTTCCAAATTAAGAGCAATTTTTAAGATATTTTCATAACGGATAGTCTATAAAAAGATATTTTTAAAAAATTGGGTGAATACTTAGTGTATATTTTACAATATGTTAATGAAAACATGTGTTGGTTATTGTATAATGTACACTAAGTAGATTTTGATACAAGTTGCATGGATGATTATGACGTTTAAATGACATAAATGGTCATTCTCAACCATTATCTGCAAAGCCGGGATATAAAGTCATCCCGCCGTCCATGAATATAGTGGTGCCTGTAATGTAGTCTGACTGGTCTGAAGCGAGCCAAACAGCAAGATTTCCAATATCTTCCGGCTTGCCTATACGGCCATAAGGTATTAGTTCCAATAATTTATTGAGTGCTTCTGGTGTATCCCAAGCCTCCTTATTTATCGGTGTTTGTATAGCGCCCGGGCCAATCCCCACCACCCTTATTTTATGTGGGGCAAGTTCCTGCGCCATGCTCTTCATCATAAGGCTTATACCCCCTTTGCTGGCTGCATAGTTTACGTGGCCAGCCCACGGTATAACCTCATGAACGCTGCTCATGCATATGATCTTTCCTGCTGCTTTGCTCACCCCTTCTACCACGCCCTTTTTTATAAACTCGCGGGCAGCCTCCCTAGCGCACAGGAACTGGCCTGTTAGGTTCACACTAATAACCTTATCCCATTCGTCAAGTGTCATATCTACCAGCTTGGCGTCCTTCTGCAAACCGGCATTATTTACCAGTATATCTATATTGCCGTATTTATCTTTTGCAGCAGCAAACATTTTCATTACCTCTGGTTCCTGGCTTACATCAGCCTGAAAGACGAAAGCTTCCCCGCCAGCTTTCTCAATTTGCGCTAAAACTTCGTTTGCAGATTTTTGATTATGAACGTAGTTAACCAATACTTTTGCGCCTGCTGCCGCCAGGGCAATAGCTATGCCTTTACCAATGCCGCTATCTGCACCGGTAACAACGGCAACCTGATTTTTGAGAGTTGTATTTGAGATCATATTTACCTTTTAAAAGGGAATGCCTTTAAGTAAATATGGTTTTAAATATTTGCAGAATTACCCTTCTTAATAGAAGTTGGGTCAATAAACTATCAAAACCTTAAAACGTGGTAAGTACCAATTTAGGTTGGAGGTACTTACAACGCCTTTATATAATCTAAAAATAGGTGTAAAGCTTTCTTTTTATCTTCGGTAAGATCAAAGTCCAGTCGGTGCATGAGGTAGTCTTCCAGGTCGAAATCTATACGCTTTGGGAGCTCCTGCAAAAGCTCTTTACGATGGTCAAGACCATACTTTAGCGCCTTATCAAACTCTTCCATGAAATCGTCCGGAATAGGCTTGTTGGCTATCCAGGCAGCAAATACCATCGGCAAGCCTGTAAACTTCTGCCACTCTTCGGCAAGGTCATATACAAACGGGTATTTGTCTGTTTTGCCAAAGGTACGGTCGCCAATCTGTACGAAGGCGGTACGCTCATCAGTTGGCGCCGCATAGTCAGCGGCATCTATCATCAGTTCTGGTGTTACTTTCCAATAGTTCTTCAACAGCACTTTTGCCAGGTTATTGGAACTGCGTGATTGCGGGTCTAACTGAACACGTGTTGCTTCCCTGATGTCGCAGTTGCTGAAGATGAATACGGAGTTCACCGGGCCAACCGCGCCTATACAGTAAGCCGAAACAATTTCCCATTGTGGCAGGCTGAGTGTAGCCGCTACAGGTATAAGGCCAATATCGGCTTCGTCGTCAATTAGTTTTTGAGCGCAGTCTGACGGCATGTCCAGGCTCAGGTCTATCCTGTCCATTATTGCCGAGCGCTGTAGTCCGTATAAAAAGGGTTTGGTGTTGGTGTAACTAACGGCGGATATTCTGATCTTTCTCACGTATCTGTTCTGGATTCTTTAAATGTTGAGCGTTGTTGAAATCGATGATCTCGTATCTTTCACCGTCGAATCCAATCTTGTAAAGCACAAGGTTCTGATGAGGGAAGCTGTCCATCTCGGTAAGCGGCTTGCCGGTAAGTACACATAGCAGCAAACGTAAAGCACGGCCGTGCATACATATCAACACGTTTTTTTCTTCAGGATGGCTCATTATAATTCCTAACGCTTCACGCTGGCGTACCTCCACTTCATTAGGGCTTTCGCCACCTTCAAATTTCACATCGAGGTCGCCGCTCACCCAAGACCGCATTAACTCTAGAAAAGCACCTTTGGTTTCGGGCGTGGCAGGCTGCCCTTCATATTTACCCCAAGCCAATTCGTCCAGTCCCTCCAGTTTTTCGTAAGGGATTCCGGCATCAATAAAGGGTTGTATGCTTTGTTGGGTGCGTTTAAGCTTAGAAATGTAGATCTTATCAAACGGTACATTTTTGTAAGCATCATAAAACTGCTGCGCCTGGGCCCGGCCCTCCTCGTTAAGATCGGTATCGCGCCCGCGCCCTTGTACTATACCTTGTTTGTTAAGTTCGGTTTGACCGTGGCGTACTATGTATAGCGTCTTTATCATTTTGTTAGATGCAGAGAGCCAAGCTTCAGGACTATTCCACTTTAAGCTTTATTCTTTCTGCTTTTAGCTTAATTAATTACCGGCAGTTTGTAGTAGCGGGGTTTTTCCTGTTCCTCAAACTGATGATCTTTATAGTCAGTTACTACGTTGTACAGCGTATCCCGTTCTATCGGGTGACGTCCTGCATTTTTTATCAGCTCTACCAATTGCCTGGTGCTCATGGCCGGGTGTTGCTCCTCTGCACCTGCCATAGAATATATTTTGGTGGTATCGTCGAGTGTGCCGTCAATGTCATCCACACCAAAATTAAGCGAAAGCTGTGCCGTTGTTCGGCTTATCATGGCCCAGTATGCTTTTACATGGTCAAAATTATCCAGGTAAATACGGGCTATGGCGTAGTTGCGCAGATCTTCCACTACTGTGGATTCCGGCACGTTGCTCATTTGGTTATCCTGGTTGCGGAACTTCAACGGGATAAACGTTTGAAAGCCGCCGGTACGGTCCTGAAGTTCGCGCAGGCGCTCCATGTGGTCAACCCGGTGCCAGTATTCTTCTATATGGCCGTAAAGCATGGTGGCGTTTGAACGCATGCCCAGCTTGTGCCATTCCTCGTGTATAGCCAGCCACTGGTCGCCGGTACATTTATCTTTAGCGATCTTTTCACGTACCTCCGGGTGAAATATCTCTGCTCCTCCACCTGGCATTGATTCTAGCCCGGCATCCTTCATCAGTTTCATGCCGGTAGCATAGTCCAGTTTGGCTTTCTTGAATATATAGTGGTATTCTACAGGAGTAAGCGCTTTTACGTGCAAATCCGGACGGTGAGCCTTGATCCGGCTAAATAGTTCGGCATAAAAGGGAACATCATATTGGGGCAATACGCCGCCTACTATGTGCACCTCCGTAACCGGTTGATCATCGTATTTCTTTACGATGTCCAGCATTTCTTCCATGGTGTACTCCCATCCTTCGCCACGCTGTTTTATTAGTCGCGAGTAAGAGCAGAACTTACAATCGTACACGCACAAATTTGTTGGTTCGATGTGGAAGTTGCGGTTAAAGTAAGTTTTATCGCCGTGTTTTTGTTCGCGTATGTAGTTGGCTAAAACGCCAAGGTAACCGAGTTCTGCTGTTTGGTAAAGCAGCACGCCATCGTTAAAAGTTATGCGTTCTTTTTGAAGAACCTTTTGAGCGATGGCCTTAAGTTCGGGTGAAAGCTGCGGGTTGTTTATCAAAACCTGGAGGGCTTCTGGTGCTTCCATTTAACAAAATAATTTAGGCAAATGTAGCAAAAAGCGTGGGTATGGGGCAAAGTCAATTTACCCTACCAGGTGTTTGAACATCTAAAATGACGGTCAGTTTACCAAATCGGATTAGGTCTCGCAGATTTAGGATCATTACAACTAAGAAAATCATAGTAGTTTTCACTAACTGCTGATTTCAATGCATCTCCTTGCAGCGTTTTCTCCAATAGCTTTTTTCTTCTACTAAAAAGTGTGGAAATTGAAGGTTTTGGAACCGCAAAACGGTCCTATGCACCTACTTGATCTCTTTCACAAACACCTTGATTTCTTTAATTTTGATACCGGTAAAACAATCGTCAGCACAGTTTTTGGGCACATAGCCGGCAGATGAAATTATACCGTTGTTTTCAGCTTCGAAGTAGATCTCGTTCTGCTTTTTGTCAACACTAAGCCACTCCCGCTTCGCTTTAGTATACACTTCATCTATGGTGAGTAGAGGGTGGCCGTCGGCATGGGTGTTTAGTGTAGCGCCGCTTTCCGTCCAGCTGTTTTCGGCGACCAACTCGTTTGTATTTGGCTTGTAATGACCTGATTTATATTTGCGAATAGTTACCTTACCGTTGACAACTGTCAGCTTCGTTTCTGCATGGAAACCTGTCCAAGAGCCGAAATATGCAATATAAGAGTAGGTATTATTAGATGAGGACTTAAAATCTGACCATGCCTCGAGACTTTGATCCAGATTTGTGTTGATGCCTTCTTTTTTGCAGGCAGAAAGGCCCAATATTGTCAATAGTACAATTGTGTAAAGGTATTTCATCAGTTTAGGGTTTTGATGTCTTGAGGTAATTACGTTGAGGATATGAATAACGCTACAACATTGCCGAATATTTCTTTTTAATTTGGCAGCATAAATTACGGAATATGAAACTGGAAACTATAGCGATACACGCCGGAAACCATATAGATGAAACATCACGAGCTGTAGTACAGCCCATAGTTATGGCTACTACATTTCAGCGCGGCGAAGATGGTGGTTACCCCAGCGGCCACATGTATAGCCGCGCATCAAACCCAAACCGCGCTTTTCTGGAGAACGTAATAGCAAAACTGGAGGGCGGTGTAGAGGCTGCAGCTTTTTCTTCCGGTAACGCAGCGGGAATGTCGGTGTTTCAGGCGCTGCAACCAGGCACACACATCATCGCACCGGATGATATGTATCACGGGCTTCGCAATCAGCTCAAAGCCTTATTTGCAGGTATACTGGAGTTTGATTTCGTAGACGTGAATGATGCTGGGGTGTTGAGGTCGCACATAAAAGCAAATACCGGTGTCATATGGTTGGAAACGCCATCTAACCCGCTCTTAAAGGTTACGGATATTAAACAAGCTGTAGCGATAGCTAAAGAACGCGGCATTAAGGTGGTTTGTGACAACACTTTTGCAACACCGGTTTGTCAACAACCACTTTCCTTGGGCGCTGATCTGGTGATGCATTCCACAACAAAATATTTCGGCGGGCATAGCGATCTAATGGGCGGCGCGCTGATTACCGCAGAGAAGAACGAATGGTGGGCGAAAATACGCAACGTACAAACCATGGGTGGCGCTATCCCCTCGCCTATGGATTGTTACTATCTAACTCGCAGCATAAAAACATTGCCTTACCGTGTTCGCGGGCATGTTGCAAATGCGCAACTGCTTACAGCTTATTTAAAAAAGCACCCGAAAGTAGAACAGGTATTGTATCCAGGATTACCCTCTCACCCCCAACATGCAATAGCAAAAGGGCAAATGAGTGCATTTGGGGCAATGTTCTCTTTTACCGTGAGTGGTGGCGAACAACAAGCGTGTAGAGTGATAAACAGCCTTAAACTGTTCACCCAGGCTACCAGCCTTGGTGGTGTGGAAAGCTTGATAGAACACCGTGCATCCGTTGAAGGTCCTGATACCAAGACTCCTTTTAACTTGTTGAGAGTATCTCCAGGACTTGAGCATATAGATGACCTTATTGCTGATCTGGAGCAAGCTTTAGGTTAATGGCGGTATGTTAAACAGTTGCTACGCGCTATTTATCTATTCAACACAACGCAAATTCACCAAATGTTTATAGCATGTTAATACCTGATTGACTTTTAGTAAACAAGTTTGAAGCATGAAAATTACTATTATAACTGGTGTTTTATCGGTGTTAATGTATACCGTAGCATCCGCTCAAATGAAGAGCTCGTTCGGCTTGGGTGCAGGCGTAAATCAGCCTTTAGCTGCAGGGTTTAAAATTGGATGGGGCGCTATAGCTCAGGGCAGTATTCGTTTAAATGATAAATTGGGGCTTGTACCCGCCATTGGGTACGAACGACTTAATGCTGAAACAAACCATACCTACACAATTAACAATGCCATTTACATTACCCGCAAAGCCGATATCTTATACGGTGGGTTGACCTTAAAGTACTATATCTCTAATTGCATCAGCGTTAAACCGGGTGCCATGGGATATATCGTAACTGGCAGCGATGACATAGTTGCAGGAGTTTCCCCGTCGTTCGCTTTAGCTTATGAGCCGACAATCAATAACAAGAAAAACATCGAAATAAGCCTTAGAGCAGATGCAATTAAGTTGCGGACCAATCCAGGCGATACCAGGGGGATAGTAGGTCTGCGGTTGGCATATAATTTCGCATTAAGAAGATAATAATTTAGTTCTACTGCTTCTATCGGTAACTAAAACTTGACTATCATTGAGCCATGTGCAGGTAAGTGATATTTATGATATGACAATAAAATTGAAATATTATTTGGATAGTAAAATTATATCGCCCTATATTTGGAACATTATTTGGTAGCGATACCTTGATCAATTCCCTCAAAAGGATTTTGGTTTATAAAGAAGCGGCGAGAGATCAGGCTCAAAGAACCGCTGGCAACCCTCCGGAATGGAGAAGGTGCCAATTCCTGTCCCGGAAAATAACCCCGGGGGATATAAATTTTTAATCATGAAAAGTACGATCCACTTCCAGCACAATAATCAGCAATCACAAACGGTTAACCGTTCTGCATACAACCATATAAATGGCTGTATTTGTATGTGTTGCTGCTGCTAGCCGGTAAACACACGTCCCTTTTGTTTCTGAAGAAACGTGAACAGCAGGATACCTTATCCTGACGCCTCAATCGTAATATTTCAACAAAATCCTTAAAATCTACAGAACATGTCAAGCTTAAAATTCGAAACCTTACAACTTCATGCCGGACAGGAAGTTGATGCCACTACAGGTGCGCGTGCTGTCCCCCTTTACCAAACAAGCTCTTACGTATTTAACAGTGCCGAGCATGGTGCAAACCTCTTTGCCTTAAAGGAATTTGGGAATATTTATACCCGTTTGATGAACCCGACGACTGATGTGTTTGAAAAACGCATTGCAGCTTTAGAAGGTGGTGTTGCTGCTTTGGCTACCGCGTCAGGTCAAGCTGCACAATTTATAGCTTTGAATAATATCTTGCAGGCTGGTGATAACTTTGTTACTTCTCCTTTTCTTTATGGTGGTACTTATAATCAATTCAAAGTTGCTTTTAAACGCCTTGGGATAGAAGTTAGGTTTGCCGAAAGCGACACTGCTGAGGCTTTAGAAAAGCACATAGATGATAAAACAAAAGCAATTTACGCAGAAACTATCGGCAACCCGGGATTTAACATCCCTGACTTTGAGAAGGTTAGCGGCCTGGCAAACAAACACGAGTTACCACTTATAGTCGATAATACATTCGGAGCGGGCGGCTACCTGTTTCGTCCGTTGCAGCATGGCGCACACGTAGTTGTAGAATCGACCACTAAGTGGATTAACGGCCATGGTACCAGCATCGGAGGCGCTATTGTAGACGGCGGCAACTACAATTGGGGTAATGGCAAATTCTCGCAGTTTACCGAACCTGCAGAAGGTTATCATGGTTTGGTGTTTGCTGATGTATTTGGTGTTAACGGTCCTTTTGGAAACATACAGTTTATTATCAGAGCTCGCGTAGAGGGATTGAGAGATTTCGGTCCGTCACAATCCCCTTTTAACGCCTGGCTTAATATACAAGGATTGGAGACGCTTTCTTTACGTGTGCAGCGTCACGTAGACAATGCCCTGGAACTCGCTAAGTGGCTGGAGCAACATCCGCTGGTTGCCAAAGTCAACTATCCAGGTCTGGAGTCATCACCTCAACACACATTGGCGAAAAAATATCTTAAAAATGGTTTTGGCGCCGTACTTTCATTTGAAATCAAAGGTGATAAAGAGCTTGCTTCCAAAGTAATCGACAACCTTAAGCTTGTAAGCCACTTAGCCAACGTAGGCGA
The DNA here is from genome assembly GCF_003432065.1 of Mucilaginibacter terrenus. NCBI lineage: Bacteria > Pseudomonadati > Bacteroidota > Sphingobacteriia > Sphingobacteriales > Sphingobacteriaceae > Mucilaginibacter > Mucilaginibacter terrenus. Next base: position 858,206 of record NZ_QWDE01000001.1, on the reverse strand, counting down.
TGCTAAAACATTAATTATTCAGCCATCGGCTACAACTCACCAACAACTAAGCGAAGCCGAGCAAGCCGCAGCTGGTGTAACACCGGCAGGGCTTAGGGTAGCTGTGGGAATAGAACATATTGATGATATAAAGGCAGATTTTGAACAGGCATTTGCTAAAATAGAGCAACCTGAACTGGCATAACGATTTTAGTTTTTTTAGTTTTTAAGTGATGTTATCAGGGAGCAACCAAATAAGTTGCTCCCGCGGTAACGATAAAAAAGAAATGAGTTTACAAACTTTTAAATACACAGGCACATTTGAATTTGAAAATGGCCGCAAGTTAAAGGGCCTGCAAATAGGCTATCATACCTACGGTACTTTAAACAAAAATGCTGATAACGTAATATGGGTATGCCACGCTTTAACTGCAAACTCTGACGTATTTGACTGGTGGAAAGGGCTGTTTGGCGACAATGACCACTTTAACCCCGATGAGCACCTTGTGGTATGTGCAAACATTATTGGTTCACCTTATGGCTCTGATAACCCGCTTACCATAAACCCGATAACAGGTCAGCCTTATTACCTTGCTTTTCCTGAATTTACCACTCGAGATCTGGCGAGAGCGCATCAACTCCTTGCAGATTACCTGGAAATATCAGCTATTGAGATACTGATAGGCGGTTCGCTTGGAGGGCAGCAAGCTATGGAGTGGAGCATAAGTGAGCCTGAACGCATAAAAAATTTGATACTCATTGCTACCAACGCACGCCACTCGCCGTGGGGTATTGCTTTTAACGAATCACAACGTTTGGCAATTACTGCTGATCGTACTTTCTACGCCGGAGCGCCAGATGGTGGTGCTAAGGGCTTGAAAGCCGCACGCAGTATAGCACTCCTATCCTACCGTGGTTACAAAACTTACGACATTACCCAGCAGGAAGACGATAGCGCGCTTTTAAGTGACTTTAAAGCATCATCTTATCAAAACTACCAGGGACAAAAACTTGTGAATCGCTTTAATGCATATAGCTACTGGTATCTTACCAAAGCCATGGATTCGCACAATGTTGGTCGTGGCCGAGGTAGTGTGGAGAAAGCGCTGAGCCTGATAAAAGCCCGAACTTTGGTCATAGGCATCAAAACCGACGTGTTGTTTCCTATAGAAGAGCAGCAACATCTATTCAGGCATATTCCAAAGTCGGCTTTTGCTGAGCTGGATTCTTTTTATGGCCACGATGGATTTTTAATTGAAACAGAACTACTAACAAAAATAATTACGTCCTTTTTTAAGACAGACGTTAAAGGAAAAATAATAGAATTGCAAAAGATAGCTTAATGAGTAAGAAATTAAATATTGGCCTCTTCGGCTTCGGAGTTGTAGGCCAGGGACTATATGATATTATCCGTACCAAAAACCTCAACCTCGAAATTGTTAAGATCGCTATAAAAGATCCAAATAAACAGCGTACGCTTCCGGAAGAGCTATTCACAACCGACCGTGACGAGATACTTAATAACCCCGAGATAAATACAATTGTAGAGTTGATAAACGATACCGAAGCAGCATTTGAAATTGTTTCGCGTGCACTTAGTTCTGGTAAGAACGTGGTTTCTGCAAGTAAAAAAATGATTGCTACTTACCTGAACGAGCTTATTGAACTTCAACATAAGCATGGTACGTCCCTGCTTTATGAAGGTGCAGTTTGCGGTAGTATACCAATCATCCGCAACCTTGAAGAATACTACGACAACGAATTGCTGCACTCCATCAGCGGCATTTTCAATGGTTCATCTAATTACATCCTTTCTAAGGGCTTTTTGGAGAATCTGGATTATGATTCGGCACTAAAGCAGGCACAAGAACTTGGCTTTGCTGAGACCGACCCGACGATGGACGTTGGTGGCTTTGATGCTAAATTCAAGCTCATTATTGCAGCTTCGCATGCTTATGGTGTTATTGTAGACCCTAAAGATGTGCTTAACATAGGGATACAAAACCTTTCTGCTAACGACATCCAGTACGCGCGGGAGAAAAATCTGAAGATAAAATTGGTACCAGTTGCTAAGGAGCTCGATGCACGGCATGTAGCAATGTTTGTATTGCCAAAATTTGTTACCGAAAGCGAGTTTCTCTATAACGTGGAATACGAATATAATGGTGTTACTGTACAAGCCGCATTTGCCGACCAGCAATTCTTTTTCGGCAAAGGCGCAGGGGGGCACCCAACCGGCTCGGCTGTGTTGTCAGACATTGCAGCACTGCGTTACGATTATGCTTACGAATACAAAAAAGCAAAAGCTGTACGCGACTTAAACTTTACAAACAATGTAGAGTTAAACATTTATCTGCGTTATGAAGATGAAGAATTGGTTAACGCGCTTGCATTTATTCATATAAAAGAACGCTTCTATTCAGGTGATTATAAATTTGTCACAGGAAAAATCAACTTGCAAAAACTAATAGACAATCAACAGCGTATATCGGATAACAAGGCATTCGTTGCCTTTGCCGATCAGCTAACAGGGGTCAGCTTAGCCTCGGCATAAATATGAGAACGGAGTTTTTAGTAGATACTCCGGACGATTAAAAACAAAAGGCCCAAATTGGGCCTTTTGTTTTTAGCAAGAAATCACATTTAATTAACTATATCGTTCGGTTGATGTCCCATTTCTCCAGGTAATCCCCCACTTTTCTGACAAACCTTCCGCCTAACATGCCGTCTACAACGCGGTGGTCGTAGGACAAGGACAAGAACATCATATGTCTTATTCCAATCGCATCACCTTGTGGTGTTTCAATAACGGCAGGTTTCTTTTTAATAGCACCAACAGCTAAAATTGCTACTTGCGGCTGATTGATAATAGGTGTGCCCATTACGTTGCCAAAAGTACCTACGTTAGTAATTGTAAAGGTGCCATCCTTCACATCATCAGGTAAAAGCTTGCCAATACGTGCTCGGTTTGCCAAGTCGTTTACAGATTTTGCCAGACCAAGTAAACTCAGTTCATCAGCCCTTTTTATAACCGGTACAATCAAATTGCCATTTGGCAAAGCTGTAGCCATGCTGATGTTTATATTCTTTTTCTTAATGATTTGTGTTCCGCTTACAGAAATATTGATCATCGGCATATCAATGATCGCTTTTACTACCGCTTCTATAAAAATTGGTGTTAGGGTGAGTTTTTGTCCTTCACGTTTTTCAAATGGCCCCTTTACCTTATCGCGCCACTCTACTAATTCTGTAACGTCAACTTCCACAAAGGAGGTTACATGCGGCGATGTATGCTTGCTGTAAACCATATGGTCAGCTATCAACTTACGCATACGGTCCATCTCTATTATTTCATCGCCACCTGATACAGATACAGCAGGTTTAGACGCTGGCTTTGCTCCTTCCACCGCTGCTTGCTGGTTAGTAGCAGCTTTAGCTTGCTCAGGTTCTTGTATTTGCGCCGGGGTGCCCTGTTCAACAGGCTTTGGCTGTGCAGCTGGTTTGGGTGAACTACCAGCCGTTCTGTGTTCTAAATATTTTAGCAGATCGTCTTTGGTCAGGCGACCTTCAGCGCCAGTGCCTGGTATACTGTCAAGTTCGGCAGTATTAATTCCTTCCTGTAGTGCTATACTTTTTACCAGCGGAGAATAAAATCGATTTTCAAACTTGCCGGCTGATGCTTTCGGTACTTCTGCTTCAGCAGCATTGCTCTTATTTCTTTCTAGCTGACTTAACCCAGGTATGTCTGATACCACCGAGTCGTCCTCTGCTTTTGCCTCCTGAGGCGTAGATGGCGGAGGTGTAACTGCAACAGGTGCTTGTTGTGCCGAAGTAGGTTCTTCCTCATTGCCAGGGTCGGTTTCAATAACGGCAATGGCCGCACCTACCTGTACTACATCATCTTCCTTGTAAAGCTGTTCAACTAGTTTGCCCGCCACAGGAGATGGCACTTCAGAATCGACCTTGTCGGTCGCAATTTCCATCACTGCTTCATCAATCTCGATGTAATCCCCCAGACTTTTAGTCCATTTGATTACCGTTGCTTCCGCAACGCTTTCCCCCATTTTCGGCAGTAACAATTGGTATTTGGCCATACGCAGACTTTACTTCAAGTGGTCAAAATTATAGAATTTATAACATTATTCTTCAATTTCGTGCAGTAAAGTATTCAACATCGAAAATGCAGCTGTAGCACTTCTTTCAATGTTTTGAATACGTTTATTGCCGAATGTGAATTTCTTTGCTGATGTTTTTGCGCCATTGGACACTGCTATCCAAACTGTACCCACTGGCTTATCGTCAGTGCCACCATCAGGACCGGCAATGCCTGTTACAGCAACAGAATAATCGGACTTAAAGGCCGTCAGCGAACCCGCTGCCATTTCTTTAACCGTTTGCTCACTAACTGCGCCGTATTGCCTTATGGTCTCACTGTTTACCCCGAGGGTATTTTCCTTAGCCATGTTAGAGTAAGACACAACACCCCCTAAAAACACCGCTGATGAACCAGAGTGTTGTGTAATAAGGTGGGATATATAGCCGCCTGTACAGCTTTCGGCGGTTGAAAGCGTTAATCTCCTCTTAGTCATCAAATTTAAAATTGCCTTTTCCAAAGCAACATCCTCATCTGCAACCACAGCATACTTAACACGTTCAATAATCCTAGCGGCATAATCTTCTATTTCTGCACGTAATTGCACCTCGTCATCGCCATCGGCACTCAAGCGTAACCTCACCTGCCCTAACTTTGGCAAGTATGCAAGTTTAATGTTCGGCGGCAAAGCATCTTCTATATCAGCAATTTTCTCGGCCAGGAACGATTCTCCTTCGCCAGCAGTTAAAATGGTCTTGTGGATAATAAAAGGTAGTTTAAAGGTGTCCTTGAGCTTAGGCATAACCTCTTCTTCTACCATGTACTTCATTTCAAAGGGAACGCCCGGCATCGATACGTAAATTTTCCCGTTGTGATTAAACCACATTCCCGGAGCTGTACCATTCTTGTTTAAGATAACTTCGCAGTTGGCCGGCACTTCTGCCTGTTTCCGGTTCACGTCGAGCAAAGGGCGATTGTACTTGGCAAAGATTTGTTGCACGTTTTGTAACGCGGCTTCGTTTTGCACCATGCCTACATTGAAGTATTCTGCAAGAGTTTTCTTGGTAATATCATCTTTAGTTGGCCCTAGTCCACCTGTTATCAGGATAATTTCCGCGCGGCTGGCAGCTTCTTCCAGCGCTTTTAGAATATGTAAGCGGTCATCCGAAACAGATGATATCTGCTTTACTCTAATACCAGCCTGATTTAGCTTTTCGGCCATCCATGCAGAGTTGGTATCTACTATCTGGCCAATTAATATTTCGTCACCTATGGTTATGATCTCTGCCAGCATTAGTTAAAAGATTGATTATTGGTGTAGTCGTTTCGTTTACTCAGTTTCAAATCCTGCAAGATAGATGCTTTAACTTTCAACGTTACGTTGTACGACTTGTAAAAGCCAAAAGGCAGCCACTGTATCGATAAATCCCAGCAATGTAAGTCGCGATAAATGGCGAAAGAAGTTGCGCTACTTAACTTGCCTGCCCTGATATCATAACTCGTATTGTACTGAACTTTCCATTTTTGAGTAAGGCTTACATCGCCGCTTAGCATAACCGTATTGCTAGACGAACTGTTGATGATATTGTTTTGAAAGTTAAATGAATAGTTGATGGATAAATTCCACGGAACATTAAAGTCGATATAAGCACCCGGGTCGCTGTTGATCATTGCCAGGCGTTGTTCCTGATCGGGCGTCATGTTTGCTATTGTATTATCGGTGCGCTGCTTTGGTCGAAACGTTGATGGGTTTAAGCTTGCGCTCATGGAAAGATTAAAGTTTTGAAGCAGCGGGAATTTACCGTCGCTGAAACGAAGCTTGTTTACACGGCGAACATAGTTTTGCTTTACACCGTTTGATATAGAATCTCTCACGAGGGTTTGGTAAGGATCAAACAGGCCGCTAAAATTGATATTGACTTTCTGGTTAAGTATAGATGTGTGACCGGACATGTTGATGGTGGAAAGCTTCAATGAGTCTGCCGCAAAGTTGTAAAACGTAGAAAATGTTAAACCTTGCAGTATTGGTATTTTCCGGTCAACGCCAGATGTGTCGGTACTTTTCGCCTTTACTTTTGCCTCTATTGTATTATCCAGTGAAAAACCAATACCGGCCTGCTTTCCTATTGATGGCCCGCCATATACCGACTGCTCAAAAATAGAGTAACGCTGCGCTGTGTAAGGGTATGGTACCGATGCAGTGCTCACAGCAGTACGGTAGTACCCGTAACTTGGGTCGCCATAGTCGGGACGATAGTTAAAACTAATTTGTGGTGTGGTAGTGGTGCGTATGGCTTTTATATTACCTTTTCTAAACTGGATGGTGCTGTAAACCTTGGTAGACACACCAGCATTTAAGTTGTATTCGCCAGCGCGGGCAAAGCCCCCAACCGTATCAGTTATCGGTATCAATTGGCCGTTAATACTACCACGATCGTAACTTTTTCTAATAGTTTGAAAATACCAGCGTTCCGTATAACTACCGCCGGTGTTAAACTGGAAGTATTTCAAAATGTTAAGGTTTAATGATATAGGTACCTGGTGCTGGAACCCGTTTTGTAAACGGCGGGTGAGCGTTTCTTTGGTAAATAGCTCAGATTCTGGAACGGCGTTCAACTTGTTAGTACCAACAAGACTATAACCTACATTTATCTTCTGATACCATTTTTGCTCCCCGACACGGTCTTTAGGATCAAACGGGCTAATAGTAGCCATGTTAAAGCTGAAAGTGGGTAATTCTAACGTAACTTGTTTTTTTGTTAAATCCTGAGAATGGCCTAAGCTAACGTTTAAGTTAAATGGGGTACCGGCCCAGGTCTTGCCATAAGTGATACTTGACCGAAGGTTGTTTTGAGTTAGCGCTTCGAGGTTATAGTTATTTTGACCGGGATTGTTCTGGTAATAGCTTGATGTTCCGGCGTTCACTGATGCACTGAAGGTTGTACCCGGATGTGCATTAGGATCCTGTGAGTGAGACCAATTGATGTTGAAATCTTTACGTGGAGGATCGCCTACTAAACCATAGTTGTGCGAACCGTAACTCAAAGTAAGGTTACCGCCGTATTTATAACGTTTAAGATATCTTGAGTTAAGGCTTAGCTCATAAGATCCTTTGGAATAAATAGAGCCCATTAACGTAGCGTCAACGTTGTCATTTATGGCTTTATAGTAACCCAGGTTGCGTAGGTAGAAACCTAACCGCTGGTCTTCCCCAAAAGTTGGCAATATCAACCCGGAGGAGCGTGAATTTGGTTTCGGAAAAAAGCCAAAAGGCACAGCCAGCGGCAATGGTACGCCCTCTATCTCCAGGTAAGCAGGACCAGATATTATACGGTTCTTTTGGCCTATACCCTTTGTGATTACAATACCAAAGTGAGTATCTGGAAACGGCAGCTCACAGGTACTAAAAATAACGTTTCGGTAAGCAACTTCATCTTCGCTTATGCGCTTAGCCTGACCACCGGAAATATAGTTACCATCCTGTGTAGTGGCAGGGTTCCAAATCTTCCCCTTCTTACTGTCATAATTAAACAACAATGAGTCAGAAGCTACCGGCTTTTCTTCTTTTTGCTTAGATAGCGGACGGCCTACGTAACGTTTTGTTTTAGGATCAATAGCTCCCCTGGCGAAAATTAAATGCTTCTTTTCATCTATGCGGATGTACTCGGCGTCGAGTTCAAAATCTTCATAGGTTACGTGGGCTTTACCATACAGGTAAGACAACTGATTTACACGATCGGTATGTGTCGAATCTTCCGCCGTAGCTTTAATTATCGACTTTAGTCCGCCCTTTGCTGTTGTATCGCTGCCTCCGGCCGACTTACGTGAAGAAGATTTAACTGTGCTTTTCTGAATTGGTTTTTTCTTCAGGAGCTTGCGATCCCGTATAGTATCAAGCTTAATAATTGTATCTTTAGGAGCAATTTTGATAGAAATACTGTTTGCAGCAGCTATCGTGTTTGCTGTTAACAGGCTCGCAAGCAGAAAAAAGAGGCTTAGAAATTTCAAAATTAATATTGAATATTATTTTTGCAGATACAGTTAATACGGGTAACAGCGTTCAAAACTAATGAAAAATAAACTATTGAGCAGATTGAAAAAGTTGAACTTTGGTTGTGCAGCATTGGTAATAGCCTTCTCATTCTTTTCTTTAAGGTCGTTTTCGGCGGACAGGGATACGGTTTTAAATAGTCATAAGATAAAAACCATTATTATAGATGCTGGTCACGGTACCAGGTCAAATGGGTCCAGGTCTGGTGCTAATGGGTCATTCTCTTACGAAAGTAATGTAACGTTGTCTATAGCACTTAAATTACAGCAGCAGATAGAAAAATCGTTGCCCGATGTAAAAGTAGTTATGACCCGATCTACCGATGAGGATGTACCCTTCCGTACAAGGGCCAATATAGCCAACACAAATAAGGGTGATCTTTTCATCTCCATACACTGTAACTCACTGCCAGACAGGCGGCATACGGAAGTTGTAGGTTATAAAAAAGGCAAACGAGGCAAAAAAACACCTATTTACAAAACAGTTTCATCAGCAGATCGTTCAGGTAAGGGAGTTCTTTTACTTGTTTATAGTACCAAACGCACCGGACCGCAAGTGGAAGCCTTGCGCGAAAACGCCGATTTGTATGATGATAAGGATTACAAAGATCAGTACAATGGGTACGATCCTAATGATCCTGAATCATTTATCATATTGGAGGCGTTTAAAAACCGGTTCAGAAAACAAAGTATCCACTTCGCTAATTTAATTAACAGCGAGTTTGTTGATACTGACGGCCGCCGAAGCGAGGGTGTACGCGAACAGGTACTGTTTGTGCTTGACCATACAGCAATGCCATCTGTACTTGTAGAGACCGGTTATATTAACAACCCGGATGACGAAGAATACCTGAATTCGGAAAATGGACAGCAAGAGATTGTAAATTCCATAGTTAGGGCAATAACAAACTATAAAAAAGAAGCAGAACAACCACGGACTGAATAACTATAAAACAAAATCTACCTGCCTTGAAAATATCTAATGAAACTAAAGTCGGCGCGTTAACTGCTGTCGCCATTACAGTGCTTATATTATGTTATAGTTTCCTAAAGGGAAATGAACTGTTCTCCAGCTCTAATAAATTCTATGCCGTATACCGCAGTGTAGAAGGGTTAACTGTATCAAAACCTGTATTGGTTAATGGTTTTCAAATTGGTTCGGTCTCAAAAATGCAATTGCATGATGACGGCCGCACTACTGTTGAATTCAAGATCAACAACGATTACAAAATACCCAACAACACACTCGCACGGCTGGAAAGTACTGATTTGCTGGGCGGAAAGGCGATTGTATTTGAACTGGGTAACAGCCGCGAATATGCCGAGGATAAAGACACCTTGCGGGCCGATATCCAGGGTAGCCTGGCAGAAAGCCTGCAGCCTATTCAGCGTAAAGCAGAAGTGCTGATGAACAAGGTAGACTCTGCAATGGGCGCCATTAACAAGATCTTGAATCCTAATTTCCAAAAGAATGTGGACCGGAGCTTTGCAAGTATTGCTAACTCGTTGCAAACTTTAGAAGGTACTACCAAAAAGCTAGACGGTATAGTGGGTGCTCAAAGCAGTCACATCAATCAAATTATGAGCAATGCCGAAGCTACATCTGGCAATCTTAGAACAAGTACTGCAAAATTGGACGGTATCGCCACTAACTTTCAAAAATTCAGCGGCGATTTATCTAACTCAAACATACAGCAAACGCTAGAGAACGCGAATAAAGCGGTAGCCGACTTACAAGCTACAATGGCTAAGATCAACAGTACACAAGGCTCTCTCGGCTTGTTAATGAACGATACCAAGATGTACGATAACCTTAATAATGCATCTAAGAGCTTAGACAACCTGCTAATCGACTTTAAAGCACATCCATCACGTTACGTACACTTTTCAGTGTTCGGAAAAAAGGGTGACTAGATTATTGATATTCATTAAGCAACAAAGGGCGATGATTTGATCATTGCCCTTTGTTATTTTAAATCTTTTCTAAAGAAAGTCTTTGTAGTATCTACTCGCTTATCACAAATGTTTTGCCTTCTATTGCAAGCTCGGTATTAGGGAATATACTTTTTGCTTCTTCCAATAACTCATTCAATGTTTTGTAGCGCGCAGAAAAATGGCCTATAACAAGCTTTTCTGCACCTGTCTTTAAAGCTGCTTCGCCTGCTTGTAACGCAGTAGTGTGGTGCGTTTGATTGGCCCTGTCAAGCATATCGTGCATAAAGGTAGCCTCGTGGTACAACAAAGATGTTGATTGAATCTGATCAAAATATTTGCCTGTGTACAAGGTATCTGAGCAATAAGCGTAACTTTTAGGCTCTTCAGGATCAGTAGTTAAATAGCTGTTTTTATAAATAGTACCATTAGGTGCTTCGTAGTCGCTTCCTTTTTTGATTGCTGAAAAATACGGAGTTGGAATCTCCAGCTCTTCTACCCTCTCTTTAATAATCTTCCGCAATCTTCTCTTTTGCTTGAACAGAAACCCAGTTGTAGGTATCCTATGATCGAGCGGAATGGTTTCTACATTAATGTCCTGGTTGTCCAGAATTACTGCCGGCTTATCTGCTGATGTAAAAAAATACTCAATAGGATAGTGCAGGGTTGTTTCTGAGTATTTTAGTTGTACCTCTATAATCTCCTTTAAAGGTTCGGGGCAAAAAAGCTTGAGCGGCTTTTTACGGCCGTTAAGATGCATAGAAGAAAGCAGGCCAACCAACCCCAGGTAATGATCGCCATGAAGATGACTTATGAAGATGTGGTCTATACGGGCCGCTTTAACGTCAAAACGCAACATCTGCTGTTGCGTTCCTTCGGCGCAATCTATAAGGTACAGCTTCTCATTTATATTAAGAACCTGTGCCGTAGGGTTGCGATTAAATATGGGTGTTGCAGAACTGCTGCCCAGTATAGTAACTTCAAATTTCATACCGGGAAAACAAACTAATTATCTTGCTTCTTTTTTCAATTCTTTCTCTATCTCTTCCATAAAAATAAGGTCGATGGCTTCTTCGCAAGAAGGTACAATTGAAAGCACATTATCTAGCTGTGAAATGGTTACTAAGCGGGCTACAGCCTCGTTTAAACCAGAAAGAATAAAAGACCCGCTAGCGTTTTTGCAAAGACGATGACCTACCAGTAAGCTGCTTAAACCTGACGAGTCAGCAAACTTTACTTGTGATAAATCAAGTATTATATTACGCTGGCCTTCCGTGTTGATCAAGATCAACTCCGATTTTAGCTGCGGGGTAACGAGAGAGTTAAGTTTAGATTCGTTAAGCTTGATAAGTATGTACTTCTCGTGCTTATCAACAGTATATTTCATTTTCGTTGAATTAAAGAGCTAAGATATAATTAATTTATCTTTTAATAAAAATTAGAGTTCCAGCAGTGCGCTGTTTATATTGCGTTCTACCCGTTGTAACACGTCTTCATCCCCAGGTTTAACAAAGGCTTCACCCGTAATTTGCTGGTAAAGTTCGATATACCTTTCTGATATAGATAGTACAATCTCGCGGGTCATCTCCGGGACAATTTGCCCGTCTTTCCCCTGGAAGCCATTGTCAATAAGCCACTTTCTTACAAACTCTTTAGATAGTTGTTTCTGAGGCTCGTTATTTTGCTGGCGCTGCTCATAACCGTCGCTGTAGAAGTAGCGGGACGAATCAGGCGTGTGTATTTCGTCAATCAAATATATCTGGTCGGCTACTTTGCCAAACTCATATTTGGTATCAACCAGAATAAGCCCCTGCCCTGCGGCGATCTCTGTACCACGAGCAAACAATTTACGGGTGAAGTCTTCCAGTTGTACATAATCAGCCTCAGTAACAATGCCTTTAGCTAATATGTCCTCACGGGAAATATCCTCATCATGGCCAACTGACGCTTTTGTGGTTGGGGTTATGATCGGTTCAGGCAATTTGTCGTTCTCCTTTAAGCCTTCTGGCAGGGTAACACCACAAAGTGTGCGTTTGCCGGCAGCGTATTCACGCGCTGCGTGGCCGGCCAGATAACCGCGTATAACCATCTCTACCTTAAACGGTTCGCATATACGGCCAATAGTAACGCTTGGGTCAGGCGTGCTTATCACCCAGTTAGGTAAAATATCTTCCGTAGCTTTCAGGAATTTAGCTGCTATTTGGTTGAGTACTTGTCCCTTGTACGGTATCGGCTCTGGTAAAACAACGTCGAAGGCAGAAATTCGATCTGTAACTACCATTGCCAGGTACTTATCCTTAATAGTATAAACGTCTCTTACCTTACCTTTATAGAAGGCAGTTTGCCCTTCAAATCCAAATTTTGTTTCTTTTATAGCGTTCATGTTAGTTGATGAGAGGTTAGTTAAATAGAGGTAAATCAACGGGTTCAGAACTAGGTTAACCTCTAAACTCTAATCATTTATTGTATGTCACCGTAAGCCTCCAGTATGCGTCGTACCAGTTTATGGCGCACTACGTCCTCTCCGCTTAGGTACACAATGTCTATACCTTTAATATCTGTAAGTATACGCAAAGCAGTGTATAAGCCAGACTGCTGCTTTTTAGGAAGGTCTATCTGTGTAACATCTCCCGTAACAATAAACTTTGCCGAAGGGCCCATACGTGTAAGAAACATCTTCAGCTGCATATCGGTAGCGTTCTGCGCTTCATCCAATATTACAAAACAGTTATCCAGGGTACGGCCACGCATAAATGCGAGCGGAGCAATTTCAATAGTGCGGTTTTCCAGGTAAAGCTTTAGCTTTTCTGCAGGGATCATATCATCCAGCGCGTCATATAATGGGCGCAGATAAGGGTCTATTTTTTCTTTAAGATCACCGGGTAGAAAACCAAGGTTCTCCCCTGCTTCTACCGCCGGTCGGGTAAGGATAATACGCTTGATCTCCTTATTTTTCAGCGCCCTTACCGCTAAAGCTACAGCTGTATAGGTTTTACCTGTACCTGCGGGTCCGATAGCAAAAAGTATGTCGCTCTTGTTTATGCTATCCACCATGCGGCGCTGGTTGGTGGTACGCGCGCGCACCATAATGCCATTGGGGCCAAATACCAGTACTTCGCCGCTGGCAAACTTATCTGCAGGTGCACCCTCACTGGTAGCAGATGCAGGTGCTGGTTTTGCACCAAGTATACGCTCTACGTCTATTGAAGTTAGATTTTGAAATTTTTCTACGTGTTGTACCAGGTGATTGAATTTATCTTGAAAAATGGCAAGCTCATTTTCATCCCCTAAAACTTTTACGTCGCTGCCGCGTGCAACTATTTTAAGCTTAGGGTATTGCTTTTTAATGATCTCGAAATGGTCGTTATTTGGTCCCCACAGTACAGCGGGATCTATGTGTTCAAGTGAAATTTTTAGCTCGTTCAATACTATTGATTTTTCAGTTGGCCGATTTTTATGAATTAAAAATTGAATATTTGCACCTTTAAATGCTATCACAAGATTAGCAATAAATATTTACAAAATTAATGGCAATTATAACTTTAACTACCGACTTGGGCGATAAAGACATTTATCAGGCAGCCCTTAAAGGTAGCATCTTAAAGTTGCTCCCAAGCGTAAATATTGTTGATATCACCAATAATGTGGCTGCCTTTAATGTGCAGCAGGCGGCGTTCATTCTAAAAAACAGTTTTTATTACTTTCCGGAAGAAACTGTGCACCTGATTGGTATCGATACGGTGTATAACACCTATACCCGCTACCTTGCAATACGTTACAAAAACCACTACTTTGTTGGGGCAGATAACGGCATTTTTTCGCTGATGTTCGACTCACAGCCGGAGGATATCTTCGAGATAAATATTATGCAGGATCTTAAATTTCTACATTTCCCTCTTGCCGATATATTCGTTAAAGCTGCGTGTCATCTTGCTAACGGCGGCACTCTTGCCGAGATAGGCCTGCCGGTTACCGAGGTGGAAAACAAAATGAACCTTCAGCCAACTGTCGACCGTAATCAAATAAAAGGAATAGTTATTTATATCGACTCCTTTCAAAACGTGATTACCAATATCACTAAAGATTTCTTCAATCGTGTCCAGCAAGGGCGGCGGTTCGTGCTGTATTTTAAACGGAATGAAACTATCAGTCAGCTTAGCTGGCACTATAATGAGGTTCCCGAAGGTGAAAAACTTTGCCTTTTCGGCATAAGCGATCACCTGGAAATAGCCATAAATAAAGGAAACGCCAGCGGTTTGCTGGGATTAAATTTGGGTGATAGTGTGATTATTGACTTTCAATAGCTTACTGCATCTCCACCACGCTACCATCAATCCCCACGTTTTCGTCAAATTCATACTAGTTATCTGCAATACTCCGTTTAAAGCGTATTTTTACACTTTTGGATAAACTAGAGAATGGCAAGAGGACGATTGAATAGCGGCGCAAAAGCTGAAGCAGAACTACCTAAAGCAAAGATTGATAAACAAACCCTTCGCAAAATTGGCAAGCTGGTAAGTTATATTAAACCGTACCGGGGTAAATTCATAGGCGGCTTACTGTTTCTGATCATCTCCAGCCTGGTTGGGCTAGCATTCCCGGGCTTTTTTGGAGCGCTGATTGACGCATCTCAAGGTATACAACGCTTCACTTTTATTCCAGCTAACTTGGCAACCATAGGTAAAATAGCTGTTGTTGTACTGTTTTTACAAGGATTTGTTTCTTTTTTCAGGATAACGTGGTTTGTGCAGGTAGCCGAGAACGCGCTTGCTGCGCTGAGGCGTGATACCTATTTCAAACTGGTAACATTGCCGATGAACTTTTTTGCTAACCGCAGGGTTGGCGAACTGAACAGCCGTATATCGGCAGATCTTTCGCAGATACAAGATACACTTACCACAACCTTGGCTGAAATTATAAGACAGGTGATCATCATGATCGGTGGTATTATCCTGCTAATGGTAATTTCTATTAAGCTTACTATAGCGTTGTTAGTGGTGCTTCCTATCCTTATTGTAGTTGCAATAGTATTCGGAAAATTCATCAGGAAACTATCCCGGCAGGCTCAGGATCAACTGGCAGAGTCTAACACTATTGTAGAAGAGACTTTACAAGGCATTGCTAACGTAAAGGCATTTGTTAACGAAGCTTTTGAAGCCGGAAGATATCAGAAGAACTTACAGAATGTAGTTACGTTGGCAGTTAAGGGTGCAAAATATCGCGGCTTATTTGGAGCATTTATAGTATTTTGCCTCTTCGGTACTGTTTTCTGCGAAATATGGTACGGCTCTTACCTGGTGTCTATACATGATCGGGGATTAACCTTTGGCCAGCTAACTAACTTTATAATTTACGCAGCATTTATCAGTGCAGCAATGGGTAGCCTGCCCGACTTGTATGCCAACCTGCAGAAAGCCGTGGGCGCCAGTGAACGTGTGCTGGAGATTTTGGAAGAAACTGGTGAACCGGTCTCTATAAACGCCATTGAAAATGCCATTGTACAAAAGATAAGCGGCAATCTTTCATTCCAAAACGTTGAGTTCTCTTATCCGTCCCGGCCTGAAGTTAAAGTTTTACACGGTGTAAGTTTTAACGCCGATGCAGGGCAGAAAGTAGCTATTGTTGGGCCAAGCGGCTCAGGTAAATCTACTATGGCGGCGCTTGTTCTTCAGTTCTATCATCCGCAGGGCGGCACCATTTTATTCGATGGGAAGCCTGCAGCTGATTATGCGCTTACAGATATCCGCAACCAGGTGGCCATTGTACCGCAGGATGTGCTGCTTTTTGGCGGCACCATACTGGAGAACATCGCCTATGGCAAACTTAGTGCAAGCAAAGAGGACATTATACAAGCTGCCAAACGCGCAAATGCCGATCAATTTATCACCTCTTTTCCCGAGGGATATGATACAGTTGTTGGCGAACGTGGTGTCAAACTCTCCGGCGGTCAACGCCAGCGTATTGCTATCGCACGCGCATTGTTGAAAAATCCGGCTATTTTGATCCTGGATGAAGCTACCTCTTCTCTCGACTCTGAGTCGGAGCGCTTGGTACAAGAGGCCTTAGAGGAGTTAATGAAAGGCCGCACTTCTATCATCATCGCCCATCGTTTATCTACTATACGTGAAGCAGATAAGATCATCGTGCTGGAAAAAGGCGTTATCATAGAAAGCGGGACTCATCAGGAGTTGGTAGCGAACGAACAAGGCCTATACAGGTACCTTAGCCAGTTACAGTACGACGCAGTGCAGAGTTAAAGTGTCCCGCTTTGAAAGCGGGACACCCGGGACACCTGAATTGTGCAAGCAGCTTATAGCCAATTAGTTGACATAGTAAAGCGGGACACTGCGGGACAGTACAAAAACTTTAACAAGTTGGCCACAACTAATTATCTGTGAGGAACTTATATCATTTATCGCTTTAAGCCAAAGTAACGGCGGGACACCTGTACTCTGCGTTGCCTGGGACACCTGACAGAACCTGAATTCTTCCGGAACTGATCTTAAAATTACCGGCACTGTTAGCAACTATTCAATCAAATCAAGTTCTCCATCAATACCAAAATCGTCAATTTCCACACTAAATTCAGGGTGTAAATTATGCAATTGATATGCCTAAACTTAGACGAACCTAAACTATATTGCGGGCTAATTAAAACACCTACTTTTGAAAAATAGCTTACTTGCACTTCTGTTCGTTGCTTCAGCTTCTGCGGCATCTGCACAAACTATCACTAAAGATAGTACGCTCCAAAAAGCAATACTGGATACCGCCCGTTACGATTCGCTGATGATACGTATGGCTAACGGCGACAAGCGCTGGCCTGTAAAAAAAGCGCCCTTGCCCCTGCCAGGCGCCATACTGCCGTTTAACCGCGTTGTTGCTTATTATGGCAACATGTACTCCAAAAATATGGGTGCCCTTGGCCAGTACGAACCGGTAGAAATGCGTAAGAAGCTAATGGCTGAAGTCAAAACTTGGCAAGCGGCAGACCCGTCTACCCCGGTTAAGCCCGCCCTGCATTATATATGTGTGACCGCCCAGGCCGACGCAGGCCGCAATGGATTGCACAACCTGCGCATGCCCTTCAGCCAGATAGATAAAGTAATAGAAATGGCTAAACCTATTAATGCATTGGTGTTCCTGGACATACAGGTTGGTTTCAGCGATGTACAAACCGAGGTTCCGCTATTAGAAAAATACCTTAAAATGCCTAACGTTCATTTTGGCATGGACCCGGAGTTCTCCATGAAAGAAGGCAGTGTCCCCGGTAAACGCATAGGCACCTTCGATGCCAAGGACATTAATTATGTAAGCGAGTACCTCGCCGGCTTGTGTAAGAAGTATAACCTGCCCCCTAAAATGCTGGTAATACACCGCTTTACTAAGCGCATGGTAACCAACTATCAGGACATTAAGCTGCGTGAGAACGTACAGTTGGTAATGGACATGGACGGCTGGGGCGGCCCGGATCTTAAAAAAGGCACCTACAAGTATTTCGTACAAGGCGAACCGGTACAGTTCACCGGGTTTAAGCTGTTTTACAAAAACGATATTAAACCTGTACCCCACCGCATGATGACGCCTGAAGAAGTGCTCAAGCTGAAACCCGTGCCGATGTACATACAGTACCAGTAATAAAATATTTACCAGATAAGCCGCCCATTATAGCAAACGTCTGAACTCGAATTTAAAGAATTTATTTAATGCACAGAATTCCTTAATTCTATTAATCCGATAAATTCGAGTTCAGACAAGCTAATAAGCGCCCCGAAAAAAATATCTCTTGCAGCATGTACGCCCTGCTGAAACAAAACCTTGCTGAACGCCTGCCGCATTTTACTGATGAACAGGTTAATAACTTCTGCAGTTATTTCAAGGCAAAAACAGTTAAACGTAACGAAATACTTTTGCATGCGGGTGACGTATGCCCGTACCTATACTTTGTAAATACAGGTTGCTTACGTGTGTACATGCTGGATGCAGCAGGTCGCGAGTCTACCCGGTTTTTAATTACCGAGGACAGGTTTGGTACAGCATTCCCCAGTTTTAATTTACAGGAGCCATCGTTAGCTTACATCCAGAGCATTGAGGCGGGCGAGGTACTTTTTATAGATCATCGCAGCTTCAATAGCCTTTTTGATGTTTTCCCGGGTTGGGAACGCGTGTACCGTATCGCCATCGAAAAGGATTATATAGCCTCTATCAAACGGATAGAAAGTTTAATTACCATGGATGCTACGCAGCGTTACAATAATCTCCTGGCCACCCAACCTACACTGATACAGCGGCTGCCGTCAAAGATCATTGCCGATTATCTGGGTATCTCACAAGAGACCCTGAGCCGTTTAAAATCTAAAAAGTAAATTATTGACATTTGTCAAATTTTGTTGTTCCGGTTTTTAGGTCATTTGCATAAACAACAACAGTTATGTACAAAAAGCCTTTCTTACTCACGCTCTTGCTCTTGCCTTTATGCTGCCTGGCGCAGCAAATAAAAATTGGTGAGCGTACTTTTAAATTTAACGATACACTGAGGCACCGGCCATTAACAACGGAAGTATGGTACCCTACTACCGATGCCCGGGAACCATTTGAGATACCTAACTACCCCTTTGTGCATGTAAATACCGTTAGGGAAGCAAAGCTGCCGAATGCCAAGTGCCCGCTCGTGCTAATATCTCACGGCACCGGCGGCAGCCGTATGACCTTAGAGTGGCTTGCAGATGCGCTTGTGGCTAAAGGTTTTATTGTAGCCGCGGTAGATCATTGGGGAAATACTTACGACAATAAAATTGCATTAAACTTTGTTACGCCATGGGAACGGCCGCGAGATATCAGCTTTGTGTTGACGCAACTACTGCAACACCAGGAACTAAGCAAAGTAATAGATGAAAAGCGGATTGGCGCAGCAGGCTTTTCTATTGGTGGTTATACCGTTATAGCCCTTGCCGGTGCAGCGCTTAACCTTGATGCGCTTATTAAGTTTTCCGGCACACCACAGGGCATTAAAGAAATGACCATACCAGAATATCCTAACCTGTCTGCATCGCTGGATGAAGGCGCTGTAAGAGCCTCATTCAAAAATAGCCCTGATCTTAAAGATAATCGTATCAGGGCATTTTTTGCCATGTCGCCAGCGGCGGGGCAAGGTATGCCCGATAGAAAGAGTGTGCGGAGAATTAAGTCACCCTTATTTATCGTTGGTGCGCAGAGCGATAGCATCTGCCCGGTAACTACAAATGCCGGTTGGTACCATAAACTTATCTCACCATCTAAACTATACATTGTGCCGGGCAAAACAGGACATTACGTATTTCTGAACGAAGCTGTGGGAGATACCAAAAAACAGGGAGGTATTTTATTTAACGATGACGCTGCCGTGAACAGGCGTGCGGTGCATGATAAGGTAGCGGCAATAGCAGTAAGTTTCTTTAGCGAAAGCTTAAATTAAAAGCCCCTTTCGGGGCTATATTACAATTTATCTAACGCTTCTTGTTCTTTAAGGGCGTCTATATTGTTTGTGCTGTTGTAATTATCGGCCTGGCTGGTAAAATCCTCCAATATGGAAGCTATCGTATCCAGGTTATCTGCAACGCGCTGGTGCATATCCGGCAGTTCTTTTTCAAGACGTTTATCGCCCAGGTCAATATTGTCAACTTCAATCTTGCCAAGCTTCTGAATAAAAGCTTGCTGACTATTTTTCAAATCTTCCAGCTCGTTAACTATTTTGTGCATCAGCTCGTATTTCCTGATCTTATCCATATTATATGTTTTAGTGTACTTTACCAACTCCCTTAAAAATTTATTGTTTTACTATTTGGATTTATAGTTTTCAACTAATAATTTAGTTGATATGAAAAACATCACCTCTGCCCTGTTACTTACCTGCCTGTCGTTAGCGGTATCTGCGCAAACCAAAGTAGACGACGGCCGGCTGTTAGATTATTACCAAACACAACGCTTTGCCGAAGCCTCAGCATATTTGAAGTCGGTGTATACAGAGCCCGTTACCGATAAAAAAGCATTGTCGCAGTTGGCGTACACGTCGAACATGGCAGGTAACCTACCGGATGCAGAACGGTACTACCAGCGCATATATGATGCAGACTCCAGCAACACGGGCGTACTGCTTAGCCTTGCCGGCATAAACCTGCGCCGGGGGAACAATACTAAAGCAGAAAATTATTACTTACAGCTTATAAAAAGAGACAGCTCCAACTTTTTGGTTTACAAGCAGCTCGCCCGCATTAAGCAGGAGAAAGGCGATATAGCCGGCAACATAGGGTACCTGCAAAAAGCAAATAAGCTGAACCCCACGGAACCGGATGTAGCATCTGACCTGGCGGAGATGTACATTAACCTGAAGATGACCCCGGCGGCAGAAAAGGTGCTTAATGTAGCCACAGCTGCCGACCCGGAAAATATTGTACTGCTGGAAAGCCTGATGAAGCTTACTTATGCACAAAAGAAATGGCAGGAAACAGTAGATGCTTGTTTAAAGCTGATAAAAGCAGGCAGTGAATCTAGCATGATAAAAACCAAGCTGGCGGTATCTTATTACAACCTAAAAAACTACACCTGTGGCGTGGAGACCCTTGCGGAAATACCTGGAATTGGCCAAAATGAATTCACTTATTATTATTCGGCCATGTGCTTCAAAGCACTTAAGGATAACAAACAGGCTATTGTGTTTCTTAATAAGGCTATAACCGATGGCATATCTCCCAGCATAGCATCTTACTACGGCGAGATAGCAGATAGTAATGAAAAGCTCATCAGGTATAAAAAGGCAATAGCAGCCTACCAAAAAGCACTGCAGTTCGACGAGAACCCAATGCTTTACTACTCGCTGGCAAACTTATACGAAACCTATCTTAAAGATAAACCCAGCGCGGTAAGGTATTATAAGAAATACCTCGCAACAAAGCCGCCACTAGTGCAAAAGGATTATATAGCCTACGCCACCAGCCAGGTAGAAAAAGGCAAATAATGTTAGCGCTGCATTAAGCGGGCAACGTACTTTCCAATAACGTCAAACTCCAGGTTTACAACACTTCCCTGGCGCACATTATGCAGGTTGGTATGCTCGTAGGTGTACGGGATAATGGCCACTGAAAAATAGTTAGGTCCGGAGTTGACAACCGTAAGGCTTATACCATTAACGCAGATAGAACCTTTTTCTACCGTAACATTGCCAATGGCAGCGTCGTACTCAAAGGTATATTCCCAGCTGCCCTCCAATTCGGTAAAATTGGTGCATACCGCGGTTTGGTCTACGTGGCCCTGCACAATGTGCCCATCCAGCCGGGCATTCATTTGCATGCAACGTTCCAGGTTCACCGGCTCACCAATTTGCAGGTGCCCTAACGAGGTTTTGTTCAGCGTTTCTTCGATCGCCGTAACGGTGTGTGTACCGTCGGTTACGGCAACAACTGTGAGGCACACGCCATTATGCGCTACAGACTGATCTATTTTCAACTCGTTAGCTATAGAAGATTCAACGGTGATGTGCAGGTTGCCCTGTTCCTGTTTCAAATCAGTTATCTTACCCAGCGTCTCAATTATACCTGTGAACATTATTAAATTCTAGATTGTTGCGGCAAAGATATTGAGGCGATGTGATATCGCGAACTGCTGAATGTCATTTTTGATGATAAGAAGATGCGCTATTTAAAGCAGCTTGGCAGGTCTATGCGCCTGTTGCGGAGGTCCTTCCCTCCTTCCAGTACAGATTTTAGATTTGTTAGATAAAAAGTCCATCCAATTTGGCACTGTACCAGCAAGTTTTTTGTCGGGTCGGGTTCCTGTGGTATATCTTCCTGCACAAGTTCCACTATGGTAAGGCCGTTTCGGGTACTTAGGCTAACCGTAACGGTGGTGTTTTGGGTGAAGGTGAATTTAAGCTGATCTTTTCCGTTCGCTTCCAGCACACTTCCGCGCTCTACCACATCGTTATCGTAACCGTGCCAATGCCATTGATAGGTATCATCTTTTGAAATCTGTTCATCAGCCTGGCGTTTGCGCATTGCTATAGAAAAGAAATCTGCTTTACGCAGAAACCAGCTCTCCAGTCCGCCAGGCGTTGCCCATGCAAGATAAACACTGCGCAAATCGGCGCGGTAATCGCCGCAAAGTTTAAATTGTTTCCAGCGGATGTCTTCCATGGCAATAAGAGGTTAATTGGTTTGTAAAGTAAAACTAAGTATAATGTGCGGTGTTTTAATTATCAATCAAGCCATTATGCCAAAACAAAGTGCCGGTATCCTGCCGTTCCGTATTCATCATAACACCCTGCAGGTGTTCCTGGTTCATCCGGGAGGGCCTTTCTGGAAAAACAAAGACGCAGGCGTATGGTCAATAGCTAAAGGCGAGTACGAAGACAACGAAGAACCAATTGATGCTGCAAAACGCGAATTCACTGAAGAAACGGGGCAAACCATTGATGGTGAATTTACAGATATTGGATATGTTAAATACAAGAATGGCAAAGTAGTACGTGCCTGGGCGGTGGCCGCCGATGTTGATGAGCAAAACATTACAAGCAACGTATTTAAACTGGAGTGGCCGCCAAAATCAGGCAAGATGATTGATGTGGAAGAAGTGGATCGCGCCGGGTGGTTTGATGTGTCGACAGCAAAAGAAAAGATTATCCCCGCACAAGCCGAACTGATAGCGAATTTACAAAAGTTGTTGGACAGCAACCGCTAATCGCCCGGCTCATAATCCACCGGAAGCATGTTGGCGAGTTTGGCTTTAGACCAGGTACCTTCATAAAGCGGACTTTCGGCAACAACAATTCCGTTCATGTCGAAGATGGCGTAGTGCTTGCTGTTGAGTGTGATTACGCTGGTCTCAAAATTTTCCATGTCCAACGGCCGGTATATGTCCCTGAACTGCTCTTCCTCATGCTTTTTAGTGTAAACCACATACAAGTAAGCCGGGAAAGTTATGGCAAAGATTCCCTCACTTGGTGTACTCCTCACCACATTAGACGACGTAAGCGGAGGTTTTATCAAATTCTCATGCCACCATTTTGGCACCTGTTGCTGGTTATACCAATACAAAGCAGAGTCGCGGTTAACCTCGCGGTATTGCTTTAGCTTACGCAGTACCAGTTCTTCCGGAGGGCGGTTTGGGTTGGGTTCGCGGGTGTAGTTGTACATTACAAAACCCTCGCTGGCAAGTTTATTCCTGTATAACGACCGATAAAAGTGCTGCGGCGAACCGTAGTAAGCTTCCTCACGTTTTGCTTTCCATTTCTTTTTCTGCGCCTCGCTGCCGGGCAGATCCTCGAACAAAGCCTTGCCCGAATAGTAAATAGTGTGCGATATACCGTCGCTGCTAAAGCTATTGAGGAGGAACTTGGTGCGGTAGCCTAAAGCAGCATTTTCTACAATCAGGAACTCATCTGAAGACGCTTCAAGGGTTTGTTTCTTACGAAAGTATACCAGGTCCAGAACCCGGGGATTCACAACCTTGCACAGCTTGGCGTTATCATTTACGCCGATGAATTCTTTCTTGAACTGCTCGTAGTTTTTCTTCCAGTCGGCATTGCTGATGATAGTCACCTGCCGCATCATCATCACCTTGGGAGTGAGTTCTATCTGCATATTTATCGGCCCGGAGCCCACCAACACTTCTTTAGAATACTCTTCAAAGCCGATCACCGTTACCACAAGGTTGTACTGCCCCGGCTTTACACCTCTTAGAGTGAAGCTGCCGTCCTCGGCAGAGGCTGTGCCGTAGCTGGCATTGCTGAGAAACACGCTGGCATTAGCAACAGCGCTTTTAGTTACTGCGCTGGTAAGTTTACCGATTATCAAACCATTTTGCGCCATACATACAATCGGCAGGCAAAAACATAACAACACAAACCAAAAACAGCGCATTAACAGGGTTTATTATTTATCGCGAATAAAGCTAAGATTTATGAAGAAGAAATGAAAACGCATTGGTGCAACTGTAACAATAATGTTGAGTAGAATGGCAAGGCTTAGTCGCGCCATAGGTACGGAAAAAGTATTAGTGATGAGGCGATAACAATAGCATTTATAGCAAATAGCACCCCTATGCTGCCATAGCTCACGCTGCGTTCCAATCCATCCATTGCGGCTTTACTCACACGGATAAGCACCAGTATCACAGGAATAACCACCGGAAAACTAAGAATGGCCATCAGCGTACCATTATTGGCCGCTTTGGAAGCAATGGCGGATATCATGGTAAATACGGTAGAAAAGCTGGTACTGCCCAACAGCACGGCAATAAAGTAAAAAGGCATGTCGCCCACATTATTAGGGAAGAACAATAGGTAAACTACTATGGCAAGCAAGCTAAGCAAACCCATCAGCAACGCATTGTAAATGGTTTTAGACAGGATAATAGCCTGCGGACTAGCAATGGTGTAGTAGTAAAGCAACCTGCCCCTGCCCTCCTGCATAAAGCTCTTGGCAATTGCATTTACCGATGCAAATAACATTATGATCCAAAATAGTATGTTCCACACAATTGGATACCCGGCACTATCGCGAAAGCCGGCGTTAAGATTGAACGAGATGTAGCAAACGAATACCGTTGAAACAATATAGAGCAGTATGCCATTGAAAGCATACTTGGAACGCCACTCCAAAACAATCTCTTTTTTTAGCAGGTTAGTGGTTTCTGTAAAAAGCGCCATTGGCGCAAATATATGCAATAATGCAATCCATTTATTAGCTTTACAGTTTATGAGGAAACTTGAACTAAGGGGTAAATGGGTTTTGGTTACCGGCGCGTCTTCTGGTTTGGGGCAGGAAATGGCAAGGCAGCTGGCAGTAAAATACAGCGCTAACCTGATAATTGCTGCACGTAGAAAAGACAAGCTGGAAGAACTTAAAACAGAACTGGAGCAAACCGGCATCTCAGTAAAAGTGATGACCGCCGACCTTTCCGTACATGACGATGTGGTAAGGCTAATTGACGACTGCCTTGCAGATGGTAAATTGTACGGCGCTATTCTCAACGCTGGCATCACTTACTTTGGCAGGCACAGCGAATTACCCTGGGAGCAAGCCGAAACTATTGTTAAAACCAATGTAAGCAGCGTAGCTTATATGACAACACGCCTGGTAGCACATTTCGAGAAAACAAAGGCAGAAGGTGGCGTGATGATCGTAAGCAGCATGGCTGCCCTGTTCCCGGTGCCATATCAGGCAATATACTCCGCCAGCAAAGCTTTTATACTGGCGTTTGCCAATGCCCTGTCCGCAGAGATACAAAACCCCGCACTGTCGTTAACGGTATATGCCCCCGGTGGGATAGCTACAGAAATGACCGAAGGTAAAAAGTTCGACGACCTTAAGGGTTGGCTAATGCCGGTCAAGCAGGCAGCAGCTGAGGGACTAAGTGCATTTATCGGCCGAAAACACATACATATCCCTGGGTTTTTCAACCGCGTTGGTAATGTGTTCATGAACTTTTTGCCAAGAAAGTTTCTTACTAAAAACATGGGCAAGGTATACTACAAAGCACTTTTAAAAGCCGAAGGCGTATGAGTAATGTTTGAGGCGTACCATAAAACACCGGTAGGTTTTGTGCGCATACGTGCAGATGAACATGCGATCACATCTGTAAGCATCAGGGATGAAGAGCATGAAGAAAGTGTATCTGCATCTCCGCTAATTGATGCAGCTATTTTGCAATTAGACGAATATTTTGCAGGTAAAAGGCAATCTTTTAATTTGCCGTTAAATCAGTCAGGTAGTACTTTTCAAAAGGAGGTTTGGGATAATTTGATGAGCGTACAGTTTGGCACGACGATGAGCTACCTGCAGCTGTCCAACCAAATGGGCAATCCGCTGGCGATTCGTGCTATCGCTACAGCCAACGGTAAAAACAACTTGTGGATAATAGTGCCGTGCCATCGCATTATTGGCAGCGATGGTAGCCTTACCGGCTATGCAGGTGGCCTTTGGCGTAAGCGGTGGCTGTTAGATCACGAAGCAAGTGTTTTGGGAATTGGGCAAACTAAATTGTTTGTGTAAAATTGTTACTCTTATTCACCAATTCAGCTATTTTCTTGTGTAGTTCTTCGGGCTCAAACGGTTTGGGTAGTACATCATTCATCCCGGCGGAGATTGCCTCCTTATGCTCGTGCTCATAAGCAGCTGCCGAAAGCGATATGATCGGTACGCTCCGGTTTGGTTCCTCAAGCTCCATTCTTATTGCACGTGCAGCCTGGTACCCGTTCATACCCGGCATGTGTGTATCCATTAGTACAAGGTCGAAGTCTCCATCCTTTAGCTTTTCTAACGCGACACTACCATTATCTGCAACTTCTACATTTATGCTCCAATCCTTAAGCATCTTGATGAGCATAAATTGGTTAATCATGTTATCCTCAGCCACCAGTACATTCAGATTGGTAAATGGCTCAAGCGTTTTGCTTTTTTTGACAGGCTTCTTTTCAACTGTTCTTGCAACCGCAAACCAATTAATAAAATTAAAAACGCTACCTTGCCCTACCTGGCTGCTTACGGTAAGTTCGCCGCCTTTAAGTTCAACCAATTTTTTAACAATAGTTAACCCTAAACCAGTCCCACCGTATTTGCTTGTGGTATCATCTTCCGCTTGTTCAAAAGAATCAAATATTTTAGAGAGGCTTTCTGTAGCAATGCCAATTCCTGTGTCTTCAACGCTAAATTTCAGTTTCACGTTATCGCCCTGCTTCTGTAGTACAGACACCTTTAGCTTCACCTCTCCCCTGTCGGTGAATTTAATTGCATTACTTAGCAGGTTCATCAAAATCTGGTTTATCCTTAAGGAATCTATTATCAGATTTTCGGGAACATCATCATCAACACTTATTGTGAACTCAATGCTTTTTTCGTCAGCACTGAATTTCAACAGGCCGTGAACCGACTGAATTATCTCTCTAATGTTGTGGGAAGAACGTACAATGTTAAACTTTCCGGCCTCTATTTTAGATATGTCCAGTACATCGTTTATAACGCCAAGCAATGATTTGGATGATGTCTCCATCATGTTCAGCAAGTTATTTTGTTGTTCATTTACACCCGTGTTACGCAAAAGGCTTGTTAGTCCAATTATACCGTTGACGGGTGTACGGAGCTCGTGGCTCATGTTAGCTAAAAACGTTTCTTTTACCTTTCTGCCATATTCGGCAGCTTCTTTGGATTTTATCAGTTGCTGCTGATAACTTTTTTGTGGCGTATGGTCGCTAATGTTCATGAAAAGCACTTTGTTGCGATAGGACACACGGCATTCTGCCCACATAATGCTTTTATCAAACGTATTGAACTGGAACTCAAATACAGAGAACTTTTGATTATCCTTTATAACTTGCCCGAGCCGTTTTTTGAATGAATCCTGATCAGATTCTATAGCCAGGTCGATAATGCTTTTGCCATAAACTTCAGCTTGTTTATAGCCTAATAAATCTTCCACTGCCGGGTTGATCGTTTTGATGCGGAGCGTACTGGCATCAACAGAACAAATAATATCCGCGCTATGCTTTATTACTATTGCGTAGTTCTCCAGTTCGGTATTCTTAAGTTTTATTTCTTCCTGAGAACGGGCAAGTTGTATAAAGGAGTCTACCTTGGCAGAGGTAACATAAGGGTCAAGCGGCTTGTAAAGGTAATCAACAGCTCCGGCACCAAAACCCTTTACTACATATTTGCTTTCCTTTGATATAGCAGTAACAAAAATTACCATTATATCTTTAGTTCGCGGGTTCGATTTAAGCATCTCTACCAGTTCAAACCCATCCATTTGGGGCATCTGAACGTCAACAAGCGCTATTGATATATGATTTTCCCAGGCAATCCTAAGCGCCTCATTGGGAGATGTTGTAGTAAAAAGCTTTATATCCTTACGTTCCAAAAGGGCTTGAAGCGTAACAATATTTTCTTCCCGGTCGTCAACTACCAGGATGTTAATGGGGGCCATGTAATAAAAGGTTAAGTACTGTTTTGTAAAAGCTCAAAAATCTCCGTCGTGTGCAATATATATTCGGCAGCATCAATCCCTATAGCGGCGCCCGGCATTTCGCTCATCTCGGCGTCTTCCGGATTTTGAGCTATTGTTAAAGCTCCGCTTTGCCTCAATTTCAAAAGGCCGTTGGCACCATCCTGATTAGCACCTGAAAACAAAATAGCGGCACAATCCTTTCCATAAGAATCTGCAACACTTTCAAAAGTAACGTCAATAGACGGCTTTGAATACCATACTGATTCAGACACATCCAGCGAAAAGTAGCCACCTTTCTCTACCAGCGTATGATAATTTGCCGGAGCAATATAAATAGCATTACTATCTATCGGGTCCTTATCGCTAATTTCCCGGATCAACATACGACTGTTTTCTGCAAACAGTTTTTCTATTTCGCTAAAAAAATTTTTCTTCCGATGAATAACAATGATAACCGTCTTCTTAAAGTCGTGAGGGAACATTTTAACCATGCGGAACAATAGCTTAAACGAACCTGCCGACCCACCTAAAAGCAAGAATTTGGCGGCCTTAAAACGTTTTATCAAATCGTCTTTAGCTGCCAATTTTTTGATAGATGTTTTCCTTCTGATTAATCACCTTAAACTTCTTGCGAAAGTTGTCGCTGCGAATAGTCTCCTTATTTCCTAAACACAAATAACCCAGCGGGCAAAGGCTGTTATAAAACAGATCGAGAATTCGCTCCTGTAACTCTGTCTCAAAATAAATAAAAACGTTACGACAGCTGATCATTTGAAACTCGTTGAATACAGTGTCGGATATGAGGTTGTGTACGGAAAATAAAGTATTTTGTTTCAACTCGCTGTGCACAGCGGCAGCATCATACATTATTGTAAAGTGATCTGTTATGGAGCCGGGCAATCCGGTAAGCATATAGTTTTCCGCATAGCTTTTAATCTTGCGTAAACTATAAATACCTTTTCTTGCCTCTTTAAGCACACCGGTATTAATGTCGGTACCGTAAATAAAAGATTTCTTCGCCAGGTTCTCCTCTTTAAGCAAAATAGCTACTGAGTACACCTCCTCGCCTGAAGAACAGCCGGCACACCAAATCTTTGCATGCTGGTAAGTGGATAAGTATGGAACAACCTGATCACGTAAGGCCCTGTAAAATGCGGGATCACGAAACATTTCGGTAACGTTCACGGTGATCTCTTCTAAAAACTCCTGAAAAAAAGCCGGATCGTTTACAAGGATATGTTTCAGGTCATAAAACTCAAGCTTTTTCAGCATCATAATACGGGCAAGCCGCCTCTTAAACGATGCTTTGGTATAGTCGCTAAAATCAAACCCATGAATCTTCCGCACGAGGTCTATAAGCTCGGTTAACTGGGCAGATGTAATATTTATTTCCTTACCTGTAATTTCTCTCATATCAGCTATCAAGCCACAGCTGCATAAGGGCAATAAGCCTGTCCATATCTACTGGCTTGGTGATGTAGTCATTTGCGCCGGCTGCTATGCACTTTTCCCTGTCGTCCTTCATTGCTTTTGCGGTTAAGGCGATAACAGGCAATTTTGACCATTTGTTTTGCTTACGGATATACCTGGTAGCTTCGTACCCATCCATTTTTGGCATCATTATATCCATAAGCACAATATCTATATCCGGTACTTCTTCCAGCTTGGCAATGGCCTCTTCCCCATCATTTGCAATCACCACATTCAGGTCATACGTCTCAAGCGCGCTGCTCAATGCAAAAATATTGCGCATGTCGTCATCCACTACCAGCACCTTTTTACCTTTAAGGCTGTCCTTGGTAGCAGCAATGGCCTTCTTAGGGGATATTGCTGTTGATGATTGCTGTGCGCCGGATGTCTCACTGATTTTGTTCAGGAAAAGATTAACCTCATCAATAAGCCTGTCGCTTGATTTGCTGGTTTTTACCACCATGGCATTGGCATATTGCATCAGCCTGTTTACTGAACTTTTATCAAGTTCCATAGCGGTGTTAATGATCACAGGTAAAGAAGAGAACTTTTCATCTGCCTTAATCTTGTCCAGCAGGTCAAGTCCGGATATATCAGGCAAATTGAGGTCAAGGATAACGCACTGATAGTCGTTTTCATTAAGCATCCTGAATGCCGATTCGCCATCAAAAGCCTGATCTACGGTAATGCCCTGTGCTTGCATCAAATCTTTTAATGCCTGGCTTTGTGCCTTATGATCTTCCACAAGCAAAATCTGCTTGAAACTTGTGCCGCTGGTGCTCATAATGTCTGTAAACAACTTATCCAGCGATTCTGTGCTAATTGGTTTCTTTAAAAAGCTTATAGCACCTTCGTTACGTACCCGGTTTGCTGCGGCATCTCCTGCCGACATCATGTGTACCGGAATGTTTACGGTTTCTTCGTTTGCTTTAAGCTCCTTTAATATTTGCCAGCCGTCTTTACCAGGCAGCATTATGTCCAATATGATAGCGTCAGGCTGCTTTTCTTTTATAATGTCGACAGCCGACGTACCGTCATGAACCATAACGGCTTTATAACCATGATCACGGGCGTAATCCTGCAATATGTTTGCAAAGTTTTTGTCATCCTCAACAATTACTACAGTTGGTTCACCTGTTGAGGTTGCCTTCTTCGGTACAGAGCTTAAGAAATTGGTAGGTGGTGTAAATGTTTCTACCGTCGGCACGGATGGTTCTTCTTTTACTTTAGCTACAGCTTCAAAAGGCAATATCAGGGTAAATTCGCTACCCTCAGCCGGCTCGCTGGAAAGTGTAATGTAACCGCCCAACAGGCTAGCTAGTTCGCGACTAATTGAGAGCCCCAGACCTGTGCCACCGTATTTACGGCTGGTTGAGCCATCTGCTTGTTGGAAGGCTTCGAAAATGATTTTTTGTTTTTCGGCAGGTATTCCAATGCCTGAATCCTTTATTGAAAATGCAATGGTATTTGCTAACGGCCCCGGCTTTGCGGTGACGGATATCTTCCCGTTTTCCGGTGTGAACTTGAAGGCGTTAGATAGCAAGTTCTTTACCACTTGTTCTACCCTAACCTTGTCGGTAGTGATTGTATCCGGAACATCAGTCAGAGTGGTTTTAAAGTCAATGTGCTTGTTAATAGCCATTTCTGCAAACAAGGATTGCACGTCGGCCAAGATGTCGGCAATGCGGATATCCTCGATTTGCATATCCAGCTTGCCCGATTCTATTTTCGAAAGGTCAAGAATGTCATTGATCAGCGTAAGCAGGTCGTTGCCGGCATTAAATATGACACTGGCATATTTGATCTGATCTTCTGAAAGGTTAGCCGGTTTGTTATCCTTTAAAATGCGTGCAAGTACAAGTATACTATTTAGCGGTGTGCGCAATTCATGGCTCATGTTGGCCAAAAACTCCGACTTGTAGCGTCCCGTTGTTTCCAGTTCGTCGGCCTTCTGCGTGATAGATTGGCGGGCTTCTTCTATTGCCTGGTTCTTTTCTTCCAGCAAACTTGCTTTTTCTTCAAGTTCGGCGTTAATGGTACGTAACTCCTCCTGCTGCACGCGTAGCTCTTCTTCAGAAGCTTGCAGCATCTCGGTCTTATTCATCAACTCTTCGTTGGTAACACGCATTTCTTCCTGCTGTGCTTCCAACTCTTCTGCCTGTTGCTGGGTTTCCTCAAACAGGTCGTGCATAATGGTACGTGCCTGTGCGGTGTTTACTGCTATACCTATATCATTTGCCACCAAAAGGATGTAGTCCTTAACACTTTCCTTCAGTTCGCCACGGAAACCAATTTCCATTACGCCCTTTAGCTTTTTATCGAAGAAGAACGGAACAACAATGGCTTCAATCATCTCATCCTGTACCAACGATGATCCTAAAACCAATTTATCGTTCAGCTTTCCTTTTACAACTACAGCACGCTCGTCCTGTGCAGCCTGGCCAATCCAGCCTTCAGTAATGTTAATACGTGTCTTTAAACCGCTTTCGTCACCAAAGGCGTAGGATGCGTAAAGATCCAGATGATTCTCAGCCTCATTAAATAGATAAATAGTGCCCGTTAGTGCGCCGGCATAAACACACACTTCTTTTAGAATATTGCTGCTGAGTTCTTTTTCACTTTGCTGACCCTGCATCTTTTCGTTAAGGGTGCCTGTGCCCGTGAGCAGCCAGTTTTTCGATTCGTTTTCGGCCAGCACTTTTTCCAGCTCAATATTAGCAACACGAATCTCCTCTTCAATTTTCTTCTGCCTTGCAAAGGTGCCTTGTATGTAGTAAAACAGTATAACAACAATAAGTACAAATACCATTGAACCAATAAGGATAACGATAATGGCTCTGTTCGATGCAGCATCAGACTTAGCTTTGCGCTGTGCAAGCAAACTATTCTCCATGCTTATAACGCGCTCATTAAGCCCCCGGATACTGTCCATGTTCTGCTTGCCGTTTAGGAACATATGGTTATTCACCATAAACTCCAGGCCTTTTGCTTCACGAGTCTCAATATTGGTTTTTAATACAACCAGTTGCCTGTTTACAAGGTCTTTTAATGAATCTATCCTGCGTAGTTGCTCCGGATTGTCCTGCACCATTTGTGATAGCTGGTACAAATTTTCGGTTATACGTGGCACCGCCTGGTTGTAAGGTTCAAGGAAAACTTTGTTATTGGTGGCACCATAACCGCGCATGCCGGTTTCACCATCAATAAGCAATTGCAGAACATTGTTGGTAGTTTTTATCACCTTCTGAGTGTGATCAACCATTACGGTGTCATCCTCTAATTGCTTTATACTATTAAATGATAGTACGCCAACAGCTATAACAAGTATAATTGATACCGCAAAACCTGCCAGTACCTGGTTTCTGAACGAAAATTTAAACATTGAATAAGATGTGGTTTTATCGTACAAATATGTTTAAAAAAACACTTGTACACTAATTATGCAGCAAGTTGCTGCAAATAAACATTATATGTGTATTAAACTTGTTTATAATCGCTTATCTGAGGCTTTCTGGTAAACAGCGCACCTGCAACCGATAATAAAGGGCCTGCAAATAACACATACCATCCCCATTTAAAAGCAATTTGCCTAGTAAGGAATGCATTTATACCCTTGAATGGTATAAAACTAAAGCTGGTTTTTACCTTAAGCACTGCGGCTATAAGTAACAAAATGACTAAGGCCAGTGATATAAACGCAGCCAGCTTTGTAACCTTTGACTGGTTAAGCACCGCGCATATGATGCCTATAATACCTACAAGCATCAATAAAAAACCAAATGGCTGGTTTAGCTGGTAAACGTTCCAGTTAAAGAGGTGAAAAGGCCGGAGCATTGGGCAGTACGTGCCTATGATAAGAATAATAAACCCTAAAACAGAGGTTAGCGTAGGCAGGCGCATGTGTTTACTTTCTAATATCCATCTTGTCTGCGAAGTGGGCGCAATAATCGCGAAGATCTTCCACAATATTCTTTTCGCCGGTTGCACGTAAGAATGTATCGCCCATAGTTTGCAAGGTCTCATAAAAGAATCGTTTCATTTCATCAACCGGCATATCCTTAGTCCAAAGGTCTATTTTAAGGGTGTTCTTAAAACTTTGATCCCATAGCGAAAGCATCATGGCTTGTACAGGCAGCGCCTCTTTGTTCTGAGAATCTGTAGACTCCCACAGAATGTTTTCAGGAACGTTATTGTCGTCGAGTTGAATAGTGAGCTTTATTTCGGCAGTTTTCATTTTACAAGAAAGAATATTACAGCCACCAAAGTTATAAAGCTTAGCTCTATAACCCACAGCTTTTTAGTTTCAGTGAAGAAATTACGAAAAATTATATCCAGCAATGACACAACTACTGCAAAAAGAATAAATATCCAGCCTATTGTGGTGCTCCAATGCTCGTATGGGGAACCGGTAATTTTCGCCCCGTTTATAAAGATGTAGGTAGCAAGAGCAAAAAAGCCTGCAGTAGCAAAGTTAAGCGGTGTGAGCCTGAATTTGCGTGGTTGATTAATGTTTGCGGCCGCTTCGTTTTTGTGCGCCATATTTCTTCGCTGGTTTACTATTTGGATGGTTTGGTTGTTTCTTTGCTTTGGCAGCTTCAAATTTCTTTTTCTGCGCAAGCGACTTCTTCTCGTGAAAGGCACCTTTAAACTCAGGGTCTTCGCGACGCTTTTGCATATCTATTTCCTTAGCCTGCTCCTGGCGTTCGTCGTAAGGTGTCTCTTCCACAAAAACATCCTCCGGGAGTTTAGCTACAGGTATGCTTTGCCTGATCAGTTTCTCTATTTTACGTATGTAGTACTCCTCGGCAGGGTTGCAAAACGTGACGGCCTCCCCATGCTGGTATGCCCTGCCCGTACGGCCTATACGGTGCACATAATCTTCGTACACAACGGGCACATCAAAGTTAATAACGTGGCTTACATCACTTACATCAATACCACGGGATGCCACATCTGTAGCTACCAGCATCTTCACCTCATCGTTTTTGAACGAGTTAATGGAGTTAATGCGCGTGTTTTGTCCTTTGTTGGCATGCAGTACCTTAACCTCCGACTCACCGAATTTACGGATCAGGAACTTAGATACATCTTCTGCTGCTGTACGGGTTTTGCAGAAGATCATAAGCTTTTTAATCTCGTCACTTCTGTCCAGCAGTACTTTAAGCAGATGTATCTTGGTTTTATTGTTGGGCACATGATACAAGGTCTGATTAACAGTTTGCGCCGGTGTGGCCTGCGGCGTAACCTCTATCACCACGGGGAACTCCAGGAAGTTCGAGGAAAGGTTATGCACCTTGTCTGACATGGTGGCGGAGAAAAGCAGGTTTTGCCGTTTTACCGGCACCACTTCCAGTATGCGGTTTATCTGCGGCATAAAGCCCATGTCCATCATCTTGTCAGCTTCGTCAAGCACCAGTACCTGCAACGTTTTGGTAACAATATGGCCGGCGAGATAAATATCCATCAGTCGACCCGGTGTAGCAACAATAATGTCGACACCTTTATTTATCTGTTCAATTTGTTTTTTTGGGCCAAGGCCTCCGTACAAGACTACTGTACGTAGATCGGTATTTGCTGCAAAGGTTTTTATATTCTCCTCTATTTGCATTGCAAGTTCCCTTGTAGGTGCAACTATCATAGCGCGGGCATGCTCGCCCTGCGCATACTTTAGTTTCATAAGTATAGGTAGCACATACGCGGCAGTTTTTCCTGTACCGGTTTGCGCAATACCCATAACATCCTGTCCGTTTAAAATAGGCGGAATGGCTTTCTGCTGTATAGGCGTAGGCTCGGTGTAACCGGCGTCGGCGATCGCATTTAATATCTGCCGGTTAAACTTAAGGTCTTCAAAGGATACAGCCATAGCCGCAAAGATAGTGTTTTAGTTGATTGAGGCCGAAACC
Source organism: Mucilaginibacter terrenus (assembly GCF_003432065.1). NCBI lineage: Bacteria > Pseudomonadati > Bacteroidota > Sphingobacteriia > Sphingobacteriales > Sphingobacteriaceae > Mucilaginibacter > Mucilaginibacter terrenus. The sequence continues at coordinate 822,806 of NZ_QWDE01000001.1, read as the reverse complement.
TTGCAGGCCATCAATTTACCAAAGCCCTGCTTTCGTGGTATTAATTGAACATATCCGGCTAAAACCTATCTTTGCTTTATGGGCACAATTCTCATCAAATCGGCTACAGTTGTTAACGAAGGAAAACAAATAATTGCCGACGTTTTGGTAAAGGACGGTTTAATTAATCGTATAGATAAAGAGATCAGTTCGAATGCTGACAGGGTAATAAACGCGGAAGGAATGCACCTTTTCCCAGGGTGTATAGATGACCAGGTGCATTTTCGTGAACCCGGACTTACACATAAGGGTGACATTTACACAGAGTCGAGAGCGGCTGTTGCAGGTGGCATAACTTCCTTTATGGAGATGCCTAACACGGTGCCTAATACTTTAACGCAGCAACTGCTTGAAGACAAATACCAGATAGCAGCCCGTAACTCCCTGGCTAACTATTCGTTTTTTATGGGCGCGAGCAACGACAACCTGGATGAGGTTCTGCGAACCGACGTTAAAAACGTTTGTGGTGTAAAGGTGTTCATGGGCTCTTCAACAGGTAATATGCTGGTTGATAACCCAACAACCCTGGAGCAAGTCTTCGCGCAGTCGCCCCTGCTCATAGCAACGCATTGCGAAGACGAAGCAACGATAAAGAGTAACCTCGAGGATTTCAAACAGCTGTTGGGCAACAACCTAACACCTAAAATGCACCCTAAAATACGAAGCGCTGAAGCTTGTTACCTCTCCTCTTCTATGGCTGTAAACCTGGCTAAGAAGCACAACACCCGTCTTCACATCCTGCATATTTCTACAGAACGTGAGACGCATCTGTTCAGCAATGAGTTGCCGTTAGCCCGGAAACGCATTACCGCAGAGGCTTGCATCCATCACTTATGGTTTAGCGATGCAGATTACGCAGAAAAAGGCAACCTGATAAAGTGGAACCCTGCAGTTAAAACTAAGGACGACCGGGACGGTATATTAGCTGCCGTTCTTGACGGTCGTATTGACGTTATTGCCACAGACCATGCACCACACACCATTGAGGAAAAAGCTCAGCCTTACCTGCAGGCTCCAAGTGGCGGGCCACTTGTCCAGCATGCCTTAGTAACCATGCTGGAACTTTATCATCAAGGCAAAATAACCCTTGAACAAATAGCAGAGAAGATGGCCCACAATGTTGCTACCTGCTTCCAGATAGAGCAGCGGGGTTTTATTCGCGAAGGATACTGGGCAGATCTGGTGCTGGCTGACCTTGCAAAGCCATGGACGGTGACACCAGAGAATCTTCTTTATAAAAGCGGTTGGTCGCCTTTTGAGGGGCAAAAATTTAACTCTGCGGTTACGCATACCGTAGTATCAGGTAACCTCGTATACGAGCAAGGCCAATTTGTAGACGAGAAAGTTGGCAAGCGAATGACCTTTGACCGTTAGTTATTGTTCGATACCGCACGATTGTTGCATGGTTTCGTAACAGAGAGCATCATTCAAAACGAACAAAATCTTGTTATACAATAAGTTAACTAGATGGCATCTAATTTGTTGCATGTTGCTATCATCGTTGTATAATGAAAAGTAACAGGCCACTTATCAGAATGACTTTCAGGCAGGAACGCTTCGATATCCTGATAAAAAAGCAGCGCAACGGTAAGGCTACTTTTAACGATCTCACTGAACTGGACGATATTGTTAACCGTGACCCTGATATACGTGAAAGCATATTGGAGGAGATGCAGGCAGATAGCAAACCACCTGCGCCCCATCAACCAAATGAATCAATTCTTAATTCACCAGCTAAACCTTCAACTATGTTGGAACAGATAAAAGCCTTTATAAACAGATTATTATACACCAGCAAATCCGGTTTCTCGCTTGGTTACAAAGGGTAGCATTTCTGCTGTTAGGATTCCTGAGCGGGTGGAATGTTAGTCGCTTTTTTTTCAGGTGGTGTAGATACCAATTCTCCGTCTTCATTAACATACGCCATCATGCTCTCTAAATCAGTGGCACCTGGGTTGTCTTTGCGCGCTTGTTTACGCTCTTCTTTGTCTTGTTTCTTTTTTTGCCGATTTTTTTCCAGCTGTTTTTTCATGAATGTTGCCTGGGATTTAGCCATGTACCGATTAAAATTTAAATGAATAAAAAAGCATCTGCCTGTAGGCAGATGCTCACGATTAAATATGATGTGATATTTTAAACCAATTTTACATTTACCGCGCTTGGGCCTTTTTTGCCTTCTTCTATTTCAAACGTTACGTTATCGTTTTCACGGATAGTATCGATCAAACCTGTTGAATGAACAAAAACGTCGTTCCTGTTGTCACTCTGTGAAATGAATCCAAAGCCTTTAGTGACGTTGAAAAACTTTACTGTACCTTCTTTTTGCATTATGCTATTTTTAATAAGTGCGCAAGGTAGGCATAAATTACCGGTTCACGGCATTATTTAAAGTTTTACTTTAATTTATAAGTTAAACGCACTAACTATCAATAATTAAAGTTATATTTAAAGAAATACTTCTAACAAATTGTCCGGCATCCTCAGTCCACCTGTACCGGCAGGTATAATTATCTAAGTACAACATCATGAGTAAGGAAAAAAGTTCTTCCAGAGAGAAGAAAAAAGAAAAAAGTGTTACGGTTAACAAAAAGGTATCTTCCTACCAGTCTGGTAAAGAAACAGTATCTGCTACACTTAATCCCAAACAAAAATAATCATGAACGAAAAAACGGTTGAGGCAGAAACCCGCCTTTATTCATACGAACTAATGAACACTGCCCGTGAACATGGCTTTAAAGCGGATGATGTATGGGAACTTAGCCTGGTGTCAGACACGGAGAAATCGCGGTTGCAAAAAAATTATTATCCTACTATAGCAACTAAAATGCTGCCGGAAGCGGTACTGGAGGTATATACCCAGCTTAAATCGCGTTTGAGCAACTCACTTAGTACCAGCGAAAACACACCGGACAAAAAGACCATAGCTGCTGATAGCCTTAACTATCTGGTAGCTTATAATCTAAAGCGCCCGCGTAACTAGTAATAGATGTGTACCAAAGTATTTTTGGTACACATCTATTTTATACCGTTTCGTTGTTCCCTTCTGGTGGTGTATCCAGGTAACTCTTACTTACTGTGTCTGCTCCCGGTTCGCGTCGCTTGCCGTAGAATTTGGTTTGATTGAAATGGTCATGGTCATAAAAGTCTGTACCCACCATTACATTAGCGTCCGGTGCGACAAATACATTTCTTATTTGTGCTTCAGTGTCTGAGTCGATATCACGACCGTACTCATAAAGCGGCAGAGACAGTATTTGCGCCTTTGTAATATCGGGGATGATTACATTGTCTTTATGTTCATCCAGTTCTGCAACGCCTATTGGCATCAGCACACGGCCATCCTCAAGTCCAATATCGTTATTTTCCATGTGAACAATAATGTAACGTACTTTGCGCGAAGCCGGATTAAAAAGCAATTCGTCCACCTCGCCTAATTTGTTCCCTTCAGAATCCCGAACGTCCCATCCCTGAATATCAGGTTGCCCGTCAGCTATTTCAAAGTCACTATCGCTTAGCTCTGTAAGCTTACTAATGTCATCGGTGTTATCTGTAGAAGCCATAATTAAAAAATTTAAAGTTTGCTTTGCTAATTCTTTACGGTATCTCGCGGGAAGGCTACTATCTCCACGCTCCTGTTTTGCTGCCGGCCACGGGCACTACCATTTTCTGCAATAGGTTGTGATTCGCCCAACGAGTGTACAGAGATCATTTCCCGGGCTAAGCCGCCTTTATTCACCAGCCAGTCGGTTACCGCATTCGCCCTTTTGGCACCCAGGCTTCTGTTTTGCTCCGTGGTGCCCGTGCTATCTGTATGGCCGTAAACGCCAATAGCAGCATACTTGAACCGCTTGTTTAACGAATTAATTATCATTTGTAATCGTCCATCTGCACTGCCTTGTAACTTGCTGTCATTGGGGGCAAAAAGTACATTTTCACCTAACCCGTAAATGGTATATTTGGTGTTGCCTCTAACCGCAATCGCTGTATCAGTAACTTCATTATAGCTGGATCGGGCAAGATCAAAATCAACAGATTCCCAGTCAGGCTGCGAAGTTGCCACAGTTTTTGCGGAATCAACATTATTGGTGCTATTTTTTCCAACAGAATCTACATCAGTGGTTTTAAGTGCAGTGGGCTGGTAGCTTTTGTTACAACCACGGGCCAGTAAAAATATTACACCCAATAATACTACAGCCAGCACTATCCATATCCATATAGGGCTTCTTTGCTTCGGTTGTACATCCAGTTGTGCCATAATTAAAATTGATGGGGTAAATGTTTATATATCAAAGTCCCGCGAGCATTTTTGGTTTTAAAAAATGCATTTAAACTTAATTGTGAGCAGCTTTATACACTACTGAATTTAAGATCTCGTGTAAAATCTTTGTTTCTGTGCCTCCAATACAGCTGTTACTTTACTTACATTAGCTACATGAAAACTACCAACACCCTTGGCCGCCTTACCCGCGGCTGCATCACAACATTATTAGTGGTACCGGCTCTTTTGTCTGCAGGAACGTCTCTTGCGCAAACTAAAGACCCTGTAGTTGATGCCATTGTTAAAGAAGAAACCGACAACTCGCAACTGCAGCCTTTGGCACACCAGCTGCTGGATGGTATAGGATCAAGGCTGGTAGGCAGCCCCGGCATGGCTAAAGCCGGAGAGTGGGCTCTTGCCAAATACAAAGAGTTTGGTATTACTGCACGTCAGGAAAAATGGGGTGAATGGCGCGGCTGGGAGCGCGGCATATCACATATAGATATGGTATCACCCCGGGTACGATCGTTGGAAGGTACGCAGCTGGCGTGGAGCCCTAATATGAAAAAACCTGTTACTGCGGAATGCATTATCCTGCCGGAATTTGCAGATTCAGTAGCATTCCAAAAATGGCTTCCTGCGGTTAAAGGCAAGTTCGTGATGATATCTATGCTGCAGCCAACAGGGCGGCCGGATTATAACTGGACTGAGTTTGGAACTAAGGAGTCATTTGAAAAAATGAAGACTGATCGTGCGGCACAAATTGATGCCTGGCGCAAACGCATAGCAAATACAGGGCTAACATCGCGTACGCTCCCTCCCGCATTGGAGAAAGCAGGTGCAGCCGGTATTGTCACCAACAACTGGTCTGCCGGCTTTGGTGTAGATAAAATATTCAGTGCTTATACAAAAAAGATCCCGACGGTTGACATTGCCCTGGAAGACTACGGAATACTATACCGCCTGGCTGACGGTGGCGAAAAGCCGATGATTAAAATCCAGGCAGAATCAACGGAACTTGGTGCTGTACCAACGTTTAATATTATAGGTGAAATTAAAGGCACAGAAAAGCCAAACGAATACGTAATGCTTTCTGCTCACTTCGACTCGTGGGATGGCGGACAAGGCGCTACAGATAACGGTACAGGTACTTTAACCATGATGGAAGCCATGCGCATCCTCAAAAAAGTATATCCCAATCCAAAACGCACCATCCTGGTAGGCCACTGGAGCAGTGAAGAACAGGGCCTTAACGGTTCGCGCGCGTTTGTTGAGGATCACCCCGAAATTGTGGCAAATCTGCAGGCACTGTTTAACCAGGATAATGGCACAGGGCGTGTAGTAAACATTGGCGGCCAAGGCTTTCTTAATAGCTATGATTACATTAGTCGTTGGTTAACAAAAGTACCGGCTAACATTCGTGAAGGTATTACTACTACCTTTCCTGGCAGCCCGGGTGCCGGTGGTTCAGACTTCGCGTCTTTTGTAGCCGTAGGAGCACCTGGCTTTTCGTTAAGTTCGCTTGGCTGGTCATACGGCAACTACACCTGGCACACCAATCGCGACACTTACGACAAACTTGTTTTCGATGATATTAAGAACAATGCCATCTTAACAGCAATTTTGGTTTACCAGGCATGTGAGGACCCCAACAAAACATCACGCGACAAAGCCGTTATGCCAATTAACCCTCGCACCGGCGAGCAAAGTAAGTGGCCGTCACAAACCAAGGCAACCCGCCGCGGTGGTTTAGATTAAAGATAATAAACAGCATTTGCAGCCGTCTTGTAAGTACACACAAGGCGGCTTTTTTTTACAACCAACTTCAAGAGAAAAACGTTATTGTATATACCCTTGCTATTAAATGTACAACTCTTACCTTTTTACTGCGTATAACATATTATGCCTGCAACTTGCTGCCGGTAATATCATCCACTCCGCTCAAATGAGTTTAAGCCTGTTTAAAAGTCCTGCTATAACATTAGCTGCCGTGGTGATGAACCTTGCCCAGTGCCACACCAGCCAGGTTAAATCCACCATGGATGCTGCTGCCGATAGCAGCACTCGTCAAAGGCACATTCATGCGGCCGTTCCCCTAAAAAATATGTTTGGCATCAACAGTTATGAATGGAATTTCTTAGAGAACCCGGCCGCACCAAACAACCGCAATGGCATTTACGAAGATAACATGGCGCTCATTAAGTCGTTTAGCGCGGTTAGACATTATCTAAACTGGAATAAACTGGAGAGTACCGAAGGCAATTACACCTATAACCCTACAAATAATGGCAACTGGAACTATGATCTTATTTATACCCGCTGTAAGCAGGATAGCATTCTGGTGCTTGCGGATATAAAAAACCTTCCGGTTTGGATGATGAACTCCTACCCTGCCGACCAACGTAACGACGAGAACGTACCTGCTTACTATAACGCTGACCGGAGTTCACCAAAATCGTATGTTGTACAGGCACACACAGCCTTCCAATTTGCTGCGCGTTACGGTTATAACACCAAGATCAATCCTATGCTGGTAAAAGTAGACGCAAGACCACGATGGAAGAACGATCGGGTCAATGAAGTAAAAATTGGCATGGGTTTGATTAAATACATTGAATGCGGAAACGAGAACGACCGCTGGTGGAAAGGCAGCAAGGCAACTCAAACTCCCGAAGAATACGCTGCTAATCTTTCGGCATTTTACGACGGCCATAAGCATACCCTCGGCCCAAATGCCGGTGTAAAAACGGCAGACCCAGGAATGCAGGTGGTTATGGGCGGACTAGCTACTGCCGATGTTAATTATGTAAAACGTATGGTGGACTGGTGCAAGGCAAATCGGGGTTATAATGCCGACGGCACCATAAACCTGTGCTTTGATGTGATCAATTATCATCTATATTCTAATGACGGCAGCGTGCTTACGCACCGTAAAGCAACAACTGGTGTAGCACCGGAACTTTCCGAAGCGCCAGAAATTGCCAAGTCCTTTATAGATTATGCTAACAGCCTGCCCAACCATCCTCCTGTATGGTTAACAGAGGCTGGTTATGACATAAACCAAGGCAGCTACCAAAAGGCACCGCCAATTGGCACCAAAACACCGCTGATTACACAAGCTGATTGGATCTTGCGTACTTCACTATTGTATGCGCGAATGGGTTTTAACCGTTTGTTCTTTTATCAGTTGTTTGACGCTTATCCAAACAAAGCACAACAATACTCAACATCCGGACTTGCTGAAGGAACAAAGCGGCGTCCTGCTGCTGATTATATTCTACAAACTAGCAAATTAATGGGCGATTACTCTTATGTAAGTACACTAAACAGTGATCCGTTAGTAGACAAGTACCAAAAAGGTAAACAGGCGATGTATGTATTAACTGTGCCCGATCAAAAAGGAAGAACGACGCCCTATACGCTTACGCTTGGAGAAGGCGTCAAATCTGCAACACTGTATAACCTTATCCCGGGTTCTGACACTATGAAATCCACACAGCTAAAAGTTAACAACGGCAAAGTAACGATACAGGCATCTGAAACCCCGGTTTTTGTACAGCCTTTTAAATAACAAGTGCTGCTCGCAAGGTGGCTTGCAGTTGATGCACGTAAGTGCCGCCAAATAAATTAACATGAACCAGCAGCGGATATAAGTTCCAGAGCTTTACCCTTTGCTCCCATCCCGGCTGAAGCGGATAGGTAGTGTTGTAACCCTCATAAAATACATCGCCGAACCCACCGAATAGCTTGGTCGTTGCTATATCCATTTCGCGGTTGCCATAATACACCGCAGGATCTATCAGGTATGGATTGCCACCGTTGTTAATCAGGTAATTACCACCCCAAAGATCACCATGTACCAAAGCAGGCTGTTCTTTTGGATAAATGTCTGGTAGCTTACTGTGAAGTTCTTCAAAATCTTTAACGTCATGCTTACTCAGCAAGCGGGCGTCAAAAGCTAAACGCAACAAAGGAGCAATCCGTTCTTCAATAAAGAAATCAGTCCAGTCCTCATTGATTTTGTTGGCTTGATGTAACGAGCCGATAAAGTTGTCGGTTGAAAAACCAAAATGCTCATTGCTAACCTTGTGAAGCTTGGCTAGCTGCTCTCCCAGTTTTCTTAAGTTGTTATTAGTGGGCTGAACGCTATCTATCCACTCCAAGAGTAAAAAGCTATCGCTATCCACTTCGCTTTGTAAAATAACCTCCGGCACTTTGATAGTTTGACTAGCACTGATAGCTTCCAGCCCTTCTTTTTCCCGTAAGAACATGTACGGATAGCGGTCAAAAGAGTTTACTTTCAGGAAGTATTTACCTCTGGAAGTATTTAGCTGATAAGCTTGATTGATGTCGCCGCCGCTGACTGCATGATAGGTATTAACTGTAAAACTCAGTATGTCTTCTATGTATTTAATAATTGTAATTACTGGCATAATTCATAAAGGAATTCAGCGTACAATTAGTTTAATGAAGCCGCCTATGCCAAATATCCGCTTAAAAAGTTATTTTTGCGATTGAATGAAGCATATCCGTAATTTTTGCATTATAGCGCATATTGACCACGGCAAAAGTACCCTTGCCGACAGGTTGTTAGAATATACCAATACTATTACTCAGCGCGAAAGCCAGGCTCAGCTTTTAGATGACATGGACCTTGAGCGGGAACGGGGTATCACCATTAAGAGCCATGCCATACAGATGGATTATGAGCTTGATGGCCAAAATTATGTGCTGAACCTGATAGATACACCAGGACACGTGGATTTCTCCTATGAAGTATCACGTTCTATTGCTGCTTGTGAGGGCGCCTTACTAATTGTAGACGCTGCGCAAGGTATACAGGCGCAAACCATATCTAACCTTTACCTGGCGCTTGAAAACGATCTTGAAATTATACCCGTACTAAACAAGATGGACCTTCCCGGCGCTATGCCCGAGGAAGTTAAAGACCAGATAGTAGACCTGATAGGCTGCAAACGCGAGGATATACTTGCGGCATCCGGTAAAACAGGCATGGGTGTGCATGATATTTTACGTGCAATTGTAGAGCGTGTGCCAGCTCCAGTTGGAGATCCTGAAGCACCTCTACAAGCGTTGATTTTTGATTCGGTTTATAACTCCTTCCGTGGCATTGTAGCTTACTTTAAAGTTGTAAACGGCGAGATACGCAAAGGTGACCGTGTGAAGTTCTTCGCTACAGAAAAGCAATATATTGCCGAAGAGGTTGGCACACTAAAATTAAAACAACAACCTAAGGATGTTATTAAAACCGGTGATGTAGGTTACATTATCTCTGGCATAAAAGAATCTCGGGAAGTTAAAGTTGGTGATACCATTACCACTATTGCCCGCCCATGCGAAATCGGCATACAAGGCTTTGAAGAAGTAAAGCCAATGGTATTCGCAGGTATTTACCCGGTAGATACTGAAGACTACGAAGAACTGCGCGAATCTATGGCTAAGCTTCAGCTGAATGATGCTTCGCTGGTTTTCGAGCCGGAATCTTCGGCAGCTTTGGGTTTTGGTTTCCGCTGCGGTTTTCTGGGCATGCTGCACATGGAAATTATACAGGAGCGTCTTGAGCGTGAGTTCAACATGACGGTGATCACCACCGTTCCCAACGTGTCTTACCTGGCACACAGCACCAGAGGTGAAGAGATAACGGTGAACAACCCGTCTGACCTGCCTGATCCGAGTAAAATTGACTTTGTTGAAGAGCCTTATATAAAAGCAACCATCATCACCAAATCGGAGTTTGTTGGCCCTGTTATGTCGCTGTGTATACAAAAACGTGGTTTTATTAAAAATCAATCGTACCTCACCTCAGATCGTGTAGAACTGATTTTCGAAATGCCAATGGGCGAGATTGTATTCGACTTTTATGATAAGTTAAAAACCATTTCTAAAGGTTATGCATCATTCGATTACCACCAAATAGGTTATCGCCAGAGCGACCTGGTAAGGCTGGACATAAAACTAAACAGCGAGCCGGTTGATGCATTGTCATCATTGATATTCCGCGGAAACTCCTACGATTTCGGTAAAAAGATCTGCGAAAAGCTTAAAGAATTGCTGCCGCGCCAACAGTTCGAGATTATTATACAAGCATCTATTGGTGCCAAGATCATAGCACGCGAAACCGTAAAAGCAATGCGTAAAGACGTTACAGCAAAGTGTTACGGTGGTGACATATCACGTAAGCGTAAGTTGCTGGAAAAACAAAAAGCAGGTAAAAAAAGGATGCGCCAGGTGGGTAACGTAGAGATACCACAAAGCGCATTTATGGCTGTTTTGAAATTAGATTAACTAGAATCAAGAAACAAGAGTCGAGATGCAAGACAATGAGTATAAGTTTTGCTTTCTTTCCTGACGCTTGAATCTTACATCCTGACTCTATTATGCAGTTATTAGACGGAAAATACGTATCAGAAAAACTCAAGGTTGAAATTGCTGAAGAAGCAGCTAAAATACTGGAGCGCACCGGCCGCAAGCCGCACCTGGTTGCGGTGCTTGTAGGCCATGACGGTGGCAGCGAAACTTACGTGGCCAGCAAGATGAAGAACTGCGAAAAAGTAGGGTTTAAATCTTCCTTGGTTAGGTACGAAGATACCGTTACCGAAGAAGAGCTTTTGGCCAAAGTGGCTGAACTAAATGCCGACGAGGACATTGACGGCATTATTGTACAGCTGCCGTTGCCAAAGCACATCGATCCGGAAAAAGTTACCGAACGAATAGACCACCGTAAGGACGTGGATGGTTTCCACCCGGTAAACCTTGGTCGTATGCAGCGTAACTCACCTTCCTTTATCCCGGCTACACCTTACGGCATAACATTGATGCTTAAAGAATACGGAATTGAAACCGCAGGTAAGCATTGTGTAGTTGTCGGCCGTAGTAACATAGTAGGCTCTCCTATGAGCATACTGATGGCGCGTAACACGCGGCCCGGCAACTGTACCGTAACCATATGTCATAGCCGCACACCTGATATTAAGAAATTCACCCAAGATGCAGATATCCTGATCGTTGCTATAGGTAAAAAGAATTTTATTACTGCCGATATGGTTAAGGACGGTGTAGTGGTAGTGGATGTGGGCATGAACCGTGAAACTTCAACTGTGACTAAATCTGGTTACAAGTTGTATGGCGATGTAGACTTTGACGCTGTTGCACCAAAAGCTTCCTGGATTACACCGGTACCGGGCGGTGTTGGGCTAATGACGATAGTAGGTTTGTTAAAGAATACCCTTGCGTCAGCAAATAAAGAGGTTTACAGCTAAGCAGGTTATCTAAACGCCTGCTTTAGCTTATCCCAAAAATACTCCATACCGACATATAGCACATTATCTTTCACTTTAATAGGATAATGCTCTATGTAGTCGTTTTGACCGGGGTTGCCTTTGCCGGTATGCAGGTCATAACCAAAGCGGTGTATAGGGCAAATAAGTTTACCTTCTTTACACCATCCTTTACTCAGGTCAAAGCCCGCGTGCGGGCACGAGCTACCCAGCGCATACACCTCCCCTTCGTAGCCTACCAGGCAGATACTCTTGCCGCCGGCCTTTACTTTTTTTATAAACGCTTCACCCGTTGGTACCGGTTCATCTATAGCAACCCACTTCATTAAAGGTCTATCTTCAGGTTCATTAACGATGGGTTCTTCATTACTTCGTCCATACTGGTTACCAGTGTTACAGTGCGCCTGTCGGCAGATAGCATAGCCTTGCTATTATTAATCTTTTTTACCGGCCGCGCAAATCTTAACACCACTTTACAGGGCATATCAATCAGCATTGCTTTAGCTACTGATAACTTTGATCCAACCTTTTTCAAAAACAAGTTGAATTTAGTCTTGTCAACGCTCCGGTAGAATTTATTATCAGATATTTCGTAAACGTAATAGTCTTGCCCTGCTGTAAAACGCTGCCCTGCATCTAGAGCATTGTTAATTTTAGATGATCCATTCACCACGGTGAAAGCCGGACTATTTATCGGCAGGCTTGATATATGTTGGAGGTAGTACTGCAACTCGGCGGTAGTACTGGCTTTGTGCGTCAGGTTTACCTTCATTACATTGTTCTTCAGGTTCATTTTAACAGCCAGATCACTGCCTTGCGCAAGCTTTATCTCTTCAGCGTTCATCTTGTTGGCTATGCTGTCTGGTAAAGCATTGTAGAAATTTATAGTGGTATCCTTAACCAGGCTGAACTGTGGTGTCTCGCGGACTGAGTCGGACAGCAAATTGGTTAATACAGAGACCGCCCTGCTCATGTCAACGCCATACACTACGTTGCATGATCCATCTTTATTAAAGTCGTACCGTTCTTCAATATCAACGCATGAAGAACAGCATAGCATCAATATAAATAACGCCGGAAAATAAAGTTTCTTCATACAGGTCGGGCTGAGTATAATTATACCACTGGTCTACAACACTTTATTCTATAAAGCTAAAGGCAATATCTTACAAATAAAAGCGATTGCCCAACAAAACCGGCTATTCATCACCAAAATATCACCTTTCGTCTTTGTGCTTTATGCTTTGCTGGTAATGGTGTACCTTTGCAGCCTTAATTATGGCACACCAGGTTCCGGAAGATGGCACGCTGCTTCCTTTAATGGAAGAGTTTTATACGATACAGGGAGAAGGATATAATACCGGCAAAGCAGCCTACTTTATCCGCCTTGGCGGCTGCGATGTGGGCTGCCACTGGTGCGATGTTAAAGAAAGCTGGGACGCCGAGCTGCACGCCCTCACCCATGCGGACCTAATTGTGGCCAATGCTGCTATGCACCCGGCAAAAGCAGTGGTAATTACTGGCGGCGAACCGCTGATTTACAATCTTGACTACCTCACTGCTAAATTACATGATGCCGGTATCCGCACGTTTATAGAAACATCAGGCGCCTATCCAATTAGCGGTGAGTGGGATTGGATCTGCCTTTCTCCCAAGAAATTCAAAGCACCCACACAAAGCGTTGCAGATGTTGCGAATGAATTGAAAGTGATTGTGTTTAACAAGTCGGATTTTGCCTTTGCAGAACACCACGCTAAATTGGTTGGGCCTGGTTGTAAACTTTACCTGCAGCCCGAGTGGAGCAAGCATCTTGAAATGACCCCGCTTATTGTTGATTACGTTAAAGCAAACCCCCAGTGGGAAATATCCCTCCAAACGCATAAGTATTTAAATATCCCTTAAATGTGTAACTTAGGGTATTGATTCACGTATCAGTACCACGATGCGCATTCCTATTCTCCTCATTTTAGTTTACCTGTTCGTCCCAACTTTCGTATTAGCCCAGCAACGGCAATACACTACTACTGATAAGGACGCCATAAAGAACTTTGCCCTTGCCAATGAAAGTATTGACGAACATCTGTATGACGATGCCGTAACTCAACTCGAAAAGGCAATATCATCAGACAACAAGTTTATTGAGGCGCATTTCTTATTAGGAGATGTACTTCGTATGAAAAGGAACAATAAAGGGGCCGTGCAGCATTACCAAAAAGTCATTGATCTTAACCCTGAGTTCAATCGATCTGTCTACATGAAAATTGGTGACTCAGAGATAAACGAGGGTTTGTACGCAAACGCTCAACAGCACCTGGAAAAGTACATTACCTACCCTAACCTGACTCCACAAAACGAGGCTGCAGCACGCAAGCTATTGCGCGATTGTACTTTCGCCATTGATGCATTGCAGCATCCGGTAGCGTTTAAACCGTTGAATATGGGCGCCGAGATAAATACTGCAGCGGATGAATACCTTCCTGTAGCTACCGCCGACGAGAGTACCCTGATATTTACCCGTAAAATAAACAATAACGAAGATTTTTATAAAAGCGACAAGCTGCCAACCGGAAAGTGGAAAAACTCTGCATACTTAAGTAATGTGATAAACACACCAGCATATAACGAAGGTGCACAATCGATATCGCAGGATGGAAAGTATCTGTTTTTTACCGGCTGTAACCGGCCCGATGGACAAGGCCGCTGCGATATTTACATTTCCCAACGCAAAGGTGATGACTGGGGGAAGCCATTCAGCCTCAGCGCGCCATTGAACACTCCTGGTTGGGAAGCACAACCATCGGTAAGTGCTGATGGGCGCACCATGTATTTTGTAAGTAACCGCAAGGGTGGTTATGGTGGATACGACATATGGAAATCGCAACTGACCGAAAAAGGCTGGAGCAACCCCGAAAATATGGGGCCAAACATCAACACTGTTTACGATGAGCAGTCGCCGTTCATCCATCCGGACGATAGCACTTTTTACTTTTGCAGCAATGGCTGGCCGGGTATGGGCGGCAAGGATCTTTTTATTAGCCGCATTGGTAAAGATGGTAAGTGGGGAAAACCCGCTAATCTTGGCTACCCTATAAACTCTAGTGGAGACGAGAATGGCCTTACCCTTACAGCCAACGGCGCTTATGCCTTCTTCTCCTCTAATAATCTGAAGGGTTTTGGCGGGTATGATATTTACACGTTTGAACTACCCGTAAACTTGCGCCCCAACGTTGTTACCTACGTGAAGGGTAACGTAAAAGACATAAAAACTAAAGAGCCATTGGAGGCGGTTGTTGAGATAATAGACTTGGAGAAAAACCTTCCTGTTTACCAGGATTACAGTTCTGAAGATTTGGGTGAGTTCCTGGCGACACTTGCATCCGGTAAAAATTACGGACTCAACATATCCCGCCAGGGTTATTTATTTTATTCGGATAATTTTTCGCTGATTGGACATGTCACCAAGAGCGCGTTCAACATTAATGTGCTGCTCTCTCCGATTGAAGTCGGCAATAAGGTTGTGCTTAAAAACATCTTCTTCGATACAAACAAATTCGATTTGAAGATGGAATCGAAAGCGGAGTTACAGAAGCTTATTGAATTTTTAACGCTGAACCCAACTATCAAAATTGAGATTTCGGGCTATACTGACGATATCGGTAATGATGTGGCTAATCAGTCACTATCTGAAAACCGCGCGAAAGCTGTTTACAGCTACCTTGTTGGCAGCAACATCGCGGCAAGTCGGCTACTGTTTAAGGGCTATGGTAAAGCTGATCCTATTGTACCCAACACATCGGACGATAACCGCAGCAGGAACAGGCGAACCGAGTTTAAAATCATTGGTAAATAGCTTTCAGTAAAAAGTCCAAAGCCTAAGCACTGATGGCTTCGGCTTTGGACTATATGAAATTTTGCTTTAAGACTAACTTAATTGCCTACTTCAGACATAAATTTAATGCGCATTAGTTGCACTTCTTCACGGGTATAATCGTCGGTACCCAGTTCTACCAAAGCATCGTCAATTGAGTCTATTTCTGCCGTTTTAAAATAGTCAAAAACTTCCTCCTGCTTGTCCTCGTCTATAACCTCGTCTATATAATAATTAAGGTTAAGCTTGGTACCCGAGTTCACAATGGTTTCTACCTCTTTAAGTATCTCCTCGTAAGTTAAACCCTTTGAAGCAGCAATGTCTTCCAAATCGAGGTGCCGATCTATATTCTGGATAATAAATACCTTCAATGCCGATTTGTTGGCTGCCGATTTGATCACCATATCTACAGGGCGGTCAATATCGTTATCCTCAACATATTTCTTTATCAGGTCAATGAACGGTGCGCCAAACTTAGCTGCTTTACCTGCGCCTACACCATGTATCTGTTTCAGTTCATCAACGTTAACAGGATAGTGTGTGCACATTTCCTCCAGAGATGGATCCTGGAATATAACGAATGGTGGAAGGCCCTTCTGTTTTGCAATTTTCTTGCGCAGGTCCTTTAGCATTTGCAGCAAAGCGGTGTCCAATGCCCCACCGCCTTGTTTAGGCCCATCCTCGCCCTCATCCTCATCAGTAGGCCCCATTTCCCGGTTCAGTATAAACCTAATGCTGTAAGGATTCTCAAGGAAGTTAAGACCTGCTTTAGTAAGATGAAGCAGACCATAATGGTCAATATCTTTAGCTATAAAGTTGTTAAGCAACGCCTGGCGCAGTAGAGAGTTCCACAGGTTCTCACCGGCTTCTATCCCCGATCCAAAGTAATCTAATTTATCATGCTCGTAATTTTTTACCTGAGCATCATCCTTACCCATCAGTATGTTCACGATGTGGCAATCGTCAAACTTCTCACCAATGTGCTTTATCAAACTAAGCGCCCTGTGCAGGTGCTCCTCACCATCAAAATGCATTTTTGGTGCACAGCAATTGTCACACATATTATTGCAACCTGCCTCGTTAAAGTTCTCACCGAAATAATGCAAAAGCTGCTTACGGCGGCAAACAGAAGATTCAGCGTAATCGATAACCTCTTTAAGTATCTGTGTACCTATTTCACGTTCGGCTACAGGCTTGTCCTTCATGAACTTCTGTAGCTTGTCTATATCTTTAGCAGAGTAAAAAGCTACGCAAACACCTTCACCACCATCTCGCCCGGCACGACCGGTTTCCTGGTAATAACCCTCCATGCTTTTAGGCATATCATGGTGTACTACGTAGCGAACATCGGGTTTATCAATGCCCATGCCGAAGGCTATGGTCGCAACGATAACCTCAACATCTTCCATAAGGAATTTGTCTTGTGTATCGGCACGCACTTTGGGATCAAGCCCCGCATGATACGGTAATGCCCTTACGCCATTCAGGTTGAGCGCCTCAGCTACTTCTTCTACCTTTTTACGGCTTAAGCAATAGATAATGCCAGACTTACCCTGATTCTGCTTTACAAACTTTACGATCTCTTTAATAGCATTACGCTTTGCCCTCACTTCATAAAACAGGTTAGACCTGTTAAAGGATGATTTGTAGACTGTAGCGTTGTTCATCTGCAGGTTCTTCTGAATGTCCTGCTGAACTTTTGGTGTAGCGGTTGCAGTTAAGGCGATGATTGGAATATCGTCGCCAATATTGCTGATCACCTGGCGTATCTTGCGGTATTCCGGGCGAAAGTCATGACCCCACTCAGATATACAATGCGCTTCATCTACCGCTACAAACGATACCTGGTTAAGGCGAAGAAAATCAACATTCTCCTGTTTGGTAAGCGATTCCGGTGCAACGTAAAGTAGTTTGGTTTTGCCGCTCAGGACATCGTCCTTAACGCGTATGATGTCGGCTTTGGTAAGTGATGAGTTTAAAAAGTGTGCTATGCTGTCAGAGCCGCCAAATGCACGCAGTTGATCGACTTGATTTTTCATGAGTGCGATCAGCGGAGAGATCACTATCGCAGTGCCTTCGCTCATTAGAGCCGGCAACTGGTAACACATGGATTTTCCACCCCCTGTGGGCATAATCACAAATGTGTCGTTACCTGCTAAAATGTTAGTTATAATCGCTTCCTGCTCCCCCTTAAAATTATCAAACCCAAAGAAGTTCTGCAGGTTATCAAAAAGCGATTTTTTAGCTTCAATCATTATATGTACTGTACTTAAAAGTTTTAAATTATGGTTCAAAATAACTAAAATTTATAAATAAACGGCGGCTTTAGTTAAAAATTTTATATAAAAATGATTAATCAACCAAAAACAATTTGTTTATTTACGCGGTTAAAAGAGGTGTAATTTAAATGTTGAAATATTTAGTTTTATTTCATATTAAATTTACAAATTAATGCCCACATTTAGCCATGGGTTTACCAAATAAAAATTCTTTTACCTTAGCATGAATAAGAACTACTATGCCATCATCATGGCAGGCGGTATCGGCAGCCGTTTTTGGCCGATAAGCAGAACTTCTCACCCGAAACAGTTTATTGACATTCTTGGCACAGGCAAAACGCTTATTCAGCAAACGTATGATCGCTTTTTGAAGGTATGCCCGAAAGAGAACATTTATATTGTCACTAATGAGAATTATACCGGGCTGGTAAAAACTCAGTTGCCAGACATTGCCGACGACCAGATACTTACAGAGCCGGTTATGCGCAACACAGCACCTTGCGTTGCTTACGGATGTTTCAAAATTGAAAGCATAAACCCTGATGCCGCTATTGTGGTAGCACCATCAGACCACCTGATATTAGATGAGGCGGCTTTTGTTAGCGCTATAGAAAAGTCTATGCAAACCGCCATGTCGCAAAATTGCCTGGTGACCCTTGGTATTAAGCCCTCAAGACCAGACACAGGCTATGGGTACATCCAATACACTGATCAAACAGTTAACGAGGATTTTCATAAGGTGAAAACCTTCACCGAAAAACCAACTGTTGATATTGCCAAAACCTTTATTCAGAGCGGCGACTTTTTGTGGAACGCTGGGATATTCGTGTGGTCGGCAAAAACTATAGTTGCGGCATTTGACAGCTACCTGCCTGAAATGCACGAGATATTTGCCGAAGCCCGTTCTGTATACAACACCGAGGAAGAAAAAGAATTCGTACACAAGATATACCAGCGTTGCATAAACATCTCTATAGACTACGGTATTATGGAGAAGGCCAGCAATGTTTACGTGCTGCCATCCGAATTTGGCTGGAGCGACCTTGGAACCTGGGCTTCTATTTACCAGTTGGCTGATAAAGATTATGTAGGTAACGCGGTTATCCCATCAGAAAAAGTAATTATGTACGATAGCAGCAACTGCATGGTTAACGTACCTGGCGAGAAACTAGTGATACTACAGGGATTGCATGATTACATCGTGGTAGAATCTAACAACTCACTATTGATTTGCCCGCGCGACCAGGAGCAGAACATCAAACAGGTGGTATCTGACGTGAAGAATAAATTCGGAACGAAGTACATTTAAAAGATATAAGAATCAAGAGACGAGAGTCAAGAACGCCTGGCATTATTGTTCAGGCGTTTTTCTTTCCTGATTCTCGGTTCTAACTTTCCTGACTCTACTGTTGCCTCTGCCTTATAGCCTCGTACAATATTACACCGGTAGAAACGGAAACGTTGAGTGATTCTATTTCCCCGAACATCGGGATCTTGGCCAGGTGATCTGCTATGCGGATGATCTCGTTACGGATGCCATCCTCTTCGGAACCCATAACTATGGCGGTAGGCGCTGTATAATCCGGTTTGTATATATAATCATTGGTTTTCTCGGTACAGCACACCAATTGTAAGCCCGATTCTTGCAGAAACCGCACTGTTTGCATGAAATTATCATGCCTGCAAACAGGTATTTTGTACAGTGCCCCGGCTGATGTTTTTATTGCGTCCGGGTTTACCTGCGCCGATCCTTTTGCCGGTATGACAATCGCGTGTACGCCCGAGCATTCCGCCGTGCGGGCTATGGCTCCCATATTGCGTACATCGGTAATTCCATCTAGTACCAGTATCAACGGCACCTCTCCTTTTTCGAAGATCTCGGGAATGATGTTTTCTATCTTTTGGTAAACTATAGGAGATATAAAAGCAATAGCGCCCTGGTGGTTCTTTTGGGTGAGGCGGTTCAGTTTTTCAACAGGCACCTGCTGTGCAATTATCTGGTGCTGCTGCATTACCTGCTTCAACTCCGTCAGCAAACCGCCGCCTAAGCCACGCTGCAAGTACAGCGACTCTATCTCTTTGCCAGCCAGTATCGCTTCTATAATCGCCCTAATGCCGAAAACCATTTGGTTGCTTTCGCGTGGCGGCCTCGTTTCAAATGCCATTCCTTAGTTATTGTATTCGCGCAAAAGTAGTTATAAATACAATATTACCCCATAGTGTACTTCTAAGCGCCTAAATAGCCCTACTTTATTAACACCTTCAAACTTTATTAACATAGTTTGATTATCAGTGTATTAACAACATCATAAACAAGTTATTAACATCTAATGTGGAGTAAATACCCGAAAATTTATGGTGCTGAGAATGATTTAGTTATCCACACGATACACTATGTGAACTATTCTGATGCACTGAACCCCAATTTTTGATATATTTTTGTTGAATGATCTTCGAGAACGATTCCACCAGTAATAAGCCGGGCACCGAACGCAGAAATCGCTTTAATACCCCTACACCATACGCCGGACTAGGCAAACTGCCGCCACAGGCAACTGACCTGGAAGAAGCAGTACTTGGTGCGCTTATGTTGGAGAAAGACGCTCTCTCCTCTGTTATTGATGTTTTAAAACCTGAGGTATTCTACAAAGACAATCACCAGAAAATATTTAACGCGATAAGGATCCTGTTTGAGAAAACCTCGCCTGTGGATATCCTTACAGTAACCGCGCAGCTTCGCCAACAGGGCGAGTTGGAGATGATCGGTGGTGCTTATTATATTACCGAGCTTACCAATCGCGTAGCATCAGCAGCTAATATTGAATATCACTCGCGTATCATTATCCAGAAGTTCATTCAGCGCGAATTGATCCGGATCTCTACCGAGGTAATTAATAGCGCCTACGAAGAAACCAGCGACGTACTGGACCTTTTAGATAAAGCAGAAAAAAACCTTTTTGAGATAGCACAAAGCAACCTCCGCCGCGACTCGCGTAAGATGGATGACCTGGTGCACGAGGCCTTAAAGGAGATTGAAGCACTTAAGGATAAAAAAGACGGCCTCACAGGTGTCGCATCCGGCTTTACTGAGCTTGACCGTATGACCTCAGGCTGGCAAAAATCCGACCTGGTAATTATTGCAGCTCGCCCTGCGATGGGTAAAACGGCGTTTGTGTTGAGCTGCGCGCGTAACGCAGCTGTAGACTTTGATAAACCGGTAGTAGTGTTCTCACTCGAGATGTCCTCGGTTCAATTGGTTAATCGTTTGATATCCGGCGAGACCGAAATTGAGCAGGAAAAAATTCGTAAGGGTACGCTGGAAGAATGGGAATGGCAGCAGATACACTCTAAAGTAGGCAGGCTTGAGCAAGCTCCGCTTATTATAGATGACACGCCATCGCTAAATATATTTGAATTTCGGGCCAAGTGCCGCCGTTTAAAGTCGCAGCATGATATACAGCTAATCATCATTGACTACTTGCAACTGATGCAGGGCAAGGCTGATGGTAAAGGCGGCGGTAACCGTGAGCAGGAAATTGGTAGTATCTCACGCGCGCTTAAAACGGTAGCGAAAGAGCTGAACGTGCCGGTAATTGCACTGTCGCAGTTGAGCCGTGCGGTAGAGAACAGGCCGGGCGGTTCTAAACGCCCGATGCTGTCCGACTTACGTGAATCCGGCTCTATTGAGCAGGACGCGGATATGGTGCTATTCCTTTACCGTCCGGAATACTACGGACTTGATGTTGATGAAGATAACAACCCTACTCAGGGTGTTGGTGAAGTAATTATAGCCAAGCACCGTAACGGTGAAACCGGCCGCGTACGCTTGAAATTCGTTGGTAAATACGTTAAGTTTACGGACTTGGAGACCAATATGGACGGGTTCCCTCCTATGGGTAACGCGTTTACAGGGTTGACTCCTTCGCAGGATTTTGAAAAGCCAAACAACTTTATCATTCGCCCGTCGAGCATGAATGATATGGAGGACGAACCTCCGTTTTAGTCCCCCTAGCACCCTGAAGGGGGA
The DNA here is from genome assembly GCF_003432065.1 of Mucilaginibacter terrenus. NCBI lineage: Bacteria > Pseudomonadati > Bacteroidota > Sphingobacteriia > Sphingobacteriales > Sphingobacteriaceae > Mucilaginibacter > Mucilaginibacter terrenus. The sequence goes on along the minus strand of NZ_QWDE01000001.1, from coordinate 801,037 downwards.
ACTTCTTTATAGGGCTTTAACTAGTTTACAGGTGTTTCGCTTTCGCCAAGCGAAACACCCGGAACACCGCATTCTTCTAAACAGCTGTTTTTGAGGTTCTTACATTTTAGAGCGAAACAATCCGAAACAGTACAATAGCTTCAGGCTAATTGCTATAAGTGCTTGTTTAATAACACATTATAAATATTTTACTTCTTTGTGTAGTTAGCGCGAAACACATTTGAGCGAAACACTTGAGATTAAGATATTCTTACAATAGTATCCCTGCTGCAATGCCTATCAAGATAATTACCGGCGCTTTTATCCTGGTATATCTCAGTAGTAAAAACGTAACTACCATTGATCCGTAGGCTAAAACATTCAGCTTAAATGGCATTACCAGCAATATAAAAGCCGTAGCCATAAAGCCCACGGCTACCGCGTTAATTCCACTCAGCGAATTCTTTATCCTTGTAATCTTCTTCAAATCGTTCCAGAACGGCACAATAAATAGGATCAGGATGAGCCCGGGTAAATTGATGCCGATAACTGCCACTAAACTACCTATTACCTGCCCAATTATTCCGTAACCCTTGTTACCCATGCTAATGCCGCCTACAAAAGAGGTGAAGGCAAACGTAGGCCCCGGCAGGGCCTGCTGCAAGGCATAACCTGTCAGGAACTCTGAATTGCTGAGGTAGTGTTTAAGCTCCACAAATTCCGTGTACATCAAGGGTACAAGCACCTGCCCGCCACCAAAAATCAGGATTCCGTTACGGTAAAAGTTTTCAAACAAACGGATAGGCAAACTAAACGGCGACGTACGGTTCACGATAGCGCCAAGGGCAGCAAAAAAGAGCAATATACCGATGAAATAAGCTACTTTATTGGGGTTTACGTTGGAGTATAGCCTTACCCTCAGCTCATTTTCTTCCTTTTGGGTTTCCAGCGCTGATGAAATAATGCCACCGAGTAGGATCAGGATTGGGAACGCATACGGGTTTTGCAGGATCAGGGTAGACACAAGCGAACCAACCGCCAGCATAGCAGTGACTTTCGTCCGCAAAAACTTACGGGCAAAGGTGTAGGTAGCATAACCTACAATGCCAACCGCCATGGGCTGTACTATGCGCAGTATAGATGCAAATTGTGCACGGTCGCCAAATATTTTGTAGCTGATGGCGGCTAAACACATTATTGCGGCAGATGGCAATATCCATATCAGGAACGTAATAATGGCCAACCTAAGCCCGCCTACTTTCCAGGCAATACCAACAAGCGTTTGGGTAGATGAAGGGCCCGGCATAATTTGCGACAAGGCATTCAGTTCCATCAACTCTTCCTCTGTTACGTAGCGTCGTTTTTCTACAAACTCGCGCAGCAAGACAGCAATATGCGCTTGCGGTCCGCCAAAAGCAGTTAGCGTATAAAGGGCTACATCCCTAATAAATAAAAGCTTTTTACCCTTCAAGTCTTTATTAAAAAGTAAGCGTTATTCAATTGGTTTAAAAAGATATCTAGCGATATTTCATAATTCCATTCCTCTATCTCATCGTAAAAAGAGACATAGTGTTTCCGGTCTTGCATTCCCAAATAGATGTTAGGAATATCGGTACCTCTTAATCCAAATCGTAAACCATGTCTGACCCGATAACTATAAACGGCATCTAAAAGGTCATCATCTAGATGTTCATCATCTAAGTTTTTGTAAAAATCGAAAAGGCACTTTGCAATTGATTCTTGACAAACAGGTATTGGAAGAGGCTCATTAAGTATGTTAATTATATTCTGTTGCAACCAACTGAAGAAAACGACAGCATCCCATTGCCAATCTACTATCGTCTTAAAATGTGTATCATCTCTGAATAACTTCAACTTGATGTTTGCCCAACGTTCTCCAATGCTGCTTGGCTCATGTTTATGGGGGTGATCAAGTAAGTCATATTCCAATATCATGTCCATTCCCAGCGCCTTACATTTAAAATACTGTTACAGAACTTAACATCTTTTTAACCATCGAAAAAGAGCTTAGTTGATAACCTTTATCGAGCTAGAGGCCAAACCAATAACAACTTTTAAGTTAGTTAAAGCGCCAACATCACCCGTTTTTCAACTTTATAATGTTACTGTTTATCTACCATATAATTAAGTTCCGTCACACCGCAGGTGAATTGCCGACTTCCAGGTACTAGTTTTAACTTTACCTTTACCTTATGTTTAATATTGGTAAACAACGGAATACCTTCGCCAAGGATTACGGGGTTTACAAACAGCCAGTAACCATCAATCAGGTTTTCCTGTATCAACGCATGAGTCGCGCTTGGGCTTCCAAACAGCAATATTTCACTGCCGTCAGTTTGTTTGAGTTTGTTAATGTTTTCGGCCAGATCATCGCTGATAATGGTTGTATTTGGCAAATCTGCGCCCTTTAGCGTTTTTGACAACACTACCTTACGTGCACCCTTATACCAGGCAGAGTGCTCAATATCATGCTTACTGGCGTCTGGCGAATCTGCCGCAGTCGGCCAGTAACTTTCCATCATGTCATAAGTTACCCGGCCGTATAACGCTGCATCGGTTTCACCAATACGTTTGCCGACATGATTAAAAAGTTCTTCATCAACCTTAATCCAGTTCATTTCTCCGTTTGGCCCCGCTACGAAACCATCGAGGGAGATGTGCATAAATGATATTATTTCTCTCATAATTTTAGTATACAGTTTATTGATCCCTAGATTTGATTGTTATTTCCAGCGCGTCATTGCGAGGTACGAAGCAATTTCATAGCTCACTATTCAGCTATTCATACCTGCTTACTCTGTGTAGAGATTGCTTCGTATCTCGCAATGACGTTGACCAATATAAGCAGATAATGATATCTTAATAATCGTCGTCGTCATCATCGTCAAAGCCCTTAGCCGCCATATAAACGCCCTGCAGCTCCGAAAAAGCATGCATATCCCTTTTCTCCTTGGTAATGCGCATACCGGTTTCATAGGTGCTTATCGCCTCATCTTTACGGCCCAGGGCTTCGTACAATTTACCTAAATGATAATACGTGCCGGTATAGCCCGGGTGATTGGTAACCAGGTCCTCATAATAACTTAAAGCTTTCTCTGTCTCGTTAAGGCGCAGGTACTCTGTGGCTAAAGCATATTTCAGGAATTCGTCGTTTGGTTCGTTCTGTATAAATGCCAACAGCTTGTCTAATCTGCTTGTGTCCATTTTTTACTGTGTGTTTTTTAACTAAATTTGCAACACCAAATACGTCTACCCGCAAATAAACCGCTTATGATGAAAATATTGGTATGTATCAGCAACGTGCCCGATACAACTACAAAAATAACCTTTACAGATAACAACACGCAATTTAATACAAACGGGGTACAGTTCATTATCAATCCGTATGATGAGATTGCCCTTGCGCGCGCTATTGAGTTGACTGATGGTGGTAAGGGTACTGTAACCGTAATTAATGTTGGAGATGCAGGCACCGAGCCTACTATCCGTAAAGCACTTGCAATTGGCGCTACAGATGCCGTTCGCATTAACGCTAAGCCGCACGATGCCTGGTTTGTTGCTTACCAAATAGCTGAATACGCTAAAGCGAACGCATTTAACCTGATACTTACCGGCCGCGAGTCTATCGACTACAACGGTTCTAAAGTTGCAGCTATGCTGGGCGAACTGCTTGATATCCCTTCCGTATCCATAATCAAAAAACTGGATGCTGAAGATCAGCAGGCAACTGTTGAGCGGGAGATAGAAGGCGGTAAAGAAGTATTAACTATACCCTTCCCTTTTGTGGCCGGCTGTGCTGAAGGCGTTTCCGAACCAAAAATACCAAACATGCGCGGCATCATGAGCGCACGTACAAAACCACTCGCCGTGGTTGAACCTGTAGCTGTTGAAACCTTTTCGGAGATCATCAGTTATGAAACACCTGCTCCTCGCGGACAGGTAAAACTGGTTGGCGCTGATGAACCTGCACAGCTTATAGAGCTGCTGCATACACAGGCGAGAGTTATTTAATAATTACCAAGAAGATTCTACTATGTCAGTTTTAGTATATGCGGAGAATGCCGCAGGCAAGTTCAAAAAATCGACTTTCGAGGTGGTGAGCTATGCCAAAGCAGTTGCCGATCAAAATAACACCAACCTCATCGCTATTTCTATCGGCGATGTAGCTGCGGACGATCTTGCGGTGTTAGGAAAATATGGCGCTGAAAAAGTGCTGAATGTATCTAACGATAAGTTAAAGAACTTTGTAAACCAGGCTTACGCATCGGTAATTGCCGAGGCTGCTAAAGCTCAGGGTGCAGATGTTATAGTGCTGTCAAATTCATTCTCAGGCCGCGGACTTGCACCACGTGTGGGTGTGAAACTGCAGGCCGGTGTTGCCGATGGCGCGGTATCATTACCTGACCAGAATGGTGAAAAATTTACGGTTAAGAAAACTGCGTTTTCCGGTAAAGCTTTTGCTACGGTCGAGCTTACATCAGCTAACAAAGTGATTGCGCTGACGCCTAACTCTTTTAAGGTGGTAGAAAGCGGCAATACAGCACAGGTGGAAGACTTTAGTGTAGAAACTAAGGAATCTGATTTTAAAGCTATGCTGAAGGACATTGTTCAGTCTACCGACAAGGTGTCTCTGCCGGATGCGGAAATTGTAGTATCTGGTGGCCGCGGTTTAAAAGGCCCGGAAAACTGGGGATTGCTGGAGGAACTTGCCGGTTTACTTGGCGCGGCAACAGCTTGCTCCAAACCGGTGTCTGATGCCGGATGGCGCCCGCACAGCGAGCACGTTGGCCAAACCGGTATAGCCGTAAGCCCGAATCTGTATATCGCAGTGGGAATTTCAGGTGCTATTCAGCACCTTGCAGGAATAAGTTCATCAAAAGTTATCGTTGTCATCAACAAAGATGCCGATGCGCCGTTTTTCAAAGTAGCTGATTACGGTATAGTAGGCGACGCATTAGAAGTATTACCAAAATTAATTGCTGCTGTAAAAGAGTATAAAGCTTCAGCATAAAACAGACAGGTTGTGATGGGTAACGATATGAAAAAGATTAAGCTGGATATTGTTGGGCTGTCCTACAGCCAAACGCAATCCGGCGCGTATGCATTGGTTTTAGGCGAAGTTAGCGGCCGCAGAAGGCTGCCTATCATAATTGGCAGTTTTGAGGCTCAGGCAATTGCTATCGAGATAGAGAAAATGACGCCAAGCCGCCCGCTTACCCACGATCTGTTCAAGAGCCTGGGGCAGGCATTCAATATATCTGTGCAGGAGATTATCATTTACAACCTGGTTGACGGCATTTTTTATGCAAAGCTGGTTTGTTTTGATGGCAAACGCACGGTTGAGATAGATGCACGCACATCTGACGCTATAGCGGTGTCGGTACGATTTGAGTGTCCTATTTATACCTACGAATTCATCCTTTCCACAGCAGGCATCGTTATAGAAGGTAACGATTTTGTTTACCTCGAGAACATCAACGAAACTAAAGAAGAGAAAACACCTACAACTCCTGCCGGATCATTCAACTCCTTAAGCGACGACGAACTCAAGAGCCGTTTACAGCAGGCCCTTTCTGAAGAGGCTTACGAAAAGGCGGCCAAGATTCGCGATGAACTAAACAAACGTCGCGCATCCTGAGATGACTCTGGTTGTAATTTAATGCCAATCTTTATAGTTTAGCGTGATTTGTACTGTTTTGAGTTTTCCAATTCGCAGTAATTCGCTATTTTCCCCCTTTTAATATAACATTGATAATCTTGTTTAAACCAGTGCAGTATGAATATTAAGTATCGCTTAATAGTGATGAATTTTATGCAGTTTTTTATCTGGGGGGCGTGGCTGCTAACTATTGGCGCGTACTGGTTTCAAAACAAGCAATGGAGCGGTGCCCAATTTGGGGCTATCTTCTCTACCATGGGTATTGCTTCTATTTTCATGCCTACCATCACGGGTATACTAGCAGACAGGTACATAAACGCCGAAAAGCTTTACGGCATTATGCACATACTTGGCGCTGCTACACTTTGTGTGCTGCCTATGGTTACCAATCCTACTACCTTCTTTTGGGTAATGCTCGTTAATATGGCGTTTTATATGCCAACGCTTTCCCTGTCGATAACAGTATCTTATTCGGCGCTTAAAGGTGAGGGCATCGATGTGGTAAAAGCTTTCCCTCCTATCCGCACCTGGGGAACTGTGGGCTTTATCGTGGCTTTATGGACGGTAAGCTTAACTCATAATGAAACATCTGCCAACCAATTCTATATTGCTGCAGCAATAGCGTTAGCTTTGGGATTGTATTCCTTCTCACTGCCTAAATGCCCGCCCTTATTAAATCAGGCGGAGAAAAAATCATTTTCAAGCAGGTTGGGTTTGCATGCCTTCGCTCTGTTCAAATCTTCACGTTTCGCCATTTTCTTTGCGTTTTCGTTGTTGCTTGGCGCAGCCCTCCAGCTGACAAATGCTTACGGCGATACTTTTATACACGACTTCAACAACGTACCCGCCTACAAGGACACCATAGCGGTGAAATACCCGGCCATTATCATGTCTATTTCGCAGATCTCAGAGACGCTGTTTATCCTGGCTATCCCATTCTTCCTGCGGAGGTTTGGCATTAAGTACGTAATGCTGTTCAGCATGCTGGCCTGGGTACTGCGTTTTGGTTTGTTTGCCTTTGGCGATCCTGCCAACGGTTTATGGATGATCATTATGTCATGCATCGTTTATGGTATGGCGTTCGATTTCTTTAATATTTCAGGATCATTATTTGTAGAAACGCAGGCAGCGCCCGAAATCCGCGGCAGCGCTCAAGGGCTTTTCATGATGATGGTGAATGGTTTCGGCGCTTTCCTGGGCAGTAACATCAGCGGCTGGGTTATAGACAGATTCTTCCTGCTGCCAAGTGGAGCTAAGGACTGGCACGGCATCTGGCTGGCCTTTGCGGGCTACGCGTTGGTGATAGCCGTAATATTCCCATTTGTATTTAAGTATAAACATAATGCGGCACTTAAGCACGCAATACAACACGCTTAACGGCTCTGATGAAAAAGCATTACCGGCACGCCAACGATTGTCTTAACTGCGGCACTATACTGGAGGGTAAGTTCTGTCACAACTGCGGGCAAGAAAACCTGGAAATGAAGGAAAGCTTCGGCCACATGGTAACGCATGCAGTAAGCGACTACTTTCACTTCGACGATCAGTTCTTTAGTACCCTGAAGCCGTTGTTTTTGAAGCCGGGTAAATTAACTGTTGATTACCTGGCCGGCAAACGGGCCCACTACCTGCACCCGGTGAAGATGTACATCTTCATCAGTTTGCTTTTCTTTGTTGTATTATTTAAGGGTGGCAAGCACGACCCTATTAAGATAAACAACGACGCCGAAACTAAAGAACAAAAAGGCGCAAACGAATTTCAACAAACCATTGCTCAGGATATTTCTAAAGACAAGAATCTTACCCCGGCTCAAAAAAGGGAATTACAGGGAAAGCTAAATACTTACGTTCCCGGTTTGGCAGGTACTGCTTTAAAAGACACAACAAAGTCTAAAAAAGAGCATGAAGGTAATTTTATAGTTTTCGGCAATGATCAAGAAAGCAAAACCTACGAGGAATACCTTCTTAAACAGAGCAAATTGCCGGAGAGTAAAAGAGATAACATCTTGGAACGTTATATCACCAAAAAGAGCTTTGACTGGCAAAAGCTTGGTAAAAGCGCGCCGGAGGTCTTTGCAGAAAGTTACAAGCACAATGTACCCAAGGTAATGTTCCTGCTGCTTCCGCTATTTGCACTGATATTGCAAATAGCCTTTTGGAAGAATAAGAAATATTATGTAGAGCACATCATTTACTCTATTCACCTGCACTGTTTCATCTTCCTGTTCTGGATAGTTGTTCTGGTATCACAACTGGTGATCCCTTACAAGTGGTTTTCCGATCTTACAAATACCATCTCCTTCTTTGTTATCCTGTGGTATATCTATCGTTCGTTGAGGGTGGTTTATAACCGCAGCCGCTGGCGAACTGTTAGTAAAATGCTGGGCGTTTTCATCATGTACATGCTCACTACGGCTTTCTGCTTCTTTATATTTATTGTTATTACGGCAATTACGTCTGTTTAGGGCTTAAGCTCTTTTTGCAAAGCCTCAATAGCATTTGCAAGGTAAGCTACCGGAGCGTTCCAGTTTATTGCAATCTCGTTTGTTGCGTAAGAACGATCATCGTCTATGTAAGCTTCATCTGGAGCGGTTGAGGGTACCTGTATTTTATCCTGCATTCCGGGGTTCGGTCCGCCGGCTAACAGCCCGGGTATCGGATCCACTACCCCGTCCGCTACCGAAGGCCGGTGATGAGGGTGCATAGTTGGTTTGCTGCCAAAGCCTGTAACATAGCAATAGCCGCTACCGTTCCTGCCCAGTAGGTAGTCCAGGTTGGCGAGGGCGTAATCCAGGTACTTTTTGTTGCGAGTCAGCTTATATGCTTTTATAAGCAGTATACCCTGGTTTGCCGCGTTGCTGTTGCTACCCCAGTTGAAGTTCCCTTTAAATTTGGTCATTACTGTTTGGTAAGCATTGCTGTCTGCACCGCTTACAAATATATCGGCAAAGTTGATCAACCTATCTTTTATATCTGCCAGTATCAGGCGGTGATCCGGGTCTAACTCTTTACTGTCTGCCAGCGCATAATACCCCAGCAGCTTCACGTTAGACCATGTTGGTACCGATACCATTTCGCTTTTAGTCATGTTGATCTTACCAAAATATTCGTCCTTGCCGGTCGCTTTGTACAATTCAGCCGATGCCCATAAGAACTCATCAGAAACATTCCGGTCACCGTAAGTGCCGGTAGTAACGGCAGGTTTAAACTGCTTGTTCATGGCATCCTGTTCGTACAGTACATTAGGGTTTTTAACTGCCCACTGGTAAGCATATTCCGAAACTTTCAGGCAAGAGTCAGCAAAACCTGGCAGCTCTTTATCAAAACCCTTAAATATGCGTGAGGCCTGTGCGGAAACTGCGGCAAGGTCCAAAGCGGCTGCTGTACTTTTTTGCACCACATAGCGGACCGCCGTATCTTTATCCGGCATTTCCATTTTATCAAACTTGGCTGTAGTGAGTTTATGATAGACACCGCCGTCGTTAGGGTCCTGCATGGTCAGCATCCAGCGCAGGTTCCATAACACCTCATACAAAACATCAGGCAACTTGTTGTTACTTTCAGGGATGTTTAGCTTAACGGTTTTCATGTATTCCGGAAAGTCCTCATACAGTGAGAGCAACGTAGCTGTAGAGATACCACTGTTTACCACATATTTGTTGTAGTCGCCGGCATCGTACCATCCTCCGGGTGAAGAGATGACCGTACCTGCAGGCCTTTTGGCATCAGCAGCTGAGGGGTGCACCAGCACCTTATTGTCCGGGTGACCTGATGCCCGTTGCCATTTACCTGCATACTTTTTTTCCAAAGGGGCTGATGCGCGCATAAAGTAGAAGGCTTTTAATGTACCCGTCGCTACCCCGCTGTTAGCTGAATTACTAATATTGAAAGGATATGATTGTCCCACACCTTTTACGGTTAACGTGTAAGTACCGGGTGTGGTAAAGTTGCTAAAATCCGCTATGGATGTATATTGACCTGAAAAACCCGGCTTTAAAGATTGCTTTAACTTGCCGGTATAAACCACCTTGCCTGCTTTCCTTATCTGGAAATCTCCGGTTGTACCCGTTGTTACTATCGCTGTTTTTGGTGCCCCTGGGTAAAAACCAATCTGGTTTAGGCGGATGGTGGACGCACCGCTACTGGTATCCTGAGCATCCAACTTAAGACTTGCTAATAGTATTAATAAGCAGGCAGAAAAAAAGCGTTTACTATGGTAAGCCATTGCTGTAAAATTTCTATAAATATAACTCAGCGCTCCCTGTTATTGTAATACTTTATCTACATTACTTAGTAATATAACGTTGATTATAAGGCAACAAAAAAGGCCCGCAACATTGCAGACCTTAAAACTTTTAGTTTAAACCCCTATTTAGAAAGCGTATCCAAGGCTTAAGTTAAACAGGCTTACACGCGTTTTGTATTCGCTTCCGCCGGTAATGTAACTCTGCTTGGTAAGCCCGGCCTCGTAGCGCAGGTCTACAGATATTTTTTGTACATCTAAGCCGGCTCCTACTGTCCAGGCGAAGTTAGAATCCTTGTAGCGCAGGTTAATTGCGTCGCCCGTTGCTCCTATGAAATTCTGATCGCGGTTAATGGCGAAAGACAATAGCGGGCCTGTGTAAAACCTGCCGCCTAAACCAAACGCGCCTACTTTACCGCCAAACAGCAAAGGCACATCTATACTGGTGAACTTGGCTTTTGTAGTAGCAGAATTTGATGAACCGTTGTTGATATCTACATTCTTGCTGGTGATGTACAACTCCGGTTGGAAATTAAAACCTAAAGCACCAAAGCGCGCCCAAAAACCCGCAAGATAACCAGCACGGTTATCACTGCTAAGCGAACCGCTGCCGGATGATAAACTGGTTAGGTTGGCGCCTGCCTTTACACCAAATTGTACTTTAGGTAATATCTGAGCTTGTGAAGCCAAAATACCGCCGAATACGATACAGGCTGTAAGTAATAATTTTTTCATTTGTGATATAATTTTAGTGTTTAACAAAGGTTTGAAGCATTTGTTTAAGGCTCGCCTTTAAATGGAAATATCCGGCTAGCCGTTGATAATGGCTAGCCGGATATACGGTGGGATTTCTGCGATAAATGTAATATAATCTTTTAATATGATGCAAATTTTATTATAATGATAATTTGCCCTGGTAGTAATCTAAAATCTTGTTATAAATGTACACATCGTACCTGGAGTTGATAAGGTTGATTTTGGCCCTGTCCAGGTTGTTCTTCGCTACCACAAAATCAACTGAAGTGAGTACGCCGGCGTTAAATCTTATCTCTGCCGTCCGGAACGATTCGGTATAAGCTTCTACCTGCTGTGCCGATGCCTGGTAGCGCTCATATGCCGATGTCATGTTCAGATATGCCTTTTCTACATCCTGCCTCAACTGAACTTTTGTGGTTTGCTCTACATAAATATTGTTTTGCAGCTGAATTTTAGCCAAAGCAACCTTGTTGCGGTTTTGAAAATAGTTAAGGATGGGTATGCGCAAGCTAACGCCAAACTGGGTGCCGTAATTATTTTTAAACTGATCCCAATAACCTATGGTTTGGTTATTAAGCGTAGCTGCACTTGAGTAGTTGGTAGATACGCCACCATACAAGCCTATACTAGGCAGCAAGCTTCCCTTGGCAACGCTTACTCCCTTTTCGGCACTCTGGCGCCTTAAGGTTGCTGCTTTCACATAAGCAAGCTGATTAAGCGCTATATCATAAACCTGATCGGCAGAATTTGGCGTCTGTTTAGCCAGTTCCTCCGCGTTTATTGGCTGAAGTGTGATATTCTCTTTATAAGGAATATTTAATATCTGCAGCAAATTAAGCTTGGAGGTTTTTAGCGTGGTAGCGGTATTTACAACCGAAAGTTGGTTATCGGCATAAGTACCTTTAAGATCGTACAAATCAGATGGCAGCTTGTTTGCCCCTTCTTTCTCCAGTATCTGCAAACGGGCAACTTGCTGCCTGGATACCTCCAGCTGGTTTTTTACCTGCGCCAAAAGTTCGGTATTGTCCAGCACCATCAGGTACGCGGTTATCACATTAATGGTTACCTGGTCTTTTGCCTGCTGCAGGTCCATTTTGCCGGCCTGGTAAGCCAACGATGTTTGCTTTATATTGTTCAGATTTTGCAACCCGCTGAACACTGTAAGATCGCTGCTCAGGTTGTAATTACCAGATTTAAATGATTGCTTAACGTAGGTGTTGGTTGACGGATCGATACCTCGGCCATTGTTTATGCCGTGGTCAACCTGCCCGTAAAGTGTTGGCAGCATGTTCTCCCGCGCCTGGTTAAAGTTAACATGTGATGTTTGCACCGCCAGCTCGCTCTTTTTCACGTCGAGGTTGTTCTTCACGGCAATGTCTATACATTGCTGTAAACTCAGCGTTGTATCGGCAGATTGGCTGTGTGCAAGTGCCGGTGATAATAAAGTAAGACTAACAATTAAGTATTTAACGTATCGCATTTTGTGTATCAGTTCAGAATTTTGTTGAAGATTCTACCCTTCCATCCAACAGGTTAATAATGCGCGAACCGTATTCTGCATTCTTTTCAGAATGAGTTACCTGGATGATAGTAACCCCGTCTTCTTTATTCAATTTTCTAAACAGCTCCATAATGTCCTCCCCTTGTTTGGAGTTAAGGTTACCGGTAGGCTCATCTGCAAGTAATAACTTAGGGCTCGCAATAAGCGCGCGGGCTATACCAACCAGCTGCTGCTGACCGCCGGAAAGCTGCGAAGGAAAAAGATCCTTTTTACCAACGATCTGGAATCGATCGAGCATATCAGCTACCATCGCTTTACGCTCCGAACCTTTTACGTCCTGGTAGATCAGCGGTGTCTCAATGTTTTCATAAACGGTAAGTTCATCAATCAAGTGATAAGCCTGGAAAACAAAGCCGATGTACTTTTTGTACAAAGCGGCACGTTGCTTTTCTTTCATTTGATGAACAGGCTGCTCTACAAAATAGTGATAGCCTGACGATGGTTCGTCCAACATACCGATGATGTTGAGCAAGGTTGATTTACCAGAACCGGACGGGCCCATAATGGATACAAATTCGCCCTCGTCAACATCAAGGCTGATATCGTTTATAACGTAGTTCTTATTGCCGCCTACCTGGTAATACTTAGAAATGTGCTGTAGTGATAACATTTTAGTTGCTTGAGATAAATGAATGGTTGTTTACTGTTCGCAATTTCTTGATTTCATTTTGGCATTGAAGTATCAATAACATACCAAATTATCAAAATACTGTAATACAATAAGTTATAATTATTTTGGACAAGATTACTGTACGCTTATGTACAGACAGCCGTTCGGTATTGATACAGTTAAAGCTGCAACGGCGCTTTCATCAAAAGAAAGCAGGTCTTAAACCGGGAAGGCGGTGGTAAGCAAAGTAAGAGGTTGTTGCCAGATGCAATCGGTTGCGCTTGTGTTATAACAATTATTGACTTGGTCTGGATACTTAAATGTTAATACTTGTGTGGTGTGCCTTATTGTGAAGCAATGAATAACCTTGCGGAATTTGTATTGTACAAGGTGTGTAAGTGCCTTACGAAAGTGTCCCACTTTCAACTTCTAAAGGGTGTCCCAAGGAAGTTATTGATGAAGCGCATATTTACGCATAACAATCACACATTAAGGTATTTGAGTGTAAACAGCTGAAGTATTTGTACTGTCCCGGTGTGTCCCGCCTTTTTAATGTATTTAATTAGTAACCAGTAGATTATATAAAACGACTGTCCCGGGTGTCCCGCTTTCTAAGCGGGACACCCGGGACAGCAAATCGTATTTCGGGCGGTATTAAATTACCTCGTTAATGCTCATTTCCTTCAGTTCTTTAGGAACATTAGGACGGCCGTTTTTGAACGCCTTACGCGGACTAAGTCCCAGCAGTTCGAACATTGCCATATCCTCATCAAATGACGGGTTTGGCGTAGTAAGTAGCTTTTCGCCTGCAAAAATTGAGTTGGCACCTGCCATAAAGCAAAAGGCCTGTTCCAGTGTGCTCATTTCCGTGCGGCCTGCAGAAAGGCGTACAACGGTTTTCGGCATGATTATGCGCGCTGTTGCAATCATTCTTACCATATCCCAGATAGCAACTCTTGGCTGATCTGCCAGCGGTGTACCCTTAACCGGCACCAGCGCGTTAATTGGAACCGACTCCGGGTGTTTAGGCAGGTTTGATAGCGTTTTCAGCATAGATATACGATCCTCAACAGTTTCGCCCAGCCCAATAATGCCGCCACTGCAAACAGATATCTTTGCTTTACGAACGTTTTCAAGTGTTTTCAAACGGTCGTCGTAGGTGCGGGTTGTAATAATGCGTTTGTAATCGTCCTCAGATGTATCGAGATTATGGTTGTAAGCATATAGGCCAGCATCCGCTAAGCGCTGTGCCTGGTGCTCGGTAAGCATACCCAGGGTACAGCAAACCTCCATATCCAGCTCGTTTACAGCTTTAACCATGTCCAGCACTTTGTCAAAGTCGCGGTTATCGCGTACTTCGCGCCACGCAGCGCCCATGCAAAGCCTGCTTGCACCGCCATTTTTAGCGCGTTGCGCAACAGCAATAACTTCTTCCTTAGGCATTATGGCGTGCACATCCACGCCGGTGTTATAACGCGCGGCCTGCGGACAATACGCGCAATCTTCCGGGCAGCCGCCGGTTTTGATAGAGATCAGCGAACTAATCTGCACTTCAGAATAATCTTTGTTTTCGCGGTGTATGGTAGCAGCGCGGTAAACGAGATCCAGCAGTGGTGAATGGTATATTTCAGAGATTTCTTCGGTTGTCCAGTTGTATCTTACTTCGGTCATAAGCATTGGTGTTATCGGCCCAAATTTATTTAAAAGTTTTGTTTACCTGTGTAATAAAAGCGTACTTGCCAGCCACAGCGGCAATAAAAATCCTATACAATCTGTAAAAGTGGTTATGATGATTGACGATGCAACAGCTGGATCGACTCCTACCCGCTTTAAAATCAGAGGTATAGAAGCCCCTGTTACGCCTGCAACAATTAAATTTCCAGTCATCGCCAGAAACAGTACCAACCCAAGTACCAGGTTAGCATCGTAAAAATAAGCCACTGCAAAAATGATCAATCCGTTTGCTGCACCGTTAATTAAACCTACAAGGAATTCTTTTAATACTGTATTATAAGCTTGCCTGTCGCTAAGGTCTGTGAGCGATATACGGCGAACCGTTACTGCAAGCGCCTGTGTAGCCGTATTGCCGCCCATTCCCGCAATAATAGTCATGTAGGCAGAGATAATGGCCAAATCTTTAATAGTTGCATCAAAATGGCGGATAATAGAAGCGGCTAGAAAACCCGTAGCAAGGTTAATTACCAGCCATGGTAAGCGGCTTTTTACCGCTTCCTGCCAGTTACCGCTCAGTTCTTCATCTTCGCTTACACCGGATATCTTTAAGATATCCTCGGTGCTCTCCTGCTCCATTACGTCGATGATGTCATCCACCGTAATTCGGCCCAGCAATTTCATGTTATCATCTACTACCGGGATAGCAGTAAGGTTATATTGCGATATAAGTCCAGCAACATCCTCCTGGTCGAGGTCAGCCTTTACATATACGAAGTCTTTGATCACCAGATCACTTACACGCGCGTCAGACCGGGCCTTAATAATGGACTTTACTGAAAGTATGCCCTGAAGTATATCGGCATCATCTACCACATAAATGGTATAGAACTCCTCCATCTCCTCGCTCTGGCGGATGATCTCTTCCAGCGCATCTTTCTTATCAAGATTGATGTTTACCTTAATAATCTCGGAGTTCATGAGGCCGCCAGCAGTGTCCTCGTCGTACTTCAGCAGCGCCCGGATGTTGGTGGCATCCTCGTGATCTATATCCGCTAGTATCTCGTGCTGCTCATGCTCCTCTAACTGAGATATAATGTCGGTCGCATCATCATAGTCCAGTTCCTCAACTATTTCAGAGCGCTTTTCAGGGTCAAGATTCAAAAGAAGCTCTTCGGGATGGGCCTCCTCCGTCATTTCCGATAGCACTTCAGATGCTATATCGGCGGGCAAGAGGTTGATGATGCGCTCGCGGCCCTCCTGCGAAAGTTTTTCGAACAGTATTGCAATCTCCGAGGCATGGTATTCTTTCAGAACATCTTCAAGACCAGAATCGTCGCCATCAAGCGCTACTTTAATTCGCTGCAAGTCCGATTTGTCTATTTCAAAAGATTGCATATGCAGGCAAATTACGGATTTTTACTGAATGGCGGGCAGTCAAAAACCTCTATTTGAAAGCAGTTTTCAGATATTACCCGCTGTAGTTATAGGTTATCCTGGCTTTCTCTACTTTGTTGAGTTTGGCCATAACAGATTCTACCTGCGTTTTCCTGACAGAAAATTTTACGCTACAATTTAGTTCTAATGTTTGTTCAATGATTGATAGTTGCTCTTCTTTTATTATCCGCATTACGTCGTTCATTTGCGGGTACTCGAATATAATGGTGTAAACATCATTAACGGTCTTCTCTACCACGCTAGCTTCTGCTAGTGCAGCCTCTGTAGCCGCTTTGTACGCGTTTATCAATCCAGGTACACCCAGTAGTGTTCCGCCAAAATAGCGCACAACCACAACCAGTGTATTGGTGATGTCTTTAGAAAGCAAAGTATTAAGTATTGGCCGGCCGGCAGTGCCTGAGGGTTCTCCATCATCGTTCACACGGAATACAGATCGGTCTATACCCAATCTTACAGCCCAGCAATGATGATTCGCCTTTGGATGAAGCGTTTTTAGATTTGCTACCAACGGCTTAACCTCGGCGTCGTTTGTAATTGGATAAGCAAACGAAAGGAACTTACTTCCCCGATCGCGAAAAACACCTTCAGCCGGTTGGGCGATGGTTTTATAAGTATCTTCAAAAAGCATCAATGTTGAGAGATCGTGATGATAATGATTGCAACTACCGCTAAACCGATGCCTATCTTATTCAATAAGCTGAGGCGCTCTTTAAATATCATTAAACCGACAAGTGCGGCTACTGTTATCACGCCTATATTCATGGCAGAAAAAACAGCTGATGGGCTTGTCGATAGTTGTTGATGAGCTTTAATGTAAAACAATATATTGCCGAAATTGGCTACGCCCAATATCCAACCAAACATCATGTGCGGCCAGGAAATGCGTGCCTTACCAGTAATTACATGGTACAATAACGCAACAAGCGCAATAACAAAGGCTAGTATAAAGATAACGAAAAGAGAGGTTGTATATGGCAGCACCTTTACTCCGGCTACTTGCTTAAACAAAATATCTATCGCACCAAAACCAATGAAAACAATAAGCAGGTAAATCCAGGCATTGCTGATGACCTTGCGATTGGCAGTTTGTTTTTGCCAAGGGATTGAACAGAGTATGGCAGCAAACCCAACAATTATTCCTACTATTTTCAAGGGAGTAAACGTTTCTCCAAACAGAAAATAGGATGCTACTAACGGGATGAATAACGAAAGGCGTTGTGCAACATCTGTACGCACAATACCTGCTACACGTACTGAAGAAGCCATTACCATAAAGATTACCGGTAGCAAAATGCCAACGGCAATATATATAGGGAGCGGCGCACCATTCAGATCAAGGTCCTGCAACTTAGGCCTGAAGAAGAACCACGTGAGCAAAATAGCCATGGAGTAGTTCCAAGTGATAGCCTGAAATACGTGTATGCTGTAGCGCCTGGACAGTTTCAGCAATATTGAAACTACCACACTACAGCAAACACTTAAAAAAACGTATAACATCAGCCTGTTAGCTATTGTAAAACAATTGTAATTGGTCGGCACCAACGGTATAGTGACCACCATTGGTGCCACTTATAACCGGTGCAGGAATGCCTTGGTTCAGCACACCTGGTCCGGTAAAAATACGCGCTTCATCCCACAATCCATCTTTAATAAAAGAATTTAATGTATGTGCGCCACCTTCTATAATTACTGATTGAATATCCTGCATCCAGAGCTGGTACATCATGTATTGTGGCAGGTAGTGGTTAAAGTCCTCTAACGCGATATACTTCACGTTGCCCTCTATATCCGTCTTCAGCTCATTAAATATCAAAGTTTCTGTCGACTGATCAAACAGGTGCAGGTCCTTAGGCAGTGTAAGCTCGCGGTCTATAACCACCCGTTTTGGATTGCGACCTTCCGCATATCGTACATTTAGCTGGGGATTGTCATTTAAGGCAGTGTTTCTTCCAACCAATATGGCATCTTCTTCGGCGCGCCATTGGTGTACCAAATTGCGGCTTTCAGGTCCGGTAATCCAATGTTGGCTACCATCATCAGGAGCAAAAAAACCGTCTACTGTTTGCGCCCACTTTAAAATAATATAAGGGCGTTGCTTTTGTACACGGGTAAAAAAACGACGATTAAGGCGGCGGCTTTCCTGTTCCAACGCACCAACGGTTACATCAACACCTGCAGCCTTTAATTTATCAATACCCTTACCGTCTACCTGTGGGAAAGGGTCGCGGCAGCCTACAACTACATTTGGTATTTGGTGTTTAATAATTAAATCTGCACAGGGTGGAGTTTTGCCGTAATGCGCGCAGGGTTCAAGGGAAACATAAATTGTCGATTTTTTTAGCAGATCTATCGCATCCGGGTACTTTTCGACAACCTGATTGATAGCGTTTACTTCGGCGTGTGGTCCGCCATATTGCTTATGGTAGCTTTCCCCAATCACCTTATCGTCACACACCACTACAGCACCCACCATCGGATTAGGGCTTACAAACCCAGCTCCAAGTTCAGCAAGTTCAAGACAGCGCTGCATGTATAGTTGATGATCAGGCATGCAGCAAAAGTAACATTAATCTTAATTGGTACCTTAATTATGCACCAGCTGATTGTAATTCAGCAGTAATATAGGCCCGGGTAAATGCCCGGGCTAATTAGTGTTACAGTTTAGCGTAAACCGCGAGAAGTATTCGGGATTTATGATACTGTGACTGGAATATTGCACTAAATGGTGGGTAATTATATTATCACTTGAGCAAGGTTCCGTACAGTGCTTGTAATTCCTGTTATACTGTTTACTTTACTGGCAAACCATTCTTTAAATTTACCTATTATTGCCATCGGACTTATATAGTATATGTATGCAAACGTTGCATGTGATTAAAATTGGTGGTAACGTAATAGATAATTCTGAAAACCTGCACAGGTTTTTAAAGGACTTTACCGCACTTGAAGGATTTAAGATACTGGTACACGGAGGTGGCAAAGTGGCTACCCAAGTGTCTGAAAGCATGGGCGTAGAAGCGCGTATGATCGACGGCAGGCGGATAACAGACATTGACACCCTGCGGATTGTAACTATGGTATACGGCGGCTTGATCAACAAAAACATTGTCGCTCAATTACAGCGTTACGGTACCAACGCTATTGGATTAACCGGTGCCGATGGGAACTTCATCCGGGCTAAAAAGCGTCCGGTAAAAATAATTGATTACGGCTTTGCAGGCGATTTAACCGAAAATTCCATTAATCCGGAAAGCATTGGTAAATTACTTGATTCAGGGTTCACTCCCGTTTTTTGCGCGCTCACACATGACGGTGAGGGACAGTTATTAAATACCAATGCCGATACTATCGCTTCTGCGCTGGCTGTTGCGCTATCTGAACTGTACGATACAACGCTGGTGTATTGTTTCGAGAAAAAGGGTGTTCTTCAGGACATTGATGATGAAGATTCATTGATACGCGAAATAGACCTTGAACGATACGAAAAGTTAAAGACCGACCAAATAATCCACAGCGGAATGCTGCCAAAGATGGACAACGCATTTACAGCTATATCTTGCGGGGTTAAGGCTGTTATAATTGGTCATTCCGATGATCTCGGTCAGCTGAAAAAAGATAAAGGTTTTGGTACACGCTTAAGCAAATAACATGGAAACACAACAGCATATAGCCATATTGGGCAGCGGTAACATAGGATTGGCATTGGCCAAAGGTTTGGTAAAGGCAGGTATATTTACTCCGCAACAAATTACGCTCACGCGGCGCAATACAGCGGCGTTAGCGCCACTCGCGGCCGACGGCTACAACGTTACAGCAAATAATACTGAAGCTGTTACTAAGGCAGACATTGTTGTGCTTGCCATTTTACCGCAACAGCTAAATAAACTGCTTGACGAAATTAAGCCAGCTGCTATGGAAAGCAAGCATTTGCTGATATCTGTTGTGTCCGGCGTAAGCTGCCAGGATATTCGCAATCAGCTTGGCCTGCAGGTGCAGGTGATACGAGCTATGCCAAACACAGCAATAGCTATTGGTCACAGCATGACCTGTATAGCTACTGATAATGCCTCCGCAGCTAACGTAAGCCTGGTTAAATCTCTTTTTGATACAGTTGGTGTAAGCATTCAGATTAATGAGGAATTAATGACTTCCGCTACCGCTTTATGCGCTTGTGGTATAGCATTCTTCCTGCGCTCTATTCGCGCTGCATCACAAGGTGGTACCGAAATAGGTTTTCATGCTCATGATGCGCTTAAAATGGCTGCGCAAACAGCTAAAGGAGCTGCTGATCTTCTGCTTCAGCTTGCCTCACATCCTGAACAGGAAATTGATAAGGTAACATCGCCAAAGGGCTGTACCATTGCGGGCCTTAACGAAATGGAGCACAATGGCTTTAGCTCCGCCATGATAAAAGGCATAAAGCTATCAGCAGAAAAGGCCGGAGTGCTTTACAAGGGCAGTGAATAAAGCGTTATAATTAGATAAATTGTATACTCCAAAGCACTTTCAGATGCCAGATGTGCGTGAAGCTGTAAGCTTTATGCAACGCTATAGTTTTGCCACCATGGTTAATACCCTGGATGGTGTGCCCGTGGCTACTCATATCCCCTTTATTGTAGAGCAGCGAGATGGTACAATAGTTCTGTTATCGCACTTTGCAAAAGCTAACCCCCAGGCTGCTGCCAGTTTTAATGGAACGTCTTTGGTCATCTTCTCGGAACCGCACGCTTACATCTCGCCATCTAATTACGAGAAGGTTCAAAATGTGCCCACATGGAACTACATTTCGGTTCATGCTTACGGAAGAGCAAAATTAATCAGTGATGTGGCTGATATAGAAGTGCTACTGAAGAAGATGATCGGCTTTTACGAGCAAGGCTATATGCAGCAATGGGACAATTTGGAAGATGATTATAAGCTGAAGATGATGAAAGGCATTGTGGCATTTGAAATTGTGGTAGACGATCTGCAGGCTAAGAAGAAACTTAGCCAAAACAGGACAGAAGCCGAACAGCAAAATATCATAGAAACATTTAGTAAGTCCGGCGATGCTAATGAACGACAAATAGGCAAATACATGAGCGGCAAAGGCTAGGTGGCATCTTCCTTGGTTTTATACGCTGAGTTGATCATCCGGTTGAGTGTTAATCCCTGCACGATTATAGAGAAGATCACGATAAAGTAGCTTCCGGAAAGTATAAAATGCCTGTATGGTGATGCCGGTAAAGACAAAGCCAGGGCTATAGATATACCACCCCTCACTCCTGCCCAGGTAAGTATATTTACATTATTGTAATTAATGTTTAATGACCTTCTAAGGAACGTTAGTGGCACCAGTATGCTCAACCACCGTGCAGCTAATATCAGCACTATTCCTATTCCACCGGTAATCCAATAGTTTTTAATGTAGGGCAGATTGATCATCTGTAAACCAACCATCACAAAGAGGATTGTATTTAATAACTCATCAATTAAGTTCCAGAATTTCTCAAGCGCCTCGTGCGAATGCTCCTTTGTGTCTGCGTTAATAGATCGCGCACCTGCGAATAAACCAGCGGTAACAACAGATAGTGGTATAGATAGATTAAGATAGGAAGCTGCCACGGAATTAAACATTACCACGCCGAGTGACACCAATACAATTGTTTGAAAGTCATTTACTGAGCGCATCAGCCTAAACGACAAATACCCACTTGCCGCACCTATAGCAATCCCGCCAAAAACTTCCTGTATAAAAAGCATAACCGTTTTACCCAGGTCAAAACTGTCGGTTCCCGAACGGGTGATTTCCAGAAGAGTGATGAACAGCACCAAGCCTATCCCATCGTTAAACAAAGATTCGCCGGCGATAATAGTTTCCAAATTCGAGGGTAGCTTTGAATGCTTTACTATAGCACCCACCGCAACGGTATCTGTAGGCGAAACTAATGCGCCAAACAGCAGGCAGTAAATAAACGGTATTTTAATATCTATAAGCCCCGCAACGAAATAAAGCAATGTGCCGAATAACGCTGTAGAAAGAAGCACGCCAATAGTACTAAGGAGCAGCACAGGGCGCATTTCGCGCTTTAGTTTTCTTACGTTTAAGTTGAACGCGCTGGCAAACAGCAGAAAGCCAAGCATAACATTAAGTACTATAGTAGAAAAGCTGATGTTGTTGGCCAAAATAGTAAGGTATTTGGCCACACCGGGGTATATATTTTCTACGGCGATCGTTACCATAGACCCTGCAATAGCTAAGGCCATAATGCCGATAGTACCGGGCAGCCGAAGAAAGCGGGCGTTTATGTACGAATAAAACGCACACACCATTACCAACAATGCTATAATTAAGAAAAGGTGCATACGCGTATCAGCTAAATATTCAGCTCCACGGCTATTTGGCCGTAGGATCTGTCATCATAGTATTTGTATCAAAATGGTGTATCACCAGCCTGTTATCGCTATTACGCGTAAGGTAGTTTGTTGCCCAGTTAAAAAACACGATTGTTTTATTGCTAAACCCAGCTAACGACAACAGATGCACAAACATCCACAATATCCAGGCGAAGAATCCCTGGAACTGCAGGTGCTTAAGATCAGCCACAGCCTTGTTGCGGCCAATAGTTGCCATCGTACCCAGGTCATTGTACCTGAACGGCTTGGTTGGCCGGCCTTCTACTATATTCACCAGGTTTTTGGCCAGCTGCTCTCCCTGCTGTAGTGCTACTTGTGCTACGCCGGGATAACCGTTAGGAGCACCTTCAGTAACTACAGAGGAAACGTCACCAATGGCAAATACATTATCATAGCCAACTACCTTGTTTATCTCGTCTGTTATTACCCGGTTGCCTTTGGCGATCTTTTCTGCAGGTAGGCCTTGAGGCATCTCGCCTCTTACACCTGCCGCCCATAACACATTACGCGTTTTAATCACCGTACCGTCGTCAATCTTTAGTGTAAGGCCATCGTAACTCTCCACATGCACACTATTGTAAATAGTGATACCCAAGTCTGTCAAAAACTTCTTGGCTTTGCTTGATGCCCCTTTAGACATTGCTGCCAGCAGTTCTGGTTTACCTTCCACCAAAAACACCTTCATATCGGCATCGCACAAGCCGGGGTAATCTTTACAGAGGATGTACTTTCGCAATTCGGCAATCGCTCCGGACAACTCCACACCTGTGGGACCGCCCCCAACCACAACAAAGGTGAGCAAGGCATTGCGTTCGGTTTCATCAAAGGTAACCAAAGCTTTTTCCAGATTTTGAAGTATAAGGCTCCGCACGTTCAGCGCCTCAGCAATGTTCTTCATGGGAAGCGTGTAATGCTCTAGTTGTTTGTTCCCGAAGTAATTGGTATTTGCCCCTGTTGCCAGTACCAGGTAATCATAATGTATATCGCCTATGTTGGCTGTAACTATCCTCGCTTCGGTATCTATCTTTTGTACTTCGGCTAAATGAAAAGTAAAATTCTTTTGCCTGCTGAAGATCCTTCGTATCGGAAAACCGATGGAATCGCCCTCCAGCGCACCCATTGCAACCTGGTACAGCAGCGGCTGAAAAGTATGGTAGTTATGTTTATCAAGCAGTAACACCTCAACAGGTGCGTTCCTGAGTTTTTTGGCAAGTTGTATACCGGCAAAGCCGCCACCGATGATCAACACACGGGGCCTTGCCTTAAGTTTTTTATCCATATTGATGTTTAACCCGCTGCAAAATAAGCATAAACAGATGGGTATGTTGTTTAGCAATAACAGGCTAAAGTAAATATGTGTTTGCTTTAGTTCATTTTAACCAATGTTAATGGCTGTCATCATTCCAGAGCAGGTGATGATCCAGGCTTTCCGGCTGAATGATAACAAAGCGTACCAGCTTGAACTCCGCTTTCACTTTATCGCGTATGCGGTCTATAGCAATGTTTATTTCTTCCGTATCCAGGTCATCCTTAAACGCTACGATCAGCATGAGCAACACCTCACTGGGTGACTGATAAGTTGATAATATGTGCTGTACTTTCACCACGTGATCATCGCCTTCCACCATGTGACATATTTTTTCTCTCGTTTGAGTTGACACGCCTTCGCCCATTAATAAACTGCGGCTTTCGCGTGCCAGGATAGACGAAACAATGATCAAAATTATACCAACCAGCAGCGACGCGACACCATCCAAATAAGGGAGATTAAGCTTGTGGCTGAGGTATACACATATGATTACAATAAACAACCCCGCTACCGCCGCTGCATCCTCAAATAATACCAGAAAACTGGACGGATCTTTACTTTTAACTACGGCCTCCCACCACGGTGTAGCGCCGCGAACCTGGTTAAATTGTTTTAAGGCGATAAACAATGATGTCCCTTCAAAAACTATCGATAGTGAAAGTACGATGTAGTTGATTGTTGGGTCACCCATTTTCTCGGGGTGGATAATGTGCGTTATACCCTGATAAATAGACACGCCACCTCCCAGTCCAAAGATCATGATAGAAACGATAAACGACCAAAAGTATAACTCCTTACCATACCCGAACGGATGCATAGCATCGGGCTGTTTTTTGCTGCGATGAAGCCCCAGCAGCAGCAATAACTCATTTACAGTATCAACTACAGAATGTACTCCCTCGGCTATCATCGCTGCGCTGTTACTAATTGCACCTGCTATAAATTTGGTTATAGCGATAAGTAAATTGGCAGCCAGTGCCGCGTATATTGATAGTTTTGATGATGCCATGAATTAGCCTGATAACAGTATTTGTAAGGTTAAGTTTTAGCTTTCGGATGCGTTAATAAGCGGTATTTGCATATTCTTTCCTGCATTTACTTTCAAATTGTTATTATTGACGACAAAACTACTATACATTAATGTACCAGTACCGTCGCGTCATTGTTAAGATAGGCTCTAACGTGATTACTCAGCCAAATGGCCTGCCTGATCAAGAACGCCTCTCCCATTTGGTTGACCAGGTGGCCGCCATAAGCAAGCAGGGTATTGAGGTGATCTTGGTATCGTCAGGAGCCGTAGCTTCAGGGCGCAGCCTGATCAAGGTTGGTGACAAACATGATGCTGTAGCTGCGCGCCAGTTGCTGGCTTCGATAGGGCAAGTAAAGCTTATAAATACTTACGCGCAGCTTTTCGAAAAATATGACACACTTTGTTCACAAGTGCTGGTAACCAAGGAAGATTTTCGTGACCGGGTGCATTACCTCAACATGCGCAACTGTTTGGAGATATTGCTTCAAAACCAGGTTGTACCGGTGATAAATGAAAATGATGTTGTATCAGTAACCGAGTTAATGTTTACCGATAACGACGAACTTGCGGGGCTTATCGCCTCTATGTTGAATGCCGAGGCGCTAATTGTACTAACCAATGTTGATGGTATTTACACCGGCGACCCTAAACTCCCCGGTTCTGAAGTGATACAAGAAGTTACAAGTGAAGGTATAGACCTTTCTTCGTTTGTGAGTTCGGCACGATCGCAGTTTGGGCGTGGCGGCATGATAACAAAATCCTCTATTGCGCACAAAGTAGCTCAATTAGGTATTACAGTTCATATTGCCAATGGCACAACTGATGATATTTTAACAGAGTTGCTTGCAGGCAAGGCTGTGCATACCCGCTTTGTGCCTGAAAAAAAGAAATCGGGTAAGAAAAAATGGCTTGCCCATGCAGAGAATGCCGCAACCGGTGTGGTGCAAGTAAATGAGGGCGCGCGTAGTGTTCTGCTCTCCAATAAGGCATCAAGTTTACTGCCCGTAGGTATTATAGAAATCATTGCTGATTTTAAGAAAGGCGACATCATCCGCATATTGGATGAACACAACAAGCTCATAGGGTTAGGACAGGCCGAGTATGGAGCTGACAAGGCCCGGGAACTTCAGGGATTGAAAAAACAGCGCCCGCTTGTACATTACGATTATCTTTACTTACAGGCATAGCCATGGCATACCACATATATTTCGAGAACGCGGTCGCTGCCGCCCGGACGCTGAACCTTGCACCCGATTTAATAAACGCGGTATTACTGGACGTAGCAAAAGCAGCCGTGTCGCAAACAACGATACTACTGGCAGAAAACCAGAAAGATCTAGACAGGATGGATCCTGCCGATCCCAAATATGACAGATTGAAACTAACTGCCGACCGTATAGCTGCTATTGCTGCCGATATTAAGAATGTGGCGGGATTGGAGAGCCCGCTTGGCAAAATTTTGTCGGACGATACACGTCCTAATGGCCTGCAGATAACAAAGTTAAGGGTACCTCTGGGTGTAGTAGGAGTCATCTATGAGGCCAGGCCAAACGTTACTTTCGATGTATTTGCTTTGTGTTTTAAAACAGGTAACACCAGCATACTAAAGGGTGGCAGCGACGCCGAATTTTCTAATAAAGCTATCATCAAGATTATTCATGATGTGTTACAGCAGTACAGGATCGATGTAAATGCCGCCACCCTCCTGCCACCCGAACGCGAAGCGACTGAAGCCTTGTTAAATGCCGTTGGTTATGTAGATGTACTGATCCCACGCGGCAGCCAGGGTTTAATAGACTATGTACGCATCAACGCTAAAGTGCCGGTGATAGAAACCGGGGCTGGTATTGTGCACACGTATTTGGATGAGACCGCCGATCTGCAAAAGGCTGCTGCTATTATCGACAATGCAAAAACCCGGCGTGTAAGCGTGTGCAATGCTTTGGATTGCCTTATCATCAATTCTGCAAGGTTAAATGAACTTCCTTTTCTCGCGTTACCACTAGCCAGCAAAGGCGTAGAACTTTATGCAGATAAACTGTCCTTCGCTTTTCTTGAAAGCCATTATCCTGCCTGGCTGTTGCACCACGCGCAGCCAGAACATTTCGGTACAGAGTTTTTATCAATGAAAATGGCGATTAAAACAGTTGACAATATGGAAGAGGCACTGGTGCATATCGCTAAAAACAGTTCAAAACACAGCGAGGCAATACTATCCGAAAACCCTCAACATATTGAAGCCTTCCTGAACCGGGTAGATGCGGCTGCTGTATATGTGAATGCCTCTACGGCATTTACTGATGGAGCGCAGTTTGGTCTCGGTGCTGAGATTGGCATCAGCACACAAAAGCTGCATGCCCGCGGACCCATGGGACTGGAAGAACTCACCAGCTATAAATGGATAGTACGTGGCGAAGGACAAATAAGGAACTAATATTAACACCTGGGCTAACAATGCCCTAAAAGCCTGCGGCCAAAAAGCTTGCCTTTGGACACCTGCAGATTCGCCCATATTTAATAAGTATTGAGATAGTTATTAATGAAAATGGCCCATCGATCCGATAGGCCATTCTGTAATTAAAAAACTTTCGGTCTACACAGCTATACTCTCCACCGCTTTTTCAAACGCATGTTCAAGAACGCCTGGCACCTTTAAGCCTTCAGCACGGTAAACGGTCACATCGCTGACGCCCAACATCCCGAATACACTTTTCAGATAAGGCTCTATAAAGTCGTATCCTTTCATCGGGCCTTCAGAATAGATACCGCCGCTGGAGATAGCCAAATAAACTTTCTTGTTGTGCACCAATCCCTCAGGACCTTTCTCTGAGTAACGGAAGGTTTTACCAGCACGGATGATGTGGTCTAACCAGGCTTTCAATGTTGAGGGAATACTGAAGTTGTACATGGGCGCATCTATTACTATAACGTCAGCGTCCATTAGTTCGGCTATTGCTTCATCGCTGTGTTTAACGGCGGTCGCCAGTTCCGGGCTGTGCTGTTCTGCAGGTGTGAAAAAGGATGTTAAATGTACCTCTTCCAGGTGCGGGAACGGTGTACTGGTAAGATCGTGCACCGTAACTACGCTGTCCGGTTCTTTTGCCTGCAGCCTTTCTACTATTGCGTTACCCAGTTTTCTACTTACCGACGCGTTGCCGCGGGGGCTCGAAATAAGATGTAATATTTTCATGTTTTATCTATTTTAATGATGGACAAACCTATGTTTGTTTACTATTAAAAAGATATTACTATCCCAAAGGATAGCGGTATGCTTTAGGATAGTTAGCACCTTTGCGCCATGCCATACGACAGAAAACATAGTAGTAAAGAATGTACCGGAGCCATGAATTCTGTAAAGGATGCGCTGTACGTACTAAGTGGTAAGTGGAAGTTGCCCCTTATATTGGCGCTTAGCGAAGGGCCGATGAGATTTAATGAGGTGCAAAAAGCACTAGCGGACATTACTCCTAAAGTATTATCAAAGGAACTGCGCGACCTGGAACTAAATGAGTTTGTGGAGCGTAAGGTGTTTGATACCGTACCGGTGACCGTTACTTATGAACTTACGCCATATAGCCAGTCTGTGTGGCCCATTATTGACGCATTGAAGGAATGGGGATCGCAACATCGTGAACGGATAATCAAGACCAGGCGAACTGTTTCGACCACCGAGAAAGCATAACAGGTGTCCCGCTTTTAAAGCGGGACACCCGGGACAGGTAAATATGTTAATGTACTGACCATTAGATGTTTACATATTACAAGCGAGACACTCCGGGACAGTACAAATACTTCAACAAAACTTGCCTAATATGCTATTTGATAAGTACTTATGCAATTATTACAACTCTCAAACTGAAAAGGCTGGGACACTTCATTTACGACAACTGGGACACCAGTCTTCTTACACTGGTCGCTTATTTTAGCTGATCCAGATGATGCCTTATATGGGCTATATAGTCGTTCGCCAGGAACTCTACTGTAACAAAGCTTACTTCGTGCCGGCCATTGTCGCAGGTGATGCTTATTCTGTTGGGTGGATAGTTTACAAGCACTCTTACTATCTGCATGTTTATTAAACGCCAAAGCTGCAGCAGTTCAAATATGTCGGCATCATTGTAGTGCTGTACCTGCACCCATTCATCCTGGAAGTATACCAGCTTAAAGCATTCTTCGTAGGTGCACCTCACCAGGCGCTGTAAGTTAATGTGCGCGCTATCTATCAGGTGTCCTATAATCTGCTTGTTGCTCCATTTACCGGGCGCGCCGGTATGGTTCCAAATAATGAGGGCCGACCGGCTACCAAGAAACCCATTCACTACATCTTTCAATTGATTGGCGACATCTATCATGCTAAGGCAGGTTTAAAGAAATTTGATTTTAAAGATGGCGATTTCCACATTAATAATTCAAAAAAAATTAACTTCAAGCCCTTAAACACTACTATGGCGCTTAATTACATCTGGATAGCCTTTTTTCTTATAGCATTTGTTATAGCATTATGCAAGCTCATATTCCTGGGCGATGTTGACGCTTTTAAATTGCTGGTGGATGGCATGTTCGATATGTCGAAGTCATCGGTAATGGATATTGCTTTACCCCTTGCGGGCAACATGGTGCTGTGGCTGGGTATCATGAACATAGGGGAACAAGCCGGCGCCATGAACTTTTTAGCGCGCATAGTAGGCCCTTTCCTTAGCCGGCTCTTTCCGGGGGTACCAAAAAACCACCCGGCCAACGGGCAAATGATGATGAATTTTTCGGCTAATCTTCTAGGGTTGGACAACGCTGCTACCCCGCTTGGGCTGAAAGCAATGGGCAGCCTCCAGGAGCTTAATCCAGATAAAGAAACCGCATCTAATGCGCAGATTATGTTCCTGGTGCTGCATACTTCTGGTTTACAGCTCCTGCCGGTAACCATTATTGCGCAACGTTATATACTACATGCTAAAGATCCTGCAGATGTGTTCCTGCCCTGCATAATAGCCACCTATGTAGCAACTGTAATTGGTATGCTTGCTGTAGCGATAAAGCAGAAGATAAATCTGTTTGACAGGGTTATACTAGCCTGGCTCGGCGGCATGACAGCCTTTATAACCCTGTTAGTTTGGTATTTCACCACGCAACTCAATCACGATCAGATATCTTTAGTATCAAAGGTCATTAGCAATACGCTTATATACTGTATCCCGGTGGTTTTCATCTTAGGAGCAATGCGTAAACGTATAAACGTGTTTGAAGCATTTATAGATGGCGCTAAAGAAGGCTTTGGCGTGTCTGTCAAGATCATTCCGTATTTGGTTGCAATGCTGGTTGGTATCAGTGTTTTTCGTAATAGTGGTGCATTAACTTACCTTAACGATGGCGTACGCTGGCTGGTGACCCAGGCAGGGTTAGACACCCGTTTTGTTGATGCCTTACCGGTAGCTTACATGAAACCACTCAGCGGCTCTGGCTCAAAAGCGATGATGATCAGCACCATGCAAACTTATGGGGCGGATAGTTTTGCCGGTAGGCTGGGATCTGTATTCAACGGTTCGGCAGATACCACGTTCTATATTGTTGCGCTTTATTTTGGTTCGGTAGGCATCAAAAAATCACGCTACGCTATTCCATTTGGTTTAATAGCTGACCTAGCCGGTGTTATAGCAGCAATTTTTATCAGCTACTTATTCTTCGGATAGCAATGTAATATCTTAAGTTACTTTATTAAAATCTAGCTGACGCAAAACATTTCGGCACTCTTTTTAAGATTACCGCTATCTAAAGTGTAGATGATACAATATCCCTCTATTGGTTATAGGTCACTTAACTGTTTATCAGCAAGTTAAAATTTCGTCGTTTTTTTTAATTTAAAGCAACTTTCAAGCATCCACACCCGTAAAAATAATCGATTACACAAATGACAACCGCTCTGCTTTGCAATTGGTTTAACTGTGAAAGTCTCCCTCTAATTGATTTTTGCGAGTTTGAATGGATAGAATTTCTACTAAAGTCCTTTTACTTACTTGTTGCTTATTCTTCCTGTTTGCTGCAAGCGGCTTTGCCCAAACAATAACAATAGGTACTATAGATCCCGGCCCATACGGACAGGGATCTACCATTGCTGCACCCTTTGAGTTGAACACATCCTCAGGATGCACAAGCTCTACCAATATCTTTACCCTTTACCTTTCAGATGCCGCCGGCAATTTTAGTTCTGCTACGGCTATAGGAACATACAAGGGTTTTTATGGAACTTTTGTAAATGGCATAATCCCTACTGGAACACCGGCAGGCAGCGGCTATAAATTGCGCATAACCAGTTCAGATCCCGCTGTACTGCCAACTACTTCGGCACCATTTACTATAACAGCGTCAGATGGCATACAGGCCGGCGTTACATCGCAATCTATTAATAGCGACAACCCGGATGTATTTGGCGCCTGTATTGGAACTAACAATGCCGCATACCCGTTTGTAAACGCATCATCTAACGGAGCTGCGACAACCGCGAGCTTTTATAACGAACTATCAAAAACAAACGAAGGCACCATTGCTGTAGACGGGCATTCGTTTATTGCAAAAGCTGCAAACTATACGGTGTTGGCAAGAGCCGAAAGTAATGGAGTAGTTGGCACAAAGGCTTACACGCTTATCAACAACGTAGTAAACAATAGTTTTGGCGCATCTGGCAGTAACCTGGTTTGTTTAAACGACAAAAATAAGCTCACCTATATAGTAGATGTAAGCACAGCAAACGGTATCCAGAAAAACTATCCAGGCATTATCTATAATGTTACCTGGGGAGATGGCTCCAGCACCAACTACACCCTTTGTGATCTTGTTAATTCAGGAGGATTGATACAGCATCTGTACAAGGCTGCATCCTGCGGAAACGTGGTGAACGGCCAGGTAAACGTGTTCCAGGTTGATTTGCAACCTACCAGTCCCTTTTGCGGTAAGGTAGGTACACTTGTTACCGGGTATGCAAAGGTATTGTCCCCTCCTATCAACAAAATATCCGGTCCACTTACCGGCTGTACAAACACGCTTGTTTCGTTTAACAATTCATCAGAAACCGGGCAGGATCCGAATGCTAAAACTGCTGATTGTTCAAATGCAAACGCCAAATACACCTGGAGTGTAGACGGAGTTGTTGTTGCTTTAAATTACCCCGTGTCGCAGCCTTTTGAACACACCTTTACCTCCAATGGGCAGCACACAGTAACATTGCATTTGCAGGACGGCAGTAACATCTGTGATGTTAAGGATGTAGAAACGACTATTTGCATCCAAAATGCGCCAAAACCATCTTTTACTTTGCCAGATGGTGGGGCTATATGTACCGCAGGTCCGCTTAAACCTGTAAACACTTCGGTAGTAGACGAGGTATGTAACACAGGAACCGTATACAAATGGATAGTTAAAGGGCCGCAGCCTATAACCTATTTAAGCGGTACAAACGCCAACAGTAAAGATCCGGTCTTCAATTTTACGGCGAGTGGTGTTTACACGGTACAATTAAGCATCAACACGGCGTCTTGCGGTGAAGTACTATCATCTACCGGTACAGTCGCGGTTAACCTTACTCCTACAGCAACATTATCGCCCGACGCGTTATTGTGCGGCAAGGGACTGACGCTAACTTTCGGTCCGTCGGGCACGGTAACTAAAACCATTCTTACCGGCACCCAGCTGGAATTACCGGGTACCTACACATGGATAGTTGGCGGTGGCGCTTACAGCTTTGCAAACGGCACAACTGCTAACAGTAAATCGCCTCAGATCTTGTTTAACGATTATGCGGTTTATACTGTGAAAGTAACTCATGTTAACAATTGCGGTACCGCCACCGATTCGCAGCAGCTGGCTTTTCAGGAGGCACCCGTTGTTACCTCCGGTGGGGATCAAACTATTTGCGAAGGTAGTTCTGCAACGCTTGAGGGTAATATCACCGGCAATGTTGTAAGCTATAAATGGTCAGGCGGAACGGGTACCTTCTCGCCATCGCGCAATGTACTGCAGGCAGTTTACACGCCATCCGCAGCAGAAATAAGTGCAGGCACAGTGACGTTGTCCCTGGATGCATTAACCACACTTGCGGCTCCGTGTAACCTCATAAGCAGCACCGCTACCATCGCTATTACACGTAAAGACAATATTACCAGTACAGCAACAGCAGATGTTTGTACAGGACAAAATTTCAACTACAATATAACTTCGGCTAACCCTCTTAGTACCTACAGCTGGACTGCGGTACTCACTTCTGGTAACGCGACCGGCTTTGCGGCTACGGGCAGCGGCCCAACTATAAGCGAGATCATCAACGCTACCGGTACGGGCGATGCTGTAGTTACCTATATCATCACGCCGACAACGAACGGCTGTCCCGGCAATCCATTTAAGCTTACTGTAAACGTTAACCGTATACCAAACATCAGCGCATCGCCATCAGCTGTTTGCAATACGCAGGCTGCTAATGTTGTTATCACGTCGAGCACGGCAAACACCACCTACACCTGGACAAGTATTGCTACAACGGGTGTAACAGGTAATAGCAAACAAACTACACCAGTGGCAATTAGCGCCATTCAGGATGCTCTTACCAATACCGGCAATGCAAACGGCACGGTAACCTACACTATTACACCTTATCATGGCGCGTGTTCTGGCGCGCCCATAGATGTTATTGTAACTGTTTATCCTGCTCCTGTACAGGCGAGCGCAGGCCCTGATGAAGCAATATGCGCAGGCCCCACCTATCAGCTTAAAGGAAACTCGCCCGCGCCGGGCACAGGCGTATGGACGCTGGCTTCCGGCCAAAGCGGCATAACTTTTTCCGACAACACTAATCCTAATGCTATAGTTAGCGGCCTGCAACCCGGTAACGTTTACCAGTTTATATGGTCGGTTTATTCGTCACCATCCTGCCCGCCTACAAGCGATGCTGTTAACATCACAGTAGATGAGCCAACTATAGCCGGTACTGTAGCCGGTTCGACAACCACATGTTCAGGTTCAAATAGCGGCTTGCTTACTTTATCAGGCAATAATGGTAAAGTGCTGAGCTGGGAATCATCAACAGATGGTACAACCTGGGTTAATATTGCCAACATCACTGCGCAGCAAAGTTATCTTAATCTCACCCAAACCACTTTTTACCGGGCAGTTGTACAAAATGGCGGCTGCAATGTAGAACGATCATCAACAGCTACTATTACAGTCAATCAGCCTGTACAAATAGCCAACGCAGGCGCCGATTTTACGGTTTGCAACGCCGCGTCCGCCAAGCTAAACGGCAACAGTCCCCTGCCATATACGGGCCATTGGACACAGGTAAGCGGCCCGGCAGTAACTTTTGCTGACGCGGCAGACCCTCAAACCCAGGTAAATGGACTGATATCGAATAATACCTATAAATTTACATGGACAATTACCGGCCTGCCACCCTGCGGCGACTCGCAGGACACCGTAGAAGTATTTGATGCCCCTGATGTAATTGCCTCTTTTAAAGCCGATAAAGCAGAAGGTTGCGGACCCGTAACTGTGCAGTTCAGCAATACGTCGTCGCTTATCACAGGTACATCGTTCCTTTGGGACTTTGGTGACGGTTCCGCCACTTCTACAGAGGTAAACCCTGTACATACGTTCCATCCAAAAACAGACGGCAGGGATACTATTTATCACGTTTTGCTAAACCTTCCGGGCAACTGCGTACAGCGATCACCGTTTGTGTTGGACATTTTGGTGAGGCCAGCTACCCCGATTATTAAGATATCGCCGGATGAGCTAACCGGCTGCGGAAGTTTAGCCATACGTGCACAAAACCTTTCGCCAGGCAATAATACAGGTTACGACTACTACCTGTACGACAATAAAGGAAAGCTGGCGTTGCCGGTCATACACAAGACGGATAAGTCTCCCGTGCAATTCGCAGCGCTCTCGCCAACTGTTACTACCGTTTATACACTTTATGCAGTAGCTACAGGATTTTGCGGCACTACAAGCGAGAGCACGCATATTAATATTACCGTTTCCCCTGCTGCGTTTATTGCACGCGCTTTTGCGAAAGACAACCTGCATAAAGGCTGTGCCCCGCTAAACGCCACGTTTGTAAATATATCTACCAGTGGGGATACCTTTAGGTACCGCATTACAGATGCCAATGGAAAGCTGGTGGAAGAGATACAAGGCAGCCCAACAGAACAACCATATACATTTGCAAAACCAGGTATTTATTACGTGCATACCATTGCCATAAACGATTGTGCTGCTGTTGTATCTAAAGACAGCATACAGTTTGAGGCCTACGCCTTGCCTGAGCCAAACTTTGATGCAGATATAAGATCAGGATGTAAGGCTATCACGGTTAGTTTTAGTAATCTCACTCAAGCCAATGCAGGCACTCCGGCTTCATCGCTTAGCTATGACTGGGACTTTGGCGATGGCAAGCACTTTTCAGGCTTTACGCCGCTGCCGCACACTTACTCGTCAAAGAGCCCTTCGTATACCGTGAAACTCACCGTAACTAACCTGGCAACAGGCTGCGCCCAAACAATTACAAAAACGGATTTTGTAAAAGTAACGGCTGCTCCAAACGTCGATTTCACAGCAACACCTGGTTTTATAACCAGCATACCTAATTATCACTTTGCATTTGACGACAGAACATCCGGAAACCCGGTAAGCTGGCATTGGGATTTTGGTGATGGAACGACGGACATCGGTCAGAACCCAAGCCATACCTATGCCGACACCGGCACTTACAAAGTGACGTTGCGCGTGCTTAACCGTGAAGGCTGCGACAGCACCATTTCACATAATGTGCAGATCACAGGCATCCCCGGGCAACTTTATCTGCCAAATGCGTTTATGCCAACCGGCAGTACTACCGAACTACAAACCTTTATGGCTAAAGGTTCGGGAATTGAAAGCTGGCACATGCAGGTATTTAACAACTGGGGCCAATTAGTGTGGGAAACCACGAAACTAAGCAGCAAAGGCGAACCTACAGAGGGTTGGGATGGGACCTTCAAAGGCAGCCCGGCTCCGCAGGGTAATTACGTTTGGCAGGCAACCGCACATTTCCTTAACGGAACAGATTGGAAAGGCATGAGCTACAATAACTCCCTGCCTAAACGCACGGGTATAATACATTTATTAAGGTAAGATGAAGAGGATAACGACGGTTTGTATTATTGTATTTATGGGGTTGCTTAAGGGGTTGAGTGCAACGGCACAAGACCACATGTATTCGCAATTCTTCAACAACCCCGTATATCTTAATCCTGCACTTAATGGGCAATTTGAGGGTGATCTGCGCATGAACCTAATTTACCGCAATCAGTACACTACTGTTGGCGGCGGCGGACTCTCCTACATGTCGGCATCAATAGATTACAACGTGCCGCGTTTTGGCGGCGGGTTTGGCCTTATCTTCACCCGTGCCAGCGAGGGAACAGCCTATTTAAATAAGAATAATATATCGGGTATTTACTCCTACAGTGTTGGGTCTGATGATTTTGTATTGTCTTTTGGCTTGCAGGCGGGCGTTAGTAACCGCTCGGTAGATTACAGCAAGCTGGTTTTTGGCGACCAGATAGATCCACGCTTAGGGTATATTCCCGGGTTACCTACAGCGGCAGATGCGGGGCTATTCAACAACAAGTTTTACTTTGATTCTGGTGCCGGTGTCAATGTCACAGCCGGTGAGTTTAACATAGGTGGTGCTTTGCAGCACATCAACCAGCCAAACGAATCGTTCACGGGTGTACCGGCAAAGCTTCCTATGCGGGGAACTTTTCATGTGAGCTATCGCTACAACATCACGCAGGACGACAATGTGGATGAGGATCAAAAATCGTATATCATACCTTCTGTAGTGCTTTACAAGCAATCTACTGCACAGTCGCTAAACGTAGGCGTCCAATATAAACGACGTAGCATAAACGCCGGTTTGTGGTACCGCAGCGATGGCGTTAGTGGCCCGGGTGCAGTGGTGGTCTCTTTTATTTTCGACGTTTTTATCAATCGCGAGGGTGCAGAAAAAATGCGACTTGGTGTAAGTCATGATGTACCTTCTGGCAGAGGCCTCAACTACAGCAATACCAGCGGGACCACCGAGGGCAGTATAGGCTACGAAACAACCTTGCCATCGCGACAGAACGACTACCGCAAATTTAATGGTGCCCGCAGATGCTACGATTTTTACTAGTTTTGGAACTTATTACGATTTAAAGCGTAGTAAGCTCTTATGAATCAGGATTACTTACAGGATAAAACAGTAAAAAAGAAATCTGCTGTTAAAGCAGCTTACCTGCTGGTATTAGCGGGGATAGCAATTGTTATAATTGTGGCTAAAATTGCAGGTTCCGGATCGTTGCCGAGCTTCAATGGCCTGCCAACAAGTGACGCGGCATATTCCATAGCCAAGGTGTATATAAGGCCAACAGTACGGTCTAACAGCGTATCATTTGAGGACGGCAACTATAAATTTGCAAAAAAGTCCGATTCAGTCTACGTGATAAAGTCATCCTATACAGCTAAAGGTCCCAATGGAGAGAAATCTACTACAAATTTCACCATTTCATTGCGTTACCTCGGTGGTAATGCATCAAGCGAAAGCAGTTGGAGCATGCTCGATCTTAACCAGGATTAATCCCTATCTTCGAAAGGTATGGATACGGGAACAAAGGACTTTATCATAAACGGGTCGGCTGTTATTGGCAGGGCGCAATATCAAACCATAGTAAACAGTGGCCACCACAACATTATAGCTGATGAACCGGCTGAAGATGGCGGTACGGATACCGGTATGTCGCCTTACCAATTATTGTTGGCTAGCCTGGCGAGTTGTACCGCTATTACCCTGCGCATGTATATTAACCGTAAAAGGTGGGCAATAAACGAAATAAAAGTTAATCTGGAGATGTACCGCACGAATGACGGAATATTGATTGACAGCCGCTTATACTTTAAAGGGGAAATTACAGAAGATCAACGAAAGCGCTTGATAAAAATTGCTGATGCCTGCCCTATTCACAAAATCCTGGTAGGAAACATCACTATTAACACCAGCCTGGCGCAAGATTAACTATTTAAGTCCTTTTACAAAAATATCTATCAGCAGCAAACGCTTATTGTGTATCTCTTCAAGATGCTCCATT
Source organism: Mucilaginibacter terrenus (assembly GCF_003432065.1). Classification (NCBI taxonomy): domain Bacteria; kingdom Pseudomonadati; phylum Bacteroidota; class Sphingobacteriia; order Sphingobacteriales; family Sphingobacteriaceae; genus Mucilaginibacter; species Mucilaginibacter terrenus. The sequence continues at coordinate 763,196 of NZ_QWDE01000001.1, read as the reverse complement.
TTGGGGAATGACACCTTCTTTTGAGGCAGCGCGCCGACCTTAATCCCCTGCAACGCGTCCAGGAATACGTCAACAATCTCTGAGGGGTTTTTAACTGAACTGATTTTGCCAAGCTCAGCCTCCGCTTCAATAGCATTTACCAATAACTGCATTTCGGCTCCATGTATATCAGTTATCAGCGCCCATATGCTGTCAGGCAAATTCTGTTCGTTAAGTCTTATAAAATCGAAGAAGTTGTAATTAGTGACGATGAAATTGTGGTGAGTATTCACCTGGAACTCGAACGCGTCTCTCAAGCTGGTAAAATTGTCCCTTTTATCTTCGAGTTGTTTCAGGTATTCGTTAGCAAGCTTGCGCATCACAGCCATGTACAGCTCGCTTTTGTCCGGAAAGTAATAATAAAGCAAAGCCTTAGACATCGATAGATCGCCGGCTATTTCGTTCATTGTGGTTTTAGAATAACCATAATGCAAAAAACGCTGGTGAGCAGCGTCTAAAATTTTTTCACGTTTAATATCTTGAGGATCTATGCCTGCATTCATTATAAGTATATTCTCCCGGAAAGATGTATAAAGCCTGACTAATTTAACAAAAATATCAAAATTTCAGGAGCACGACTGCTCCACACTCAAAGATGATATTCAAATGGAAAAATCACGCGTTTTGTGTAATGGCTGCTCCGGCAGCAATTACCAGCACATCTTCAACTGCGCCAATATAAGGATCGGGAATTTTTGTGCTTTTAACCACAGCTCTGCGCAGTAAAAAACAACCAAAAGTAGAAGCAACTGCGGCCGCCCCTCCAATTAAACCGCCAACAACCGGCGGTTTTCCGTTTGCACGATATACAACACTCCCAACCAGCATTCCCGATATTGCCCGCCCTATTAATCCCGGAGCACTTGTACGATTAGGGGCGGTAGGTAGCTTATCTCCTACCAACTCTCCTGCAGCAAGTACCTTAAAAATCTTTGAAGCAGTTATGCTTTGCATAAAAGAAAGAGGATCATGACGCAGGTAGCGCGACTTATGTCTGCTGTACATATGCGAGGCGACTGCCGGCGCATACATAGTCCTCATGCCGGCAACTAGTCCAAGCCCTACCGCCTGTAAAAAAGCTTTATCTGGTGTGATATTCATTTTATCTGCTTTAAAGATTGTAGAAAAGCAACAATCATTCCTAAAGCAGCTATCAATCAATTTAAATAAACAATTAGATACCTAAAAAACTTATTATGATATAATACCTTAAACTAAACTTATGAAACTACATGAAAATAACGCTCTTGGGGAGCTTGGGAGCGCCATTGGAAAAGGCTTGCTTGCAGGGCTTGCAGCAACAGCAGCAATGACGCTTTCACAAACCATAGAGATGAAGTTTACGAAACGAGAACCTAGTGATGCTACGGTTACCGTGGCTGAAGATGTCACCGGTGCTAAACCGGCTACAGATGAAGACAAACAAAAACTTTCTCAAGAGATACATTGGAGCTATGGAACAGCCTGGGGTGTCGCGCGCGGAATAATCGGCTTAACGGGCCTGAAAGGCTGGCCGGCAACGCTTGTTCATTTTGGAGCGGTGTGGGGCACGGCCCTTGTAATGCTGCCGAAGCACGATGCTGCCAAGCCCATAACAGAGCAGGAACCAAAGGCAATTGCCATTGATGCCTTACATCATGCTGTTTACGCAGTAACTGCAGGCTTGGTTTATGATGCGTTGGACGCAGGGAGCAGGCGCGAACGTAAACTGCACAAGATGGCCCGCAACCTTAACAAACTAGTGCAGAGATACAGGTATGTTGCGTGATTTCTACCAAGCTACTTAAAACATGAAAGCCGCGCCAGGATACTGACGCGGCTTTCTTATTCAGCAAGAGCTATTAAACTTCTGCTATTTCTATTTTGCGCTTTTCTTCAACCGCGGTCTCTTTTTTCCCGAAGAAGTAATTCTTCATATTAACGCGGATGATATACATACATGGCACCAAAATCAGCGTGATGACTGTTGCGAAGCTCAGGCCAAAGATCATTGTCCAAGCCAATGGTCCCCAAAAGGCAACGTTATCTCCACCAAAGTGGATATGCGGATCAAAATGAGTGAACAAGCCCACAAAGTCGATATTAAAACCAACTGCAAGCGGTATTAACCCGAGTATAGCTGCTGTAGCTGTAAGCAGTACCGGTGTCATACGGGTATGGCCTGCTTCAACTACTGCATCGTGCAGGTTAGTGCCCTGTTCAATCAGCATATCTGTAAACTCCACTAGCAATATACCGTTTCGCACAACAACACCGGCGAGTGCTATTATACCTACCCCTGTCATTACGATAGCCATGGTCATACCAAAAATGCTTACACCAAGTAGTACACCAATAATACTAAAGAATATTTCGGAAATGATAATCACGGTTTTACCTACCGAGTTAAACTGGATCATCAGGATGATTAGGATCAAACCGAATGATGTTACCAGAGCTCCTCCAAGGAAGCTAACTGCTTCCCTCTGATCTTCCTGGCCACCACCCTGGCGTATGCTAATATCATCCGGGTGCTTAAAGTTTGCTAATGCTTTATAAATGTTATTATTTACGTCATTAGCGTTATACGGCTTTATCACACTCGAACCTAAGGTAAGCACGCGCCGCTGTTGCTTACGCTTAATATTACTATAAGTATCGGTATACCTGATGTCGGTAAAGGCCGAAATAGGTACCTGGCGTATAGCACCACCTGTTGCCAAATCGCGGTAGGTAATTTTTAAGTTGCGCAGTTCATCTATGTTGCCGCGCTGGCTTTCTAAAGCTCTTACTTTAATTTCGTAATCATCCTCTTTGGTGTTACGGAAGTCGGCAGCTTTAGCGCCAAATATAGCAGTACCCAGCGCTTGTGTTATTTGCCCGCTGGTTATCCCTTCGCGATTGGCACGTTCGCGGTCAATATCAAATACAATTTCAGGCTTATCGTTCTGTACGTCGGCAACCAGGTTTTCTATACCAGCGATGTTTTGTTTGGCAAGAAAAGTTTTCAAACGGTTGCTGGTTTTCACAAGCGAATCCAGGTTATCTCCTATCAACTCTATCGAGATGTCTTTCTGTACCGGTGGACCGCTATTCTCCTGTGCTACGTTTATTTTAGCTCCTGGTACGCCTTGTACCGCTTTACGAATTTTAGCCAGAATTACTTTTGTGTCTTTGCCATTGCGTTTACCAAACTCCTCAAAAGCTACGGTAACTTTACCTTTGTTTTGGTAATCACCCTGGTCCTCATCGGTCGGGTCGGTTACGCCTTTGGTAACGTTAGATATTACAGAAGTTACAATGTCTTTGTCCGGCTCAACAATAGCGGCAACACGCTTTTCTATCTTCTTGGTTACCTCGTTTGTTGTCGCCTGGTCGGTTCCTATGGGCATTGTGATGTAAACGTAAACAAAGTTAGGGTCGCCCGACGGGAAGAATTCAGGAGTTTTACCACGCACAACCATTAATATGATAGCCAGTATAAACAACACAAATGTTCCTAATAGCACGGTCACTGGTCGTTTTACCGCACGCTCCAGCCATTTAGCATACCAGTTCTGAAAACTTGGCCACACATTCTTTTGGAACCTGTCAATTATTTTAAGCAGGAAGAAGTGGTTAAGAAGGTAAAGCACTATAATAAGCACCATAAAGTTACCTATACCAAAGTTTATCAGGTAAGCTACAACCGTGGCAATGCCAAGGTAGATCAAAGCACGTTTGGTTGCTTTGTCAAACTTAGGATTATCATGTTCGCCTTCTACATGGGGTTTCATAAAATCTACGGCAAATACCGGGTTCATGATGTAAGCCACTACTAACGATGCCAGCAAGGTGATAATGAGCGTTATAGGCAAGAAGAACATGAAGTCGCCTATCAAGCTGTTCCAAAATGCCAGCGGTACAAATGGCGCAAGGGTTGTCATTGTGCCGGAGAATACCGGTAAGAACACCTCTCCTGCCGCGGTTTTAGCAGCTTCCTTAATGGGTACTTTACCGTTTTGGAATATACGGTGCGTGTTCTCTATTACCACAATGGCATCATCCACTACTATACCTAACGCAAGCAGGAAGGAGAACAGTACGATCATGTTGAGCGTGAAGCCTATCCATGGCATTACCAGGAATGCAATAAAGCACGATAATGGAACTGATAGCGCCACGAAGATGGCGTTAGTAGTACCCATAAAGAACATGAGGATAACCGTAACCAGTATAAAACCGATGATAATTGTATTAATAAGGTCATTCAGTGTAGTCTTCGTCTTGGTAGACTGGTCGCCTGTTACAGTGATGTCTAACCCTTTAGGAAACGATGTCTTTTTCTTATCCAGTATCAGGTTATTGATCTTTTCCGAAGCTTCGATCAGGTTTTCCCCTGCACGCTTACTTACGTTAAGGGTAATTACGTTTTTAAAGTTAGGGTTGTCGTTGGTCTTTAAACGCGCGTAGGTCTCCTGCTCCAGGAAGGAGTCCTTTACCTCAGCTATGTCGCGGAGGTAAACAGCTTGTCCTTTAGGGTTACGAATAACCATTGCAGCCACCTGGTCGGCGTTCTTAAAATCCTGCTTAATGTCAATACTGCGGCGTACACCGTCCAGCTTTATAGTACCTGCAGTAGAAAGGATGTTTTCACGTCCTACAGCACCTGTAATATCATCAAACGTGATCTGCGCCGCCGCCATTTTGTTCAGGTCGACATTGATCTGGATCTCGGGTGTTAGCGCGCCAATCTCGTCAACTTTAGAGATTTCTTTGTAGCTTTCTATTTCGTCTTTTAAGATATCAGCATACTCTTTCAGCTTTTTAAGATCATAGTCACCAGAAAGGTTGATGTACAGGATCGGCAGGTCAGACACGTTAATGTCCGATATTGTAGATTCTTTTAAGTTTACATCACCCTGGGGTAAATCCTGCTGGGCTTTGTCTACACCTTCTTTAACACGCACCTTAGCATCATCCAGGTCAACATCAGCCTGAAACTCGGTAGTGATGATCGATACGTTTTGCACCGAGTTAGATGTCACCTTCTTTAACCCTTTAAGGGATTTCAGCTGCTTTTCTATCTGCCTGGTCACCAGGTTCTCGATATTCTCAGGCGACTGGCCAGCATATATGGTGCTTATGAATACCTTTTTCTGCGCAATATCCGGGAAGTTTTCCTTTGGCAGGTTGTTATAGCTGATGAGGCCCATTACCGTGATCAACAAAATGAGCACGTAAATAGCCGTTTTATTATCTATGGCCCAACTGGAGGGCGCAAATTCTTTTTTTAGATCTTTCATGTTTTTAACAGATCAGGGGTAAATTAATTAGCAGATGCCGCAACCTTTAGCTTGTCGCCATTCTCAATATCAGTAGCACCTTCGGTAACTAATTGATCGCCGGCTTTAAGACCAGATAATATTTCAGACTGTCCGCCGTAAGTAACACCTACTTTAACCGGCACACGCTTGGCAATACCGTTTACGTTGGTGTAAACAAAGTCTCCGTCTTCTGAGCGCTGCACTGCCTTAACTGGTATAGCAATGGCGTCTGCTTTAGTGTAATCTGCAATTTTAATAATAGCAGTCATGTTAGGGCGAAGCGTAGAACGTACAGGTAACTTTATCTCAACTGCAAAGCTTCGTGAAGTTGGATCAATAGCTTTTGCAGCGAAAGTTACCTTGGTAGTAAGTGAATCTTTCGCATCAGGTATCAAGATCTTAACCGCGTTACCAGTCTTAACGCTACCGGCGTAAGACTCAGGGACGTCTGCTTTCACCTTCAGGATATCGGCATTTACAATGCGGATTCCCGTTTGTCCCGGCTGTGCAACCTGACCTAGTTTAAGATCCATTTGGTCGATTGTACCACTTATAGGAGATACTATGCGATACAGGTTAGCCTGTTCGCGCAATGCACTAAGCGATTTTTTACCAGCCTGTAAGTTGGTTTGCGCTTGAAGGAATTGCACTTCGGTACCTATCTTCTGATCCCACAAAGCTTTCTGACGCTGATAAAGTTGTGTTTGTAACGAGAGCTGTGCTTCTGCCTGTGCTATTTGCTGGCGCAGCACGCTGTTATCCAGTTGTACCAGCACCTGCCCTTTACCTACATGCTGCCCTACCTTTACATAAATATTAGTGATAGTACCAGGTGATTGCGGATAGGCTGTCACGTTATCCTGTGCATCTATCTTGCCCTGTATCTGTACATAGTTTACAAACGAACCCGATTTCACCTCGGCAACGCCTACTTCAATTGCTTTAGTAGAATCTACAGTTCCTACTTCGGCCTGCAGCTTGCTTATTTTGGAGTTGATCTCCTGCTGCTGCTTCTGCAGATCGGCAAGTTCAGCCTTTTTATCCTTTGGTTTAGAGCACGCCGCCGCTAACAGGATGACAGGTATGTATATTAATTTTTTCATGTTATATATTGTGTATAATGTTTTAGTTTATTACTGAATTTTGCCGTAAGCCCTGTTCAGATCTACGCGGCTCACCAGCGCATCATATAGGCTTTGTATATATTGATTATCAGCGGTTTCCAAAGCGGTTTGCGCCTGCGTAACCTCAATGCTGGAACCTACGCCCTGCTGGTACTTAATTTTAGAAACCCTTAAAACTTCCCTGGCTAAATCCTGATTTCGTTTTTGATTATTAAGCGACTGAATACTATTAAAGTACATGATCCTTGCAGACTCTGCCTGTAGCGTTAAACCATTTTTGAGGCCATTTAACAGATTGCGATTCTTTTCTACTACAATGGCCGCTTGCTTAACGCGGTTAGTACGCTGGAAGCCACTAAATATTGGCACATTCAATGTTAGGCCAATATAACTGGATGGAAAGCTAGTAGAATATAGATTGCCAAAGCTGTTGTTCTGGTATGATGATGCGTAACTGGCATTGGCACTTAATGTAGGCAAGAACTGCGCTTTTTGACGTTTAAGGTCAAACTCGGTTAGCTTTAGATTACTTTCACTTAGCTTGTATTCTATCCTATTCTTATAAAAAGTGCTGTCTGTGACCGTTTCAGCCACGTTCTGTTCAAGAGGAACACTGGTCAGATCGTCTCTCAGGGTCAACACATCGTCGGCACTCATCCCTAGCTGAAACTTAAGCAATTGATAGTTCAGCGCCAGTAACCTTAATGTGTTCTCGCGGGTTGTTACCAGGTTATTATACTGAACAGAAATACGATCGACATCTATCTTCTCTACAAAGCCCTGTTTGTTTTGGGCAGTGGTTTGTTTTACCTGTTCAGATAGTTGTGCAATGTTGGCGTCAAGCAGTTTTACCTGTTCGTTGCTCACAAGTACCTGGTAGTAAGCTTTTGTAACTTTAGCAGTAATGTCAATTCGTGTGTTTTGATAGCTGCGTTCGTAAAGTTCCTTATACGTTTTCCGTCCCTGTAAACCGATGATGTAACTCGGGTCAAAAAGTAACTGGCTAAGCGTTAGTGCAAGATTAGATTGATATTTAACACCAAACTTTACAGGAATAAAGGTTCCTGCCGGCTGACCAAAAAACTCGCCCGGAAGCAATGTTGTAGGCACTTTAAGATAATCCTGGAAAGTAGCTGCTCCACTTATCTGCGGGAAGCCCTGTCCAATAATTTCTTTCACCCGATAATCGGCGCTTTTAACGTCCAAGCCGGCGTTTATAGCGGTGTCCTTATGTGACAGCGCATAATCTACTGCTTCCTGCACGCTGAAGTTAAAGGTGTGGGGCGTCTGCTGTGTTTGCGCCCGTGCTGTAAAGCCGGCTGCTACACAGCTAATTATTAAGAGTATTCGTTTCATTTTATTATATGATAGGTCTGTTTATGTTGTTTGCGCAAAAAGAAGGTATTTATTGACAGCCTTATGTCAGCAGGCTTTTTATATAATTGCATGTTCTGTTTTGTATTGATCAAGCAATTTATGCCCCTTTAGGGTACAAATACCATAGTTAAAATGCTCCTGCAATTGCATCTGCACCTTCCACGTGTTAAATTGGCCTATAGGGAAGATCTGAGTATTAAAACCCATCTCCACCTGGTTCACCCGCATCCTGGCAACAATTTTAACATCCAGGTCCTCTCTCATACAGCCTTGTTCAATGCCTTTAATAATTAGTTCTTCCAGTTTATTGGTTATTACTTCAGATTTAAACCGTTGAAATTCGGCCCATGCATCGGGATGATATTTTTGCAGATCATGAAAAATAATGGGATTGATTCTGGAGAAGATCTCTTCAGAACATTTCATCATATTAATCATCTCTTCAATAACATTGGCGGAACTGTTGATTATGGCCGTCATCTGGTCCTCATCCTCCTTTAATTTAGCCTTAATCAAAGCAATCACCAATTCATTTTTGTCGCTAAAAAACTGGTAAATGGTTTTCTTAGACATCCCTAAATGACGGGCAATATCGTCCATGGTAACGCTCTTGATACCTGCCTGCAGAAACAGCTCTAAACTTCCTTGTATTATTCGTTCTTGTTGACTCATTGACTTTGATGGTCAAAACTATGGAAACATTTTTAGATTTCAAAGTTTCCAAGCAAAAATACTTGTTAATGACAAACTCATCTAAATCGCCGCACATTCTTTATTTGATTATCTTTGCAAAAACTCTATCAAATGGAATTAAATTCCTTAACCGCTGTCTCGCCTGTAGATGGCCGCTATCGCAATGCCACCGCAGATCTTGCAGATTACTTTTCTGAATTCGCACTTATAAAGTACCGTGTGTTTATAGAAATTGAATATTTTATTGCATTATATCAGCTGCCGGTAAAGCAGCTAAACGGCTACGACGATAGTAAAACTGGACTATTAAGGGATGTTTACCGCAATTTTACTGAAGATGATGCAGCATCGATTAAGGAGATTGAGAAAACAACCAACCATGATGTTAAGGCTGTAGAATATTTTATAAAAAAGAAGTTTGACGAGCTGGGGCTTTCAGCGTTTAAGGAGTTTATTCATTTCGGGTTAACCTCCCAGGATATTAACAATACGGCTATACCTTATTCATTTAAGGCGGCTATACATGATGTTTATATCCCGCAGTTGCACAGTCTTATTGATGTGCTGAGGCACTATGCTGCGGAGTGGGCCACTGTTCCGTTACTTGCACATACCCATGGACAGCCAGCTTCGCCAACACGTTTGGGGAAAGAAATAGAGGTTTTTGTAGAAAGACTGATAAATCAGCTGCACCTGTTGCGTGCAGTGCCGTACTCGGCAAAATTTGGCGGTGCTACGGGTAACTTTAACGCACACAAAGTAGCCTACCCTGATACCGACTGGAAAGCTTTTGGTAACCACTTTGTAAATGATGTGCTTGGCCTTCACCGTTCGCAGTTTACCACACAGATAGAGCACTACGACAATTTTGCTGCACAATGCGATGCGCTGAAAAGAATAAACAACATCATCATAGATCTGAACCGCGACATGTGGACCTACATATCTATGAATTATTTTAAGCAAAAAATTAAGGCTGGCGAAATAGGCTCATCGGCAATGCCACACAAGGTAAATCCGATTGACTTCGAGAATAGCGAAGGCAACCTGGGCTTAGCTAATGCCATGTTTGAGCATCTTGCTGCAAAACTACCTATATCACGTCTGCAACGCGATCTTACGGACTCTACTGTGCTGCGTAACATCGGTGTGCCGGTTGCTCATACCTTAATAGCATTGAAATCTACCATTAAAGGCCTTAATAAATTGCTGCTCAACCAAACAGCCATTAACGACGACCTTGACGCCAACTGGGCTGTAGTTGCAGAAGCGATACAAACTATACTGAGGCGCGAAGGGTATCCTAACCCATATGAAGCATTAAAAGAACTTACCCGCACTAACACAAAGGTGAACGCACATACCATTGCGGAGTTTGTTGATACTTTGGATGTGTCTGCGAGCGTTAAAGAAGAACTAAAAGGTATTTCGCCCCATAATTATACAGGCATTTAATAGGATATGTTCTTGTTTACCTATGTCAGCAAGGCGTAAAACTAAGTTTTGAAAGCACCAGCAATAAAAAAGCTGATTACATTTGTTAATATAAAATAGCAAACAATGAATATTAACGTATATACCGAATCTACCCCTAACCCGGCAACCATGAAGTTCATTGTGAACAAGTTGCTTATTAACGGCAGCGTGGATTACGCCACAAGAGAAAGTGCTGAAAAGTCACCTTTTGCTAAAGAATTGTACAAGTTTTCTTTTGTAAATGGTGTGTTTTTCGCCAGCAACTTTGTTACTGTTACAAAAACTGAGGGTACCGAGTGGGATGACATTGAAGCAATACTTAAAGAGTTTGTAAAAGGCGCTGTAGAATCAGAACTGAAAGTACAGGAAATTGAGCAAACCGGTGAGGTAGAGTTTGAAGGTACGGATACAGAAATAAAAATTCAACAAATATTGAATGACTACGTTCGCCCGGCTGTTGAACAAGATGGCGGTGCTATAAGCTACCGTTCTTTTGACGAAGGTGTTGTAACTGTAGAGCTTCGCGGATCATGCAGCGGATGCCCATCTTCTACCGTTACATTAAAAGCCGGTATAGAGAACCTGTTGAAACGTATGGTACCTGAAGTTACCGAAGTTGTATCTGAAGCCTTATAACTGATCCTTAAGATAAAATAAGAAAGCCGGTTGATTGATCAACCGGCTTTCTTATTAAGACACATTTTCGTTGATCAATCTTTAAAGTACTTATTGATGTAATCCAGCATTTCAGCAGTTATCTTGCCATTGGTAGCCAACAGTTCACGAGTGTTTACCACCTCGCCCCCACCTTTAAAGTTTACTACGTCGCCACCAGCTTGTTTTAAAATTACAATACCTCCTGCTATATCCCAGGGATTCAAATTGTATTCGTAATAACCCTCGAACCTACCGCAGGCCGTATAAGCAAGATCTACCGCCGCAGAACCTAGACGACGTAAACCATGGCAGTTGCGCATCAGGTCGGCAAAAAGATCTATATAAACTTGTTGTTTGCTGAAATCATAATAAGGAAAACCAGTAGCGATCAGACTGTCTGCAACCTTTGTCTTATTACTTACTCTTATCTCTTTTCCGTTCAGGTATGCAGGCGAATCGGTGTGGGCGTAAAAGCATTCATCCTGATTTATTTCATATACCACCCCAAGCATCAGTTCGTCGTTCTTTTGTAAACCAATACTTACCGAGTACACCGGTAAGCCATGGATAAAGTTGGTTGTACCATCTAACGGGTCGATAACCCAGTTGTACGTTTCGCCAACTTTCGTGGTAGTTTTTTCCTCGGTTATAAAGCCGGCTTCAGGTAAAACTTTTTCCAGTCCAGCCACTATCTTTTGCTCAGCACCTTTATCTACGTAAGAGACCAGGTCATTCAAACCTTTGTACTCTATTTTGTCGGCATCAAAGCTAAGCCGCTCCTGTCGGATAAAAGCGCCTGCTTCTTTAGCTATTTCAGTTACTTGCCCGATGATTTGATTGAGTATCATGACTGCGTTTGTGTTTTATAGATAAACTAAATGAAAATACTTTGTGTATAAAAAAGCTTGCCACAAACAAGCTTAAAGCAGCGCCAATACGTGCTACTGGTGGGTAAACATCTAATACCTGTATTAATATTTTTAGAATAGCCAAGTTGGCTATAAACCCGATCACCGCCACCGCAAAAAAGCGACTAAACTGCTTACTGGATGATGATTTTGAACCGGTAAACACCATGTACTTGGTAAGCGTAAAGTTGATAGCTACGCCTAAGCAGTAAGAAATAGCCAGCGACAAGGTTGCATTCCGCATGGTAAAAGCGGTGAACTTGTATGTTTTCTGTGTAAATACGTGGTGATATAACAAATAGAACGTTGATGCATCAACTAAGAAACCCGCACCGGCAGATAGCAGGAAGCGCATTACTTCGTTATTCTTAACTTTATGCCACAAATTTTTAGGCATTAGCTACCTTATGGTTTTGTACCGCTGGTTGCCAAAGTAAATTAAGGCAGTACCGCCTAATACCATAATTACAGATATAAGTTCTGCTTGGGTGAACGACAGGCCACCAACATTGTAACGGGTATTTACACGTATCAGTTCTACCATAAAGCGCTCTATACCGGCCAATATCATGTATATACCAAACAGCGCGCCTGATGCTTTAACCTTTTTGCGGATAGACCAGATAAACAGGAATAATAACAAGCAAACCACACATTCATAAAATGGCGTTGGATATACAGGCAACGTTAGCTGATTACAAAACTTCCCTACACAACCAGGAATATGATTCCCAGGGTCAGACTCGTTTACGTTATGCGGATAGCTGAATGACCACATCCAGTCGGGCGCCCAGCTAAACCAGCTTGGTTTTGGTTTAAGGTTAGGTATGCCCCAATCTCCGTCGCCGGCCATTTGGCAGCCAATACGGCCAAGGCCGTAAGCAAGCATCATACCTGCAGCGCCAATATCAAGCATATCCAAAGGCCTTACACCATGCTTATTAGCTATATATAATACTGCAGCACCGCCGCAGATCAGTCCGCCGTAGAAAGTTAAACCACTAAAACCGATAAGCATGCCGACAGGGTCGCGCATAAACTCGCCCCAGTTCTCGAGCGCGTTAAACAATTTCGCACCCGCAAACCCCCAGATAGCTGCCCATAGCAAAATGTTGCCCATCAGTTCATATGGATGAACGGTAACCTCCTGCTGTTCCGGCTTAGGCAATACTTGTTTCTTGTTTTCGTAATAAGCCCAATACGCCATACCCGCACCAAGTAAAATGCCCCCTATCCAGTTACCGCGAAGAGACAACAGAAACGCCTGCGAATCGTTGATCATTTCGTTGTAGTGTAAGGCGGCATCTACAACTTTATAACCAAATATAAAGCCGAACAAACCATTGCCTATCAGTTCTGCGGCAGATACGGGAGCGCCTACAGTAATGGTCTTTTTAAATGTGCGAATGTATCCTGCTTCTTCTTTGCGTTTAAACTCCTGTGTAAAGGCCCAATAAGCACCCATAAAGGCAATAGCTACAAAAAACCCAAATGTTTGTATAGGAAGCGGTAAGTGCAGGCCGGTTAGATATTCTATAAGCGAGGTGAGCGTTGGAAACATAGCAGGTAATTATAACGGCGAATATAGTTTTAATGCGCTAATATTTCCGCGCTTTCGGTTATTTCAACATCACCGTCGGGTGATATTTGCGTTAAGTGAACTGTCTTAAGTTCGTTAACCAGTACAGGATCGTACTTGGCTTTTACCTTTACATAGTTGCGTGTAAAGCCATGCATAAAGCCGTCCTTTATGTCGCCTTCAAAAAGCACTTCATCGCTTTTATTGAGCTGGCCTTCATAGAACGCGCGGCGTTTCTTATCGCTCAGGATGTGCAGCATTTTGCTTCTGTCGGCACGGGTTGATCCCGGCACTGTACCAGTCATCCCGGCAGCAAGTGTATTGTCTCTTTCAGAGTAAGTAAAAACGTGCAGATAGGATACATCTAAGTTGTTAAGGAAGTTGTAAGTATCTACAAAGTCCTCTCTTGTTTCGCCGGGGAAACCCACAATAACATCCACACCAATACAGCAATCCGGCATTACTTTTTTTATCTTCGCTACACGGCTTGCGTACAGCTCTCTTTTGTAACGCCTGCGCATAAGGCCCAAGATCTTGTCTGACCCGGATTGAAGCGGAATATGAAAGTGAGGCACAAACTTTTTTGACGTTGATACAAACTCTATTATCTCGTCGCTAAGCAGGTTTGGTTCTATTGATGATATACGAATGCGGTCTATGCCTTCAACCTCGTCAAGGGCTTTTACGAGATCAAAAAAACGGTCTTCACGGTTGCCATTGCGGATACCAAAATCTCCCAGGTTAACTCCGGTCAAAACAATCTCCTTCACCCCAGAAGCTGCAATTTCATAAGCTTGCGCTACAGCATGCTCAATGGTATCGCTGCGGCTTGCGCCACGTGCTAAAGGTATAGTGCAAAAAGAACAGCTATAGTCGCAGCCATCCTGCACTTTTAAGAAGGTACGTGTACGGTCGCCAATAGAAAAGGATGGAATAAATTCATTGGCTTGTGTTACCGGCTGATTGTAAACAACTGTTTTAGGATTCTTAGTTAAGTCGGTAAGAAACTCTACTATCCTGAACTTTTCTGCAGCACCCAATACCATATCTACACCGGGTATATTTGATATTTCGGCAGGTTTCAATTGGGCATAGCAACCCACAATGGTCACATGTGCATTAGGGGATATTTTAAGCGCTTCTTTAACAATCTTCCTGCATTTCTTGTCAGCATTTTCGGTTACAGAACAGGTGTTTATAACATAAACATCCGGGGTATTAGTAAAATCAACTGTTTGAAAGCCAGCCTCGTTAAACATGCGCCCGATAGACGATGTCTCAGAGTAATTTAGCTTGCAGCCAAGTGTATAAAAAGCAACCTTCTTGTTCATTTTCAGGCCGCAAAGATAAGTATTTGTGCTGAAAGCTTAAAGACCAAAGCCAAAAGCGACTTTGCTTCAACAATCGGTTCTTCAAGATCAAACAGCTTACTACCCGTCGAGCATCTGTGCTTAGTTATCTTCGCTCCAGCGGTAACTGTCATTTTCCAGACCAATAAGATCGATTACACGATTTACAACGGTGAGCGCGACATCTTCTATGGTCTTGGGTTTGCTGTAGTATGATGGTACAGCCGGGCAAATTATACCGCCGGCTTCTGTCACCGTTTGCATGTTTCGTATATGGATGAGATTGAGAGGGGTATCTCGTGCAACCAGTATCAAACGCCTGCGTTCTTTCAGAATTACGTCGGCTGCCCTGGTTATCAGGTCGTCCGACACGCCTGAGGCGATGCGGCCCAGTGTTCCCATAGAGCATGGAACTACGACCATAGTGTCAAATCTTGCCGAGCCGGAGGCAAACGGAGCCATAAAGTCGCTCTTGGCATAGAATTTAAAGGGGTAATTGCTGTAAGCGGTATTATCTAATTCAAACTCCCACACCTGCTTTGCATTATCAGACATTACTACACCCACTTCTGCCACCTGTTGGTGTAGCTGCTGCAGCTTGTCTAACAACAATTTAGCATAAATAGATCCACTGGCACCGGTAACTGCAACTACAATTTTTCTCATCATCTTGGCAACAAACGTACGGAAGAAAAGTTAGTGCACAAAAAAGGGTCGAATAACTCGTACTCGACCCTACATCTACCTATGAAAAACATGCCCTTTGAGCGGGCACAACAAATATAAAAACAGTTTTTGTATTTATAAACTATTTGTTAAAAAATTTTTAAGCTTTTGTACTTAAATTTTTTTCAATCAAAGTCTGTATAATTCCATCTACCATACCCACTGTTGGCACATACATATTCTTTATATTAGCGCATTTAAGTACAGTTAGGTAAATCTCGCAAGCCGGTATTATAACATCCGCACGGTCCTGGTTAAGCCCTAATACGTTGATGCGGTCCTTCATCGAAAATGAATCAAGATAATTGTATAGCGACTTCAGTTTAAGATAAGTAAGCGGCGCATCATCTTTCTCGCCGGATAACTTGTAAAGCTTGTTGATGTTGCCACCTGTACCTATGCCAAAAATGTTCCTGTGATGACGTGTGTGTTCTCGTAAAAACTCGCGCATTTCATTCCAGGTCTCTTCTTTATCCTGGTTGTCCAGTATACGAATGGTTCCTAAATTGAATGATTGAGAAGCAAGCAGCTCCCCTTTGGAGAACAGCGATAATTCGGTACTGCCACCGCCTACATCTATATACAGGTATGTTTTATCCTTATCAATATTTACTTCTGCATGGCTGGCAGATATAATTCTGGCTTCCTTCTCCCCTTCAACAATCTCTATCCCTATTCCACTCTCCTCCTTTATTCTGTCTACAACCTCACTTCCATTACCTGCTTCTCTCATGGCGGACGTTGCGCAAGCCATGTAGTGCTCCACTTTAAAAACGTCCATTAAGTTTGCAAACGCCTGCATGGTCTTTACCAGGTCATCGGCTTTCTTTACCGAAATGCGGCCATTCAAAAATGCGTCATCACCAAGGCGCACCGGCACACGTACCAGGGTGTTCTTTTTAAACGAGTACGAACCGTTGTTCTCTATAATATTTGCTATCAGCAGCCTAACCGCGTTAGATCCTATGTCAATTGCAGCGTATTTCAAGTTGTTGCGTTTTTAAGTTTCAGGTAATTGTATATATCTATTTGCGACCTTGTAAGGGCCTCTGCATTAGTTTTGTGATATTTATTAGCGCTGGTTCCGGTAAGTTCCCTGGCCTTGGTATTGTCGCGCAGTTGTATATCTATTATGTCGCGCACCTCTTTCTTTAACGTTGGATCGTAAATAGGGAAACCAACCTCTACACGGTTGTCTATGTTACGGGTCATGAAGTCGGCCGAGGTAAGGTAAATCAGTTCATCTCCTCCGTTGCAGTAAATGTGCACACGAGCGTGTTCCAGAAATTTATCTACAATGCTTATTACTTCAATGTTCTCACTAAATCCTTTTACTCCGGGAATAAGGCAGCACATTCCGCGAACGATCATTTTTATTTTCACCCCTGCATTGCTGGCCTGATAAAGCTTAGCTATCATTTGCTCATCGGCAAGGCTATTCATCTTAAAAATCATGTATGCCTTTTTACCTGCTTTTGCGTTTCTAATCTCCGTGTCTATCAACCTGTAAATTGCAGGTCGTGAGTCAATCGGTGATACAATCAGGCTTTTAAGATCTTTAGGGAGGGTGAGCTTGTTTAATGCCCTAAACACAGCTACCATATCTGCCGTGATCTTTTTGTTTGATGTAAGCAGCGTATGATCCGCGTAGATGCGCGCAGTTTTTTCGTTAAAGTTCCCGGTAGACAAACAACCGTAATAAGCCGGTTTGCCTTTTTCCATCCGCTGTACCAAGCATATTTTAGAGTGCACTTTATACCCGTCTATACCATACAATACATTTACCCCCTCTTCTTCCAGCCTGTTGCTCCAATAAATGTTGTTCTGTTCGTCAAACCGGGCGCGCAGCTCTACCAGGCAGTTTACCTTTTTTCCGTTCTTGGCAGCATTTATCAGCGCGTAAATAATTTTTGAGTTCTCTGCCAGCCGGTAAACCGTTATGCTGATCTCCTTAACCTTTGGATCGATAGCCGCTTCACGAAGGAAATGTATAATGTAATCAAAAGACTGGTATGGTGTGCTGATGAGGTAGTCGCGTTTGGCCACCATGCTCATAAGGCTTTTGCCAAACATCAATCCATCCACCGGCAACGGGCGTGTTTTGGAATATTCTAGCTCCGGACGACCTACGTTGGGGAAGTTGATAAAATTTTTAAAATTGTGGTACCTGTTTCCGGGAATAAGATTTTCGCCCTGCAATCTCATTTTTTTTACCAGATAAGATAACATATCAGGCGGTATTGCAGTATCGTAAAGTAACCGCATAGGTTTGCCTTTACGTCGTTTCTGCAGGCTTTTTGCAAGCGAATCAATAAACTTCTCGCTAACTTCTTTATCCAGGTCAAGTTCGGCATCACGGGTAAGCTGTATCGAATATGCCTCTATGCTGTCGTGCTCAAAAATGAAAAATATATCTTCGAGGCTATACCTGATGATGTCGTCCAGCAGGATGATAAATTTCAGCTTATTGGTGTCTGGTAGAACCAAAAACCGTGAAAGATTGTCGGGTATCTCTATCAGCGCATAGCGGCATTTACGTCCGCGGGTAAGTTTTACAAAAAAATAAATGGCGCGGTCGCGTAGTTCAGGAAATGGTAACTCATCATCCAGCATAATCGGAACAAGTGTTGAGAGTAGTTTATCCCTAAAAAACTCCTTCACAAACTCACCGCGGATAACATTCAGTTGCTTGTCATTTAACAGGAATATTCTTTCTTCGGCAAGTTCTTTAACTATGATATTCTCATATAAGTTGTTAAACTTCTTTTCCTGCTTTATTACTATGTTTTTAATCTGACTAAGCAATTTTTTAGGGTTGTAACCTAATATTTCTTTTGCTTTTTCATTGAGGTTGGCCAGGCGGCTAAGCGTGGCTACACGTACGCGGTAAAACTCATCAAGATTAGAAGAGAAAATAGCTAAAAACTTCACACGTTCTATAAGCGGTACTGTTGGGTCGGCAGCTTCCTGCAACACCCGGTCGTTGAAGTATAGCCAGCTTATTTCCCTATTTACAAGTGGAAGGTTTTTAGTATCCATAAAGCACAAATCTGCTTATTTATTTATTAAGGTAATATTAAGAAATTGTAACGTGTGTAAAGCAGGTAAACCATTTACCCGTACTATAGTTTATGGTGGAATACAAAACTTACATTAGCTTTGCACAAAAACCACCAGTTATGCCATCATTTGACATTGTAAGCAAGATAGACGGACAAACGCTTGATAACGCAATTAACACCGCTAAAAAGGAAATATTGAATCGTTACGACTTTAACGGTTCTAAAAGCTCGATAGAGCTGGACAAGAAAACAAATGAGCTTACCGTAGTTACCGAAAATGATATGCGCCTTAAAGCTATTCAGGACTCTATCATCAGCCGAATGATGAAACAAGGACTTGACCCGAAAGCGCTGGATTTTGGAAAAGAGGAATATGCGTCAGGCAACATGATACGTAAGGAGATCAAGGTTAAAGAAGGTATTGATAAGGAAGTTGCAAAGAAAGTTGTTAAAAAGATAAAGGACAGTAAACTTAAAGTTGAAGCTTCTATCATGAACGACCAGGTACGTGTTACAGCTAAAAAAATTGACGATTTACAGGCTGTAATAAGCTTGTGCCGTACAGAAGATTTTGGCCAGCCGCTGCAATATATTAATATGAGAGCTTAGTAGTAAATACTGGCGGTGTCCCTTAATTGCCGGAGACACTGCCAGCTTTATTATAATAGCTTAAAGCTTTGAACTGCTGATTCAAAAAGTGGCTGATACTTACCAACCTGAGATGTAAGCGAAGAAGCGGTCAGTACATATGCTGTGTTGTCTTTGGGAAGTATGTACGAGTTAATCGCAATGTCGCGGCCTCCATATTGATAAGAGTAAGTTAGCTTTTTACCTTTTAAACCAGCTGCCTCTATATCTTCAGTTTTCAGGTTCTGTATCTTCATGGCTTCCATCTGCTTTAAGTTAAAGTCGATATATTCGGCCATCGTTTTTCCTTTCATATCATCTGCCAGGACATTCATATTTGGCGAAAAATCACCATCTTTTGGACCTGCAATGATCAGTAGGGTAAATTTACCGGCGGTTCTCTCTGACTTTTTCCAACCTTCCGGCTTGGTAATCTGATACTGAGTTGTTGACACAACGTTTGTGTCTGCCGCACCATTTACAGGCTTGGTCTGGCTTTCGGAAGTTGATAAACTGTCTTTCTTGTCGGCTGAGCTACCGGAGCCTTTGCAAGCGGCAAAAAACAACAGTCCTGCCGCTAAAAATACTAATTGTGATTTCTTCATACATGCTGGTTATATGGTACTCAACACGAAAATTTTCAAATAGTTCCAAAAAAAAACCGCCCATTGCTGGGCGGCCTTCAACTAAACCAAACTTATGAAAACACACTTTAATTATTTAATAGCTATTTCGCGTGACTGAAATTTAGCTTCTTCTCTTTTTGCAACGGTAAGCTTTAATATACCGTCGGTATAGTCAGCTTCTATTTTTGAATAATCGGCTGTTTCTGGCAAAGTGAATGAGCGTACAAACGAGTTGTAGCTGTATTCGCGTTTGCTGTACTTTTTAGTTTCTTCGTTGTTTTCAGACTTCTTTTCAGCTGAAATGCTTAACACATTTTTGTCAAGGCTAATTTTGAAATCTTCTTTCTTTAAGCCTGGTACCGCCAGTTCAATATGGAACTCACCATCGTTTTCTGCGATGTTAACAGCAGGAACGCGGGTAACCAGTTTGTCGCTAATGAAAGAATCGTTTAAAAATGATTCGAATACATCTGTGAAAAACGGATTAGTATTGCTTTTTAAACCGTTGTTGAATTTTACTAGTGTCATTTTTATATCCTCCTGAGTTTTTGTTTTATTAACTTCGTAACCATTATATCAAGCGATATACCAATGGCATTTAGTGAAGCAATTCACGCCAATGTGTCCGGAATAAATCACACCTACAGACAAAGTGTCTTAAAATGGCTGAAAAACTATCAGATTACAAGTACAAAACTCCTATTCACATCCGGTTTTCGGATATTGATTCTGTAGGTCACGTTAACAACGCCATATATCTTACCTATTTTGAGGTGGCACGTATCAGCTATTTCAGGAATGTGGCAGGTTGGGACACCAAAACTACCGGGATAATTGTAGGCAGATCGGAAATCAACTACTTAAAGCCCGTAACTATTGAAGATAAGATAATGTGCTACGTAAGAGTGGTGCGTATAGGTAACAGCAGCTTTGATGTTATGCACGTTTTAGTTAAGGTTACTGATGATGGCGAAGAGATATGCACTACTTGTAAAACAGTCTGCATTAGTTATGATTACTCGGCAAACAAATCTGTTCCAATTCCTAAAGATGGCCGGAGCAAGATGATAGCCTATGATGAGCCCAGATTGATCCTGAATACGAATTAATCTGCTTAAAATATCTTTCCGGGATTTAAAATCCCATTTGGATCAAAAACGCTTTTGATTCCTTTCCATATGGCAAAGTGTACCGGCGAGTACTTAAGGGGCATAAAATCTTTTTGAACCAGGCCGATGCCGTGCTCTCCTGAGAGTGTTCCGCCGAGAGCTACCGTTAGCTCGAATATTTCGGTAATACCATCTTTAAGCTTACTGTTCCAGTCTTCATCGCACATACCTGCTTTAATGATGTTTACGTGCAGGTTACCATCGCCGGCGTGACCATAGCAAACTGATGAGAACCCGTATTTACTACCTATAGCCTTTATGCCGTTGATGAGCTTTGGCAAGGCGGCGCGGGGTACAACCGTATCTTCCTCCTTATAAACCGAGTTAGACTTTACTGAGACTGCCATGGTACGCCTGATGCGCCATAGTTCTTCTTTTTGCGCGGATGAATCGGCAAAAAGTACATCCTGGCAATTGTACTGCTCCAACACACCGTTTATCTTTTCGCAATCTGCAAAGATTGAGTCTAGGTCGGAGCCGTCAGCTTCTATCAGCAAGAAAGCTTCCACACCATCCTTCAGGTCGAACGTGAGCCCGTCATGTTCTATCACCCACTCTATCCCACGACGTTCCATAAACTCCAGTGCAGATGGAACTATACCTGCCCTGAATATGGCTGAAACAGCCGCACAGGCATCTTCGTTAGTGGCGAACGACGCCAGCATCAGTGCATCCTGAGTTGGTTTTGGTATCAGTTTAGTTACTATTTTAGTCACTATGCCTAAAGTACCTTCGCTGCCTATCAGCAGCTGGGTGAGGTTATAACCAGATGCATATTTAAGCGTGTTGGCACCTGTCCAGATAACATCTCCGTTCGGCAGCACTACCTCCAGGTTTAGCATATACTCGCGGATGGTACCATATTTTACAACCCTGGGTCCGCCACTACAGTTGGCAACGTTGCCGCCAATAAAGCAACTGCCCTTGCTTGCGGGGTCCACCGGGTACAGCAGGCCTTTTTCGGCAGCCGCATTTATAAAAATTTCTGTAATTACACCTGGCTCTACAATAGCCTGCAGGTTAGCTTCATCAATATCAATAATCTTATTGAACCGCTCCATTGAGATCAGCAAACCGCCGTTAACCGCCAACGCGCCGCCTGCCAGGCCCGTACCGGCTCCGCGGGGCGTTACCGGGATAAGGTTGTCGTTACAAAGCCGCATCAAAGCAGATACTGCTTCCACCGTTTTAGGCTTTACCACTACTTCCGGGAAATAAATCAGGTCCTCAGTCTCATCGTGGCTGTAATCCTGTATCTCTGCCTCAGAGGTGAGCACAGCATCTGCACCAACAATTGCTGTTATTTCCTGCAGTAGCTGTTCAGTTATTTTATTGTAGATCATGTACTTGTAAACTATTTCGCGTAGCTGATAGTCACCACGGAGTTCTTTACCGGACCACCAAGGGCCGGGTTTGCTTTTCTGATAGTAACAGATGATGTTTTCACAAAATTGTGCCGTGCGATAACGGCATCGATGATGGATTGCGCAACTGTTTCTATGAGCTTACGGGTATGCGCCATTTCGGCTTTAGCGAGATTGTAAAGCTCCTCGTAATTGACGGTGTTGGCTATTTTATCGTCATTGAAATCATAAGCATTATCAAATACCACATCGATATCAACAATGAAGCGGGTCCCCAAAAGCTGCTCTTCGGGGTAAAAGCCGTGGTACGCGAAAAACTCCGCTCCTTCTAAAGCTACTTTAACCATTAGCCAAAAGTAAATATTGTTTACAGGAATACGGAATAGAATTTAACTCGCCTCGGCAAGTTTCTCATTCTCTAAGATGTTGAGCAGGGCTTTTTCCGCCGTATTCAGCTCTGATGCTTTTACATCCTTTTCCTCATCAAGCTCACTGATGTACTTAAATAGTGTACCTTCTTCGTAGCTTTTTATTACCGTAGGATGCACATAGTATTTCTTGCAAACCGTACGCGTATTGCCCAGGTTTATAGCAACTTCGTCCAGAACGCTTACGATCTTCTTGCGGCATTCCGACTGGTTGTTATATTCACCAACTGATTTAAATGCATATAACGCGCTAACGCTGCCCGCCCATGTACGGAAATCCTTTGCGGTAAAATCTTCACCGGTGATCTCTTTTAAATAGTGGTTGATGTCGCCAGAACCAATTGTGCAGCGTTGCCCCTCTTCATTATAGTACTGAAAAAGCTCCTTGCCAGGGATGTCCCTGCATTGTTTCACCAGCTTGGCCAGCTTTTTACTTTGCAGCGCTATTTTGTGGAAGACGCCCTTCTTACCCTTAAATTCAAAGTTGATCTGTGAGCCTTCGATCTTAACGTGCTTATCCATCAGCGTGGTGAGCCCGAAAGATCCGTACAGCTTTTTATAAGATTCGTTACCTACGCGTATGCTCGTGAGCTCCATTAGCCTCACAACAAGTGCTACAACCTTTTCATGATCAAGATTGCGGCGGGCAAGGTCATGATCGACCTGCTGGCGGATAGCCGGCAGATGTGCGGCGAACGTTTGCAAACGGTGGTATTTACTTTGGTTGCGAATTTTGTTCCAATATGGGTGATACCGATATTGTTTACGGCCGGCCGCATCTGTGCCGGTAAACTGCAGGTGCCCGTTCTCGTAAGGAGATATCCAAACGCTGGTATATGCCGGCGGGATCACCAGCTTGTTAAAACGTTGGATGATTTCTTTATCTTTTACTAAATCACCCTGGGAATCGTAATAACTCCAGCCTTTGCCTGATTTCTTTCGGGTATAACCAGGTGTCGAATCTGAAACATAACGCAGGCCTACCGCTTTCGCGGTGATCTTTGGGTCGCGGCCAATTTTTTCTAACTTTTTGAGAAGACGATTCATCTGGAGTTTACAACATCTGATAACGTTATAAGTTTTACTGGCTTACGTACTCCTTTGACGCTTATTAATACTTTGTGTAGGTGATGTATTTACACTATCTTTAGTAACATCAACACCCCGAATGCAATTTATCCCAGTAGCACTCACAATAGAGGCAAACGCCGGCTTACTGAATTATCCTGAATGTGCAGAATCGTTGCAGGAATCTATTAATTTCTACTCGCGATCTGGCTTTACACCGCCCTGGATATGCTATTATGCTACCGAAAATGGAGAGCTAATTGGTTGCGCCGGCTACAAAGGGCCACCTGTAAACGGCCGCGTTGAAATTGCTTACGGTACCTTCCCTACGCATCAGCAAAAAGGCGTAGGCACCCGCATTTGCCAAAAACTTGTTGAACTTGCTTTACTTACAGATCCTTCGGTAAGCATTATAGCACACACGCTTGCGCAGGATAACTATTCATCACGCATTCTAAAGAAGAACGGTTTTGCATTTACAAGCAGTTTTGAAGACGAAGAAGATGGCATGGTATGGCTGTGGAGCCATCAGCCCGATAGCAAATGAAAAGCCCGGATGAAAGTTGCAGCTTTCAAGTCCGGACTTCTTGTGATTTGAACCAGTCTTATATGCCCGCTAATTGCGAGATCACGTATTCTACCTGATCAGGGTGGACATCCAGGTGGGTTACAAAACGTATGCGGTGCGTATCTGTGGTGTTGGCCTTTATTCCTTTGGCTTCCAATTTAGCTAATATACCCTCAGCAGGCGCTGCGGTATCAAACAAAACAATATTAGTTTCGACCGGTACCACATTAGTTACCCAACTTTGTTTACTCAGCTCCTCACCTATTATTTGCGCATGTTTGTGGTCTATCTTTAAACGCTCCACATGATGGTCTAACGCGTAAATAGCTGCAGCAGCTAAAAAGCCTGCCTGCCGCATACCTCCGCCCAACACCTTGCGTATTCGCCGCGCATAAGCAATGGTCTTTTTATCAGCTAAAAATACTGAGCCTACGGGAGCGCCCAAGCCTTTAGACAAACAAACAGATATACCATTGAAGTACTTACCGTAATCACTGGCCTTGTCGCCAGTGTGGGCCAGGGCATTGAATATACGTGCGCCATCCAGGTGCAACTTCAGATCACGATCATGGCAAAGCTGCGCTATGGGTTTTATCTGGTCCAATGTGTAACAGCTGCCCCCGCCTTTATTCACTGTATTTTCCAGCACCACAAGGCTTGTATTAGGGTAGTGTATGTTTTGCGAGTTAATCTCGGGCTCTATCATTTCTGCAGTGATAATACCCCTGTAGCCATTAAGCAACCGGGTAGAAACGGCCGAATTGAACGCTATGCCTCCACCCTCGTAACGGTACACGTGAGCGGTTTGGTCGGCAATAAGTTCGTCCAGCGGATTGGTAAAACATTTAATCGCTATCTGGTTGGTCATGGTACCCGAAGGGCAAAAAATCGCCGCTTCCATACCGAACATCTCCGCGGCCTTTTGCTCCAGCGCATTTACAGTTTCATCTTCACCAAAAACGTCGTCACCAACCTTCGCGCTCCACATGGCTTCCAGCATACCGGGTGTGGGCTTAGTAACGGTATCGCTGCGCAGATCAACAGTCATCATATTGCGTTATTTCTATTATTTTTGAACATCAAATATCTAAATCTTGAGCGAAAAGTATGATTGTTTGTTTGTCTTTTTGGTGTTACAATCAAACCCAGAAATAAACAGTTGTACTTTGCGTTAATTGAAGCAGACAACATACATATGCACAGCAAAGTAATATTCGGAATAGTTTTGTTGATGTCTTCCGCATCAGCCACATCTGCGCTTGCTCAAAAATGGCTTCCCGGCCACTTCACCGATGCAAAAGGCAACCGGTCGGACGGTTTTATTTACCAGAACCCAGGCGGCAGCGGACCTATAAAGAACGAAGGTTTTATTGAGTTTAAGGATGGCGAGAAAACCAATCCTTATAAGCTTAGCACCAGCGACCTGCAATCATTTGTAATTGGTAAGGACAGCTTTGTGGTGGCACATGCGCCGGGTAACGAAACTTGGGCCAAAAAAGAGTACGATTTCGTGCGTGTGGCTGTGGACAGCGATACCAAGATTTATGTTACTCGTGGGGCCGGCAGCGGTGGTGGCGGTGGCGGCATACATGTTTCCCCGGGGTTTGGCTTGAGTACCGGCGGTGGCTACGGCACATCGTATGGAGGTGGATTAGGTATATCGCTCGGCGGCGGCAATGGCGGTGGCGGCAAACAAAAAGCCACTTATTACTACGGCAGTAACACCGCGACCATGCAGCACATTACTAATGAAAATTTTGTTGACGTAATGAGCGAAGCTATGGGCGACGAGCCTGAAGTGGTAGAGCAGATACGGGCAGGTAAATTCGGCCTTAAAAACATGGATAAGCTGCTGCAATATTTTGAGAAAGTAAAGGCCTCTCACAAATAATTATTGTTATCACCTGATATTTAAAATCAAATGGCGGCGGTTTAACCCGTCGCCATTTAATTTTAGAGCCTAAGCTATTTATTTGCCAAAAGTGTAAAACACAGATACGCCTAAGCCATTATTAATAAAGTTAAAGTTTACGCCATCTCCGTCGCTGTTGCCCGCGACGCCGCTGTCGGCATTATAGTGCTGGTAATTTAAATTGGCAAGCATAAGTGCTACCCCCAGTTTTTTAGTTGGGTAAAACAAGAGATCGAGATTTAATCCACCAGTATATGAGTTGCCAGTAGTTTTAGTCTCCATACCGCTTCCGCCGCTCAAGTTGGTAACGGTTGAACTATTGCGGTTGTAAGTGAAATATGGACCAGTGCGTATCCCTATTTTACTTTCGTACATAACATACTTGCGCAGATAAATACTGGCTCCGTAGTTGTAATTTGTTTGTTTTTGAGTGTAGTAGGCCGTTCCGACATTATTAATCTTAGTTAAGCCGTATTGCAGTCCCACACCCAGATCGAGATTGTTGCTCAAGAATGTGCTAAAATTGGGGCCAATGTAAAAGTTGGTGTTTTTTTGATCCTGAGTGTACATAGTTCCCGATGCCTGATCAAAGATGTTGTTGTTGGTGGTTGCTCTGTAAAACTGAAGATTGATGCCCAGAGTGCTGTTACCCTTGTCTGTTTGCGCAAAGGCACAACCTGTAAATAAAATAAATGCGATTACTGTAAAGAGTGTTTTTTTCATGTTATTGGTTTTAAGTTTCGTCTTTAACGACCTCTAACAACTAATATTTTAGTTAAATACTCGTCTGAAACTTTATTTTTTTTAGATGTATTTTCGCCCTCAACAACAGCAATAACATGCAAGAACTATCGTTTTAGTTGGTTTCATCTGCGTTTTCACCTGTTCAGTAAGTATTTCATTATGAAAAAATCGATAGCTATAGATATGGACGGCGTGATTGCCGATGTAGAACAACAGTTTGTTGATTGGTATCATCGCGACTATGGCGTGTTGCTGACCAAGGAGGATCTGGTGGGAAAAAGTGATGACACGCTTTTCCCTGAAGCAGGGCTTGCACGCAAAATGGTGCTTTCGCCAAATTTCTTCCGTACCTTGAAGGTTATGGATGGTGCTGTAGAAGCTTTGCAAAAACTAAATGAAAAGTACGAGGTGTACATTGTTTCCGCAGCGATGGAGTTCCCGCTTAGTC
Source organism: Mucilaginibacter terrenus (assembly GCF_003432065.1). NCBI lineage: Bacteria > Pseudomonadati > Bacteroidota > Sphingobacteriia > Sphingobacteriales > Sphingobacteriaceae > Mucilaginibacter > Mucilaginibacter terrenus. Next base: position 735,967 of record NZ_QWDE01000001.1, on the reverse strand, counting down.
TTGGTGAAAAACTTGCCTGGCTGAATGAACACTTTCCATTTATCAGCTGGCGCAACATTATCTTTTGTGGCGATAAAAGCATTATCAATACGGACTACATGATAGATGATCACCTTAGAAACCTTGATAACTTTAAAGGTAAAACCATTATGTTTCATGCATTTCATAACGTAAGCTATAGCAACCACGTGCGTGTAAACAACTGGAACGAAGTATTGGCGTTATTTGACAAGGAGGCATAAGCAGCGCTATGCAAAGCATAAAACAGGTTTTCACCAGCTTTCACAACGCCCTTGACGATTTGTATGGCCCGACTGAAAGTGAAGCGATAGCTATGCTGACGATTGGCGAATTAACCGGCTATTCACGTGCAAAAATAAAAGCTTTTCCTGATGACAACGTGCCCGCCGATGTTGAAGAGCGACTACCTAAAATACTCGGCGAACTTAAAACAGGTAAACCGGTGCAATATATACTTGGTAGTACAGAGTTTTATGGGATATCCTTTTTGGTAAATCCATCTGTACTCATCCCCCGCCCCGAAACTGAAGAACTTGTTGAGTGGATTTTAGAGACCTGCAGGAAACCACCGCAAAGCCCAACCTCAATTCATTTGCTGGACATTGGCACAGGCAGCGGCTGCATTGCCGTCAGTCTTAAAAACAACCTGGTTAACGCTGCTGTAAGCGCCATTGACATTTCCACCGAAGCCTTGAAAACTGCCGAACGAAACGCAGTTATGAACAATGCGGAGATTAACTTTATCAACGCCGACGTTCTTGATACATCGGTAACCTCGCAACTTGATACGTTTGATGTTATAGCGTCCAACCCGCCCTATGTAACGCCTGCTGACAAAGCTTTGATGCACACCAACGTAAACAACTTTGAACCGCATACGGCTTTATTTGTACCGCAGGATGATCCGCTGCTGTTTTATCGTGCCATAGCGGATATTGCTGCAGAAAAGTTAAATCCTGGCGGATATCTTTTCTTTGAGATAAATGAAAGTTACGGGAAAGAAACAGTTAAGCTGCTCAATACAAAGCAATTTACAGACATACAGTTAAGGCAAGATATGAGTCTGCGCGACAGAATGATCAGAGCTACAGCGCCGCTTAAGGCTTAGTAGACCGGGGATGAAATTCGGTTATTACGCTTTTCAAATAGCTCCTGTCTAAATGTGTATAGATCTCCGTTGTGGTGATGCTTTCGTGACCAAGCATCTCCTGCACCGCACGCAGGTCTGCGCCTCCCTCAACCAGGTGGGTTGCAAACGAGTGCCGGAACGTATGCGGACTAATGGTCTTCTTTAAACCTAACGTTGCGGCAAGTTCTTTTATCAACAGGAACACATATACCCGCGACAGCCGCTTACCCCGCCGATTCAAAAAGACCATATCCTCTTCACCCTTTTGTACAGGGACATGTACCCGCACCAGCTCTATCCATAACTTTAAAGCCTTAACAGCCGCACTGCCTATAGGTACCAGGCGCTCTTTGCTTCCCTTTCCGGTGACCTTGATAAATTCTATTTCAAGATGTAGGTTAGACAGCTTAAGCTCTGTCAGTTCAGACACGCGCAGGCCGCACCCATACAATACCTCCAGCATCGCTTTGTTGCGGGTGCCTTCAGGTTTGGAAAGGTCTATAGCGGAAATCATTTGATCAATTTCTTGTACGCTTAATGTATCCGGCAGCTTGCGGGTTATCCTGGGTGTTTCCAGCAATTCAGATGGGTCTGACTTGATATGGTCTTCCATCAGCAGGAATTTATAGAATGCTTTGATACCCGAAATAATGCGCGATTGTGTGCTCGGGATCATACCCAACTCGTTTACCCAAGCGATGAAATCCCTTAGATCTGTTAAAGAAAAATCTGTAGGTGATTTCTTATCTACCTGTAATTCAGAATACTGATAAAGTTTATCTATATCTTTAGTATATGCATCTATAGAGTTCGCTGATAAAGAGCGTTCCAGTTTGAGGTAAGCCTTAAAGCTTTTTGTTGCTGAAGCTCTGTTCAATTGATTTTTGTTTTAGCGTTTTATATTTAAGTTTGAGCAAATGAAGATACAAATTATCAACGGCCCTAATTTAAATCTCCTTGGTGTTCGGGAAAAATCTATTTACGGCAATACCGATTTTGAAACCTACCTGCAAACCTTAAGGCAGCGCTTCACCGATTTAACTATAGATTACTACCAGAGCAACGTTGAAGGCGAAATTATAAACAAACTGCACGAGATAGGTTTTACCTACGACGGAATTGTTTTGAACGCCGGAGCCTACACCCATACTTCCATTGCTATAGCAGATGCTATTGCGGCAATTAACACCCCTGTTATAGAGGTACACATCTCCAATGTTTACAAGCGTGAGGAGTTTAGGCACACCTCTATGCTGGCTGCCAGCTGCAAAGGTGTCATAGCGGGCTTCGGCATGAACTCATACCAGTTGGGGATAGAAAGCTTTTTAATTGAGCTGTAGTTTGCGTACTAACCAAAACCTGACAATAAATCCGGTGTTATTGCGATTAATCTATTTAAATCATAAGCATTTTTATACCTCACAATGAATCGGGTAGTTAAAATATTTGCTCCGTTACTGCTTATACTAGGTTTATTCACAATTGATTGTGTAGCACAATCATCTAAAAAGGAACGTAAGCTGAGCGTGCGCGACTCGTTGCGACAATCTATCCTGCGCCGCGATTCGATGATGAGGTCGTTTAAGAAGTCGGATACCACTATTAACACGCTGCTACAAAAAATAGAATACTATACCAGTTCGTTCAACCAGATAAAAACAAGCCTGTCGCGCAATATCGATACAGCCGACATCAGTACAGGCCTGCCATCCTTTGAACGCCGTGTAGGGCTTATAAAGACGCTTATAGACAACGACAGGAGCAGTACCCTGCGTTACCTCTACGCCATTCGCGATATACTTACGCGCAGCGACACTCAGCTGGATATATGGCAGGAGCGACTAAGCGACATCAACGCCAAATTGCAACAGAACCAGAGTGAGCTTTCGGCCATGAGCAAAGACTCTGGCCTGCGCATTGTGCCGGCAGATAGCAGCCTGCGTACATCCTTTCTGGTGCAGAAAATAGCCATCGATTCTAAACATAAACGGCTGGATACCATTAACAAAAAGCTTCTGCTTAAAGTAGGTTTATTGCAGAACCGGGTGGCATCGGTATACATTTCGCTCATAGACCTTCGTGACCAGATAGATCTTAAGATACGAGAGTTCAGCGTACAGGCCTTGTCCGACGAGGACAACAGCATCTGGCACATGGGCGACAATACCGAAACGGATTTCCCGTCGGCGTTATCAAAAACGATAAACATGAACAGCCGGCTGCTTAACTTCTTTGTAGGCCGCGACCCGCTTATCCACTTTGCAGGTCTAATGATACTTGTGCTGTTCTTTATCTGGATCTACACGAATACCCGCAAGGTGATGCATGTGAAGGACGCCCCGCACACTGTGTTGGAACATGCTAAATACGTGGCGTTCTCGCCGCTCACCTCAACCCTTGTGGTAACCTTTGCCATTGTACCCAACTTTTATGACCATCCACCGGTAGTAGTGCTAGAGATATTTTTCACCATCCTTATTGCTTCGATACTTGTTTTGGTAAAGCGCACCTGTCCGCCTGAGTTGTTTAAGTTCATGCGTATATTGTTTTGCCTTACAGCCGTTTATAGCTTCAGTAATTTATTTGTTGAGGTATGTGATACCGACAGGGTAATCGTATTACTGTTAGCTTTGGCTACTGCCGTGGTTAGCTACCGTTTTTACCTGGTAGTGAAAAAGGAACCCGGGGATTACCTCCCCTATACGGTACCGGTGTTGCGGTTCTTTATCATTTTGCTAACCGCATCATTCCTTTGCAACCTGTTTGGAAGGGTCACCTTATCCAAGATAATTGGCGTTACAGCAGTGTATAACCTGTGGCTGGCGCTGGGCATGTATTACCTGGTGCAGATCATTATGCAAAGCATGTTCCTGCAGTTAGAGGGTAACAAGAACAGCAACTCGCTAAGTTCTTTTATCGACTTCAAGATGCTACAGAACAAGTTCCGCAGCATTTTAACGGTACTTGCCGCAGTGCTTTGGTTGGTAATGCTTACCCAAAACCTGAGTATTGAGGATGTGGTGTTCACTTACATCAAGAACTTTCTAACGCAAACACGCAGCCTGGGTGGTGCAAATACCACATTTACATTCCAGAGCATCATTATTTTTATTGCAGTTATCTGGCTCTCTTCCGTAGCTGCCCGAATTATCAGCTACCTTTATGAAGTGGCCGGCAAAAGCGCTACTGATATAGACATACTAAAAAAGAAGAACCGCACTTCTACCCTGCTTATTAAGATCGCTGTTTTTGCCGTGGGCTTTCTGCTGGCAGTAACCGCATCTGGCTTCCCGCTGGATAAGATCACCATTATTATTAGTGCTTTCGGTATAGGTATCGGTTTTGGCTTGCAGAACATTGTGAATAACCTGGTATCAGGCCTTATCCTGGCATTTGAAAAACCTATCCAAATAGGCGACATAATCGAGGTGGATAACCGTAGCGGTACCATCATGGAAATTGGCATCCGCAGCAGTAAGATAGCCACCAGCGATGGCGCGGAGGTAATTATCCCCAACGGAGATCTTATTTCACATCACGTTATTAACTGGACGCTGAGCAACAACAACCGCCGTGTGGAGCTGATCATCGGTGTAGCGTACGGATCGGACATTGAAAAGGTAAAACAGGTACTAACGGACCTGCTCTGCAGCCGGGAAGACATTATGGACAACCCCGCGCCTCTGGTGTTTGTACATAATCTTAATGAGAGCTCGGTAGACTTCCGCCTATTGTTTTGGGCTGCAGATATTACCAAGTGGCTATCACTTAAAAGTAATATACTAACAGATATTTACGCCACTTTTGCTCAGGAAGGAATTGAGATACCTTTTCCGCAGCGTGACCTTCACTTACGCCTTACAGAAACGCAAACTGATCTGTTTGCCGGTAAGGCCAAATCAAATACTAATGCAGATAGAAAGGATGTTGACAGCGGTATATCAGGTAATTAAAAAGAATCCGATGGTTGGCTGTTTTAGATAAAAAGAAGTTACACCTCAGCTGAAATCCTGCTTATCCAGTTCACTGAACCTCTTCTTTTTTCCTACAAAAAAATCCCACACAATGCTGCGTTTGTAGGTATGAGATGCGATATGGTTACGTTGCGGAACGGCGATGGCTTTTGGTTGTAGTTTTTTTGATTGAAAAAGTCCCCGCACAAAGTTCCTGTGCGCCTTACTAATTGCCCAGGCATTTTTTGCTTTTCCATCTGCTAGAAATTTCACCAATGCAAGCAGGTCCAGCCAGAAACGTATAAATATTATCCTAAACGCTTTTCTACCTGGCAGGTTATTTTTCAAGAGCAACAAGTTATTACGGAAATTGAGGTAAGTTTTAAAAGGGCTCTCGGCGTTAAGCGTGCCCCCGCCTACATGGTACACTACCGACTGCGGACAATAGACAATTTTATAGCCCATATTCTTTAACCGCCAGCAAAGGTCAATCTCTTCCATGTGGGCAAAAAAACTCTCGTCAAAACCGCCTCCCTCATCCCAGTACACCTTTTTTATGAACAGCGCCGCGCCGGATGCCCAAAAGATTTCATCCTGCTTGTCATATTGCCCATTATCCTCTTCCAGTTCCGTGAATATACGTCCTCTGCAGAATGGATAACCATACTTGTCAATATAGCCTCCGGCTGCACCCGCATACTCAAAATAACTCTTTTGATGGTAAGACCGCAGCTTGGGCCCTGCTGCTGCAATTGCTGCATCACTTTCCATTAGCTTTATAACGGGTTCTATCCACCCTGGTTCCACCTCAACATCAGAGTTAAGCAACACATAATAATCTGCGTCAACGCCGCTTAGTACACGGTTATACCCGCCTGTAAAGCCGTAATTCTCGCTGTTCTCTAAAATAGCCACATCAGGGTACCTGCCTTTAAGGAAGGCTACAGACCCATCTGTTGACGCATTATCGCCCACAACAACCTGCAGGTTTGGGTATGATGATGCCAGTACCGAAGGCAGGAACTGCTCCAAATACTTTTGTCCGTTCCAGTTTAGTATTACTACGGCAACTTTGGGCAGGTTACTCATTTATTAAAGTTCTCGGGTTTAAATTTCCAGCGCTTGTGGCTCCATAACCAATACTGCGGCGTTTCATTTATTTGGCGCTCCAGGTATCCTACGTGGGTGTTGGTTATCTCGTACTCAGCTGTTTCTTTTGGGTGCTCTATCAAGGGTATGAATTGAAAGGTGTAATACCCCCTCCTGATGCGTTCTATACGGTAAAATACCACCACAGCATCCGTCATTTTTGCAAGCTTCTCTATCCCCAGGAAAACCGCTGTAGGCTGGTTTAAAAAACTGGTGAAGTAATTTACTTCGTTTATGCCAGGCGTTTGGTCTGATGCCAGGGCGGTTATTGTTCGCTCGTTTTTTACCGAAAGCACGGTTCGTAATGTTTGCTTCATAGACACCATTGTAGAACCAAACCTTGCACGCTGCTTGTTCAGGAAGTTGTCGAAAATGGGATTGTTCAACGGCTTATAAACAATAATGGTTTTATTTGGGGTAAGCAAGCCAAACGCTAGTGCAGACATTTCCCAGTTGCCGTAATGCCCCGCTGCTGCTATAATGCTCCTGCCCTGTTTAAAATAGTGCTCTACAATCTCGGGATTTAGCATCCGCATACGTCTACGCAGTTCCTTTTCACTAATGCTGATCATCTTAAAGGTTTCTACCAGTAAGTCGGCCATATAGCGAAAGTACTCTCGTTCTATCTTCAGCCTTTCGCTAACCGTTTTCTGCGGGAAAGCATTTTGCAAATTTTCTCTTACTACTTTCACCCTGTACTTTATCAAATGGTACATGATAAGGTAGAGCAAGTCTGATACAAGGTACAGGAACCAGAACGGCAGCAACGAAAACAGGTACCAGAAAAATATACCCACATTGCCACCCGCCTTTTTTAACATTATTTTAACCAATTTTGCTGCAAAAATAGGAAAATATATCATGATAGATCGCGGCGCTGTTTTACCCTTGTTCTACCTCCCACCCGTTGAATACTTTACCCAGCTTAACAAATTTAAGCCGGACGTGGTAATAGAAAAGGAAGAACACTTCCCAAAGCAAACCTATCGCAACCGAGCAAACATTTACTCCCCTGATGGTGCCTTGAGCCTGGTGGTGCCGGTTATAAAAGGATCTAAAACCCACACCAAAATAAAAGATGTAAGAATCAGCTACGATTTCAGGTGGCAGCGCCTGCACTGGATGAGCCTGGAAAGCTGCTACAGGCGCTCGGCCTATTTTGAGTACTACGAAGATCAGTTTGCGCCATTTTACCAGAAGCACTACGACTTCCTGTTTGATTACAACCAGGAGCTGCTGGAACTATTGCTTAAGCTGATGAAAATAAAACTTCCAATGCAATTTACCGAAACTTACGAAGCAGAGTACAACGGCCCAAACGATATGCGTTATAGCATGAGCGCTAAAACGCCCCCTGTGGTGGAACAAAAACCCTATTTTCAGGTTTTTGATGAACGGCATGGGTTTTTAAAGAACCTGAGCATCGTAGACCTCCTTTTTAACCAGGGGCCGCAGGCAGTAAATTATTTATAGTAATGGGCACTTTTAACACCCGCGTACACTTCAAGAACCGCAAGTCTAAAATTAACGTGGGTGCGCAGCCCGGAACCATCGACATTCCGGAAGACGCGTTGCCGCCCAAGATCGTGATCTACTCGTTCAACCAAAACGATCTCCAAACCAGCGAAGGCACGGACATGAAAACCATTACCGAGCAGATTAAGGTTTGTAACGATCACACCCATTGGATAAAAATTAACGGCTTAGGTGATGCTCAACTGATAGAGGACATAGGTACTTTCCTGGGCATTAATCACCTGGTATTGGAGGATGTGGTGAATACTCATCAGCGGCCTAAATTTGACGAATACGACAACTACGTTTTTGGCACCAGCCGCATCATTTTTTTCAACAAAAATAACGAACTGGTAAATTGCCAGTTTAGCGGTATAGTAAAGGACAATATTGTCATCAGCTTTGAAGAAAGCCATACCGACTATTTTGAATCTGTAAAAGCCCGCTTAAAGGCAGGTAAGGGCCTTATACGTACTGCCGGGCCGGGCTATATATTTTACGCGCTTACCGATACCATACTGGACAATTACTTTGTAGTGTTGTCGCAAATAGGCGATCGTATCGATGCTACCGAGGATAAGCTTTATCTGCGTCCCGACAAAAGCATCATGTTTGAAGCACAGCAGTTAAAGCGTACCCTGATTATCATACGACGCTCCTGCTGGCCGGAGCGGGACAAGATCAATGATATGATACGCAGTGAAAGCGACCTGATCACCAAAGACGTGAAAATATACCTGCGTGATGCATATGACCATTGTATACAGGCAATGGACATGGTAGAGAGTTATAAAGAGGTAACTAGCAGTATTATTGACCTTTACCTGAGTATGGTAAGTAACCGCATGAACGAGATCATGAAAGTGCTCACCATTATCTCCGTAATATTTATTCCTCTGACGTTTGTAGCGGGTGTGTACGGCATGAACTTTAGCCGGACGGACGATCATGGACATTTATTACCAGACAACATGCCCGAACTTTACACCCGGCATGGTTACGTATATGCAATTGGTGGTATGATACTGCTAGGTTTAATACAGGTGTTTATCTTTTGGAAAAAAGGCTGGTTTAATAAATTGTAGCCTCTTTACCACACTTTGGCTAAATCTCTCCGTTCGGAGGATTATCATACCCGATCAAACCATGCAATTGCCACCTATTGCTCCCAGCCGGTTTTCTTTAAGGCTGGGTCATTCTCTTTCGAAAGAAAATTATTATCAGACAGTGGTGCTGCCGCCCAACCCAAAATAGCCTCGTCAGGTACAATGTCCACCGGAACTTTCCATGATGTTGAAGTTTCGTTGTAGGCCAGGTTAGACTGTAACGAATAACAGCTTATGATAGACCAACGCGGCGTGTCTGACAAATTTGCCTCAGACCTGTGGAGCAGGTTGCTATGGAAGAAAAGCGCATCGCCGGGCTCTAGTTCACAGTAAACAAGTTCCATAGTTTTTAAGGCGTTTTCAACCATTACCATATCCGCGCCTACTTGCTCGCCTGCAAAACCATGATTAACCCGGCCAAGCCGATGCGATCCTTTGATGACCTGGAGACATCCATTCTGTTTATTAGCCCGCGTCAGCGCAACCATCACGCTCATCAATTCATCAGGGAACATAAACTGATTTTTATACCAGTAGCCATAATCCTGGTGCCACTCCCAGGCACCACCTACACGGGGTTCTTTTTGCATCAGTTTGCTGTGGAAGTGACATACCGGCGCATGTTCACCCAAGAGTTGTGCTACCGGCGTTATCATCTTTTTGCTGCGGGTGAGGTAACCAAACACATCATTACCAGGCGTAAACCAAAGCGATAAACGCGTTTTCTTCCCGGTTTGATCATTAAGATCAAGCGCGTTCTTGCTCATGGCAGTATCGGTAACGGCAGCGTTATACATTTTCTCCGTTTCTGCGCTGCTACAGAAATCCCTTATGATGATGTAACCGTCTCTGCGGTATTGCGCAAGTTGTTTTTCATTGAGCGTGTTGCTTTGCATGGTTCTGTAATTGGTTATAGTAAATGTAAACAATTGCAATGTATTTTATTAGTTGACTTGCTAACTGCAGAATGGCTGAGTGAAAAATAAGTTACAGAGGCCTGATCATCATAATGCCTTAAGATGGTTACTTTTGACACGTGAAACTGTACATCCGGAACATGGTTTGCAGCCGCTGCAAAATGGCTGTAAGATCCGCTTTTGAACAAGCCGGATTAAAGCCCTTATCTGTTGAGCTTGGTGAAGTTGAACTTACTACCGAACCTGATAAGCTAGCTTATGAAAGGCTCGAAAATGAATTAAAACCACTGGGCTTCGAGATAATAGATGACCGGAAAAGCCGCATAATAGAACAGGTAAAAACAACCCTTATCAGCCTGATTCATCATCAGGAAGAACAACCCGGCACCAACCTGTCCGATTACCTTGCGGGTAAGCTCAACTACGATTATGGCTACTTGAGCAATTTGTTTTCCGAGGTAGAAGGCACCACGATAGAAAAGTACTTTATCGCTCAAAAAATTGAGAAAGTTAAAGAACTATTGATGTACGATGAACTGACCCTCTCGCAGATTGCCGATAAAATGGGGTATAGCAGCGTGGGTTACCTCTCATCGCAGTTTAAAAAGCAGACGGGACTTACGCCCACTTACTACAGATCTCTAAAGGAAAATAAGCGCCGGAACATAGAGGATATTTAGAGCATATCTGCATTAAAGGTGCTTTATTAAGTGTCCCAAATTTGCTGTCCTGCTTAACTACACTCAAAATAGTGTAAAATCGTTTATTATTCTAATTATTAGCTACTTAACAAAACCTAACTAAAGTTTTTGTACTGTCCCGGGGTGTCCCGCCCTTTCCAGTTAAAAAGCTATTTACCAATATTTTATATTTTTCAGGTGTCCCGGGTGTCCCGCTTTTTAAGCGGGACACTCAACATCATCAATCAGTAGATTTTATAAACCATTTACATGATTACATAAACACTGCGGCACTGTGGTGACGTATCTTTGTCTCATAAAATTAATAACAATGACACATACCTATCATATAACCGGAATGACCTGCCAGGGCTGCGTTTTTAAAGTGCAGTCGGTGCTATCGTCTATTCCCGGCATCACCAACGTTGAGGTCGATCTACCAAATAATACAGCGACAGTAAGCATGGATCATCACGTTCCTATAGCAGATCTCCAGGCCGCTTTCGCTCCCTATCCAAAATATGGTTTGACAGAAGAAAACCAGCAGCACAACGTGCCAGCGTTTGTCGATACTGAAGAAAAGCGCTCCTTTGTTGAAACATATAAGCCTGTTCTGCTGCTGTTCGGCTATATACTGGTGGTATCGCTACTTGTAAGCACCACTACAGGCTTTAACTGGATGCTGGCTATGCGTGTATTTATGGCTGGCTTTTTCCTGGCTTTTTCCTTTTTTAAGTTGCTAAACCTACAGGCATTTGCAGATAGCTACGCCATGTATGATGTTGTGGCGCGCAGGTTTAAGGCCTGGGGCATTATTTACGCCTTGCTGGAGCTTGGGCTTGGAATAGCTTACGTTGTTAACTTTAATCCGGTAGTGGTAAATATTATCACGCTGCTGGTAATGGGTGTAAGCATCATCGGGGTACTGCAAAGCGTCCTCAATAAAAAGCAAATACAGTGCGCCTGCCTTGGTTCGGTATTTAATCTCCCCATGAGCACACTTACAATTATCGAGGACGCCGTTATGATACTAATGAGCGCAGCAATGCTTATGGCTACTATTTAGTCCCATTTAAAATTCACCTCCCGGTTGTTCAGCTTCCATTTGGCAGGCAGTGGATTGGTCATCCAGTCCAATGGCTCGCCTGTAGGCTGAACGCGGGCAGCGTGAGCAAAAGCTGTCTTTATAGCGGCTTTTTTGTCCGCGTCCAGTATATCAAGCTCTGCTGATATGAACAGAGGTGAGCCGCTTTCAGATAGCAACTGCAGCCACTGACGGTTCTTTTCCCAAGGCACATCTTTTGTAAGGCCCACGCAGTCGCCATCAGCCGCGTAAAATGCATTATGCTGCGGCAAACGGAAGCCCAGGGTATTCACACCGTACTTTTTAGTACGCTCCCACTCACGGCCGCTGGTATCGTCGCCAATGCGATTGAGCTCGAACACACCGGCAGAAAGGTGGCTCATAGTGTTGCAGCCAATAATGTACATGTCACCCGCTGCTCCTCTTATCGCCTGGTACAGGTTGTTGATGATTTCGGCGTTAGTTTTGGTTTGATCCTGAAAGGTCCAGCCGGGAGCCGTCATGGTATCTTTCATCTGGAAGCCCCACCTGCCGAAGATATCCCAGGTGCTGAAGTCGTGCTTAACCATTTCATAACCCCATTGTTTGTATAAGCGAATGTTGCGCTTAACCCGTTCAATATTCTCGGGAATAGTGGGATCGAGTATCAATTCATCAGTTTGGTCACGTCCTTTTATTTTCGGTGAAAGCAGCGTTTTGCTGTCATCCTTACGGGCAATCAGTGGTCGTGTCCATAGGCCAGGACGCATACCCAAGCCCTTTATTTCTTCACCCATCTTGTGCATATCCTTGAACTTCTCATTAGCTATAGAAAAGTCATCAGGTTGTTGCCAGCCATCATCAATTAAAGAAAATGGCTTGTTAGCAGCGTTAGTTACAAACTGCGCCATGGCAGCAGTTTGGTCTTTTATAGTCTGGTAGGAGTTTTTACCATATGCCACATACCAGTCATTAATACCATACACCGGCTGTTTAGGTAAACGTGGTTTGGGGCACATCATCTTACAAAAGCGGTGATCAGTGGCATAAGCATTCTCTCCGGCGCGACTTGAAGTAGTTATTATGTCTGCGGCGTGCAACTTACGATCGCCAAGTTTTACGCCGCCAGCACCGGAGTGTGTATCGATTGTAAGTGCAAGCTCATCTTCGCTTACTCCCCACCAGCAAATAGTACTGCAGCCGGTTTTTACACCAAAGGCAGCGGTGTTTGTGCCATCATTAATTAAAACATACCACGGATTTTTAACTTTTGCGTCTACAGATTTCCAGCCCATATCGGCATAGGTACGTTCCCAATGGTCGCCAAGGACTTTGCTAAAGCTTTTTACTTTGTTCTTCCAGGTTAACCTCACTCCCATCAACTCAGCTTTAGGCGACTGAATGTATACAGATTTTGAATCTGCGCCGGATTTGATATCTACTCGGATATCCTGATAGATGAATCCAGTTCCGCTGCGGGTCATCTTCACCCATTGGTCGTTTACGTTTGCCCAGGCAGCGTCGGGCTGTTGTACCAGCGCGAACGCTCCGGCGGCGTAAGTAAGATTACTGAACATAGCCGCGGCGGTACCTGCGACAGAAAGCTTAAGGAAATTGCGTCTTAACATAGATGTTTTGTTGTTGCGCTAAAACTAAAAATTTAATCTAAAATATGTTGTAACAAATAGAAAGTATGAAGGTCTAAAAATAACGGAATGTTATAATCAACTTACGATAAGCACATGAATTGGAAATTTTTCTCCCAAAAAAAAGCTGATGCGACGAAACCTAAAAAGAGCAAAACGCGAGAATGGCTTGATGCTATCTTGTTTGCTTTAGTAGCGTCTACTATCATAAGAGGGTTACTTTTTTCAGCATTTGCTATCCCTTCCGCATCTATGGAAGGCAGCTTGATGACCGGTGATTATCTTTTCGTGAGTAAGCTTGCTTATGGCGCGCGGATGCCTATGACGCCCATAGCTATTCCATTTACCGAATCCACCATTACTAATTTAAATATAAAAACTTACTGGGACGGCTTACAGCTGCCATACTATCGCTTGCCGGGTTTAGGCAAGGTCAAGATTGGCGATGCTGTAGTATTCAATTATCCGGCAGAGGTTGTACCGCGGCCGGTAGATATGCGTGTTCACTACATCAAGCGTTGCGTAGGCTTACCTGGCGATATCATCACTATTGTTGATGGACAAGTTTATGCTAATGGAAAAGCGGAGAAGAACCATCCGCAAGCTCAAACATCTTACATAGTAACTACTGATGGCAATAACCTTAACCCGGAGCTAATTCAGAACCTGCATATCGAAGTACGGCAACAATTGGACGCTGCTAATTACGAGATGATTATCCCGGCAGATAGTTATAACGAATTTAAAGCAACTGCTGGTATAAAGTCGATTAAGCCGGTGATAGAACCCAAAGGTGCTGCCGACATCCGCGTGTTTCCGCAGAGTACATTATTCAAGTGGAACGAGGATAACTTTGGCCCACTCCTTGTCCCAAAAATTGGCACAACCATTAAGCTAAACGACTCTACAACGGCGCTATACAGCCGTGCTATTGAGGTTTACGAACACAACAAACTCGAAGTTAAAGGGAAAGACATCTATATTAATGATAAGAAGGCCGATACCTATACCTTCAAAATGAATTACTACTGGATGATGGGTGACAACCGTCACAATTCCGAAGACTCACGTTTTTGGGGTTTTGTGCCTGAGGATCACATTGTAGGTAAGGCGGTGATTACCTGGATGAGCCTGGATAGTGAAGGTTCGTTCTTCAGTAAAGTACGTTGGAATCGCATCTTCAGGCCTATTCACAGCGTAGACCAGTAACATATCCTGCTGCTGATTACAAACCATTCTTAGCCAATACTGTTAGCATAGTACCATTATAACTTATGCTGACAAAAAAAGTAAAATACTTCCAGGTTGGACAAGGCGTATGGGGCATGCGCCTTGCCTTTGTTAATATTTACATGATAGCCAACCGCCGCAGTGCGGGTAAGGGCTGGGTGCTGGTGGATACCGGCACTAAGGGATCAGAAAAAAAGATCATTGCAATGGCCGAGGCACTTTTCGGCCCGGGCACTCGTCCCTCGGCTATAGTGCTTACCCATGGTCATACTGACCACGCGGGCTCTGTTTGCGAGTTGCTTAAAGTTTGGGATGTACCCGTGTACGCACATCACATGGAAGCACCTTACCTTACAGGCCGCTCTTCGTATCCACCGGTCGATCCTGAAACTGGCGGCGGATTGATGAGCCTGATGTCAGTAATGTTCTCTACCAAGCCCATAAACATCAGCAAGAACCTTCGGGAAATAGATATGTACGACGGCATTCCTGAGCTACCCGAATGGCGTGTCATTCATACTCCTGGCCACACTGCCGGGCATATATCGCTGTTTTTCCCGCTAAATACAACCTTAATAGCAGGTGATGCTTTTACTACCACTCAGGCCGAATCCGCTTATTACCTGCTTACCTACAAAAAGAAGGTTAGCGGCCCGCCCAAATACATTACTAGCGACTGGAAAGCTGCTGCACGTTCGGTACGTAAGCTTGCAGCGCTGCAGCCTCGTATAGCGGCGACCGGGCACGGCCCTGTAATGCGTGGAAAAGAATTGCAGGGAGAATTAAATTACCTGGCTAACCGTTTTGAGGAAATTGCTGTGCCTGCAACCGGCAGGTATGTCCGGCGTGCTGCTATAACCAATGAGGATGGTGTAATGTACGTTCCGCCTTACAGGAGTAGCACCAAGCTAAAAACGGCGGCTGCAATAACCGGTGCCTTGGTTGGTTTTTTATTGGTAAGCAAAGCAGCAAAAATGTGGTAAGCCGATTAGCTTTAGCTAACTTCGGCAAGTGGAAAACATAGGCCCCGATCCGCAGCTGCTAATAGATATTGTAAAAACTAAAATGCCATTTGGTAAATATAAGGACACGCTGGTGTGCGATATCCCGGTAAGTTACCTGGAATGGATGCACCGCAAGAACGCCTTCCCCGAAGGAAAATTGGGTATGCTGATGCGTACCGCTTACGAGATTAAAATTAACGGGCTCGACAAACTGTTATGGGCTTTAAAAGATAAAACACTCAAGTAGTTGCGCTGATAAACTGTCCCGCTTTGAGAGCGTGACACCCGGGACACCTGAAATACGCAAATAGTTGTCTTATAAGAGTTTATACTGTTAAAGCGGGACACACCGGGACAGTACAAATACTTTAGGTAAAATTTACAAATACCTGTTGACCAGCTCATTGATTAATTATATAGCTTTTTAATTTTTAATGCTGGGACACCAAAAAAGTATACAAGTTGGGACACCTGAGAACCCGTTGATACAATGCTACGTTTACGCTTAAATGACAACCACTTTGTAAGGTTTCGTCGTATCTTCATACAAATACTATAAAAAAGATCATGAAGAAAATAGCATTATATTTTGCATCTATTATTCTGTTTGTGGGTTGCGCAAACGGACAACCGAAGACTAACCAAAAGACCAACCAAAACGCGATGGCACCGCTTCCAAAAGCTGCCGCTGGCGAAGCAATAGCCACATTCGGCGGCGGTTGTTTCTGGAGCATGGCTGAGGCTATGAGTGAGTTAAAAGGTGTTAACAAAGTAGTTTCGGGTTATGCCGGTGGCAACACCGCTAACCCTACTTACGAAGATGTAAGCAGCCGCACAACCAACCACGCTGAGGTTGTCCAAATTTACTACAACCCTAAGGTGATCAGCTATGCAACATTAGCCGAAGCATTCTTTTTTGCGCATGACCCTACCACACTAAACCGCCAGGGACCGGATGTAGGTACTGACTACCGTTCAATTGTGTTCTACCGCAACGCTGAGGAAAAAGCGACATTGGAAAACACCATTAAAAAAGTGAATGCCACCAAGCATTACAGCAACCCTATAGTTACACAAGTAGTGCCTTTTAAAGCATTTTATACTGCAGAGAACTATCATCAGGGCTATTACCGCATACATGGCGATAACCCTTACATCAGCAGTGTTTCTGAGCCCAAGGTTATGAAGTTCCGTAAGGCAATGAAGGCCGAGCTAAAGCCTGAGTTTCAGAAATAATTCATCATAGAATTTACAAGATTTTAGAATATCGTTTGTAACCAACATCTTGTAAATTCCCAAATTCTGTAAATTCTAATACAGACATCGTACATTTGCCATTGCAAAACGTTCTATCGCTGCCCTTCACCGGGCGGAGGAAAGTCCGGGCAACACAGAGCATCCTGCTTCCTAACGGGAAGGCGCCCACAGCGGGCGACAGCAAGTGCCACAGAGAATATACCGCCCTTCGCGGGGTAAGGGTGAAAACGTGAGGTAAGAGCTCACGGCTTTGCCGGGCGACCGGTATCGCGGTAAACCTCAGGAGTTGAAAAACCAAATAGGTCCTGGAAGCGGAGCTGCTCGCTCCCTTAGCGAAAGCTACGCCAGGATGGGTAGGTTGCTTGAACCTGCCGGCAACGGCAGGGCCAGATAAATGATAGAAGCCCTTTTTATAAGGGAACAGAACCCGGCTTATAATTTTGCTGCTGAACGGCCCCCTTCTTGAAGGGGGCTTTTTTATTTAGCTTCCATTCGCCTAGCTGAGAGCAACGTTACTATTAACTTTCTCCCCTTTTTTCGATTCTCGCATAGAGGTCGACGATTCAGCAACGTTGAGGTGAGTCGATGCTGAGACGGGCAATTGGTAAGTTGACTCACCCCTGCCCTTCTCTGCTACGCAAAGGTGTTGATTTTTTTAGTCTGCTGCCTTTTAACCCTCTTTGCGCAAAGCGGAGAGAGGGTCGACGAGCGAAGCAACGTCGGGGTGAGTCGATGCTGAGCGCGTTATTTGGTGAGTTAACTCACCCCCTGCCCCTTTCTGCTACGCAAAGAGCGGTGTTGATTCTTTTTTAGTCTGCTGCCTTTTAACCCTCTTTGCGCGCAGCGGAGAGAGGGTCGACCAGCGAAGCAACGTCGGGGTGAGTCGATGCTGAGGTGAGTTGACTCATCCCTGCCCCTCTCTGCTACACAAAGAGGGGTTTTAACTCTTTTTTCGTCTGCTACTTTTTAACCCTCTTTGCGCAAAGCGGAGAGAGGGTCGACGAGCGAAGCAAGGTCGGGGTGAGTCGATGCTGAGCGTGCAATTGGTAAGTTGACTCACCCGTGCCCCTCTCTGCTACGCAAAGAGGGGTTTTAACTCTTTTTTCGTCTGCTACTTCACCTTGCGCGTAGCGGAGAAAGAATCGAGAGCAAAGCACGTCGGGGTGAGTCGATTGATCCTGAATAAAAGTGTTTAATATTCTATACATTTTTTATATTAGCACCAAAACATTACTACCTATTTTTAGTTTAACAGCTAATGGCAAAAATTTTAATAATCGATGACGAGCGGTCGATCCGTAGCACTCTCCGGGAAATTTTAGAATACGAGGATTATACAGTAGAAGATGTCGATAACGGCGTAGACGGGTTGGAACTTATCCGTAAGAACGACTACGACCTGGTGTTGTGCGATATTAAGATGAACCGTATGGACGGTATGGAAGTGCTTACCGAAGGGCTTTCCATTAAGCCGGACCTTCCGTTTATTATGATATCCGGCCACGGCACAGTAGAAACTGCCGTGGAGGCCAGCAAAAAAGGCGCGTTCGATTTTATATCAAAACCGCCTGATCTGAATCGTTTGCTCATAACCGTACGTAACGCGCTTGACCGCGGTAGCCTGGTTGTTGAGGCTAAGGTTTTAAAACGTAAGGTATCCAAGGTTCGCCCTATTCTCGGTGAATCTCAGGCAATCATTAAAATTAAGGAAACTATAGAACGTGTAGGCCCTACTGACGCCCGCGTACTGGTTACCGGTGCAAATGGTAGCGGTAAAGAGCTGGTTGCACGCTGGCTCCACGAGAAAAGCAATCGCAGTAATGGCCCTATAATAGAGGTAAACTGCGCCGCTATCCCTTCAGAACTTATTGAAAGTGAACTGTTCGGTCACGAAAAAGGCTCGTTTACATCAGCTATCAAGCAGCGTATCGGTAAGTTCGAGTCTGCGAACGGTGGTACGTTGTTTTTGGATGAGATTGGCGACATGAGCCAATCGGCACAGGCAAAAGTGCTGCGTGCATTACAGGAAAGCAAAATAACCCGTGTGGGTGGCGAGAAAGAGATAGACGTTGATGTACGGGTAGTAGCGGCAACCAATAAAGACCTGTTGAAGGAGATTGAAGCCGGCAACTTCCGTATGGACCTTTACCACCGTTTAAGCGTAATACTGATACACGTACCGCCATTGGTAGAACGCCGGGACGATATTGCCCTGCTGACACAAGCCTTTTTAGAGGAGATATGCAACGAGTACGGCATGCCTACCAAAAAGATATCAGACGCTGCGCTGGAAGCCTTAAAAGCATTGCCATGGACAGGTAACATCCGCGAGCTGCGCAACATGGTAGAACGCTTAATTATCTTAAGCGATAAAACGATTACTGATGGTGACGTAAAATCTTTTGCAAATCCATCCGCACCGGTTGCTGCTACAGCCGCTGCCCCTGCCCCGCAGACAGATTTCGATCAGTTTACCAACTTCCAGGAATATAAGGACTTTGCCGAGCGCGAGTACATCAAATTTAAACTGGAAAAGAACAACTGGAACGTATCTAAAACTGCCGATGATATTGATATACAGCGCAGTCACCTTTACAGTAAAATAGAAAAATTTGGTTTGAAGCGGGGAGAATAAACAATCGCCCAGAACGTGGTCGATGCCCCGGAAACTATACGAAATAGTCCCGACGCTTAATGCGTTCGGGACTTTCTTTTGTAAAGCTGTTATTTATCGTATTTGAGAAGTAATCCTTTATAAATCTGCAACTGCTTTTTTAAAGCTAGCTGCTGCGCTTTGGAAATATTAACCACCTTGAAGTACTTGTCACCTTCATATTTTACCTTTGCCTTTTTTGATGTAGCAATCTTAATCAGCATTGGCAGATCAGCATCAGACACTGCATCATCGCTCCACTCCCATATGGCACCAGCACCGTTGTCCGTTTTAAAAACTGGTGCATAGTAAAAGTTTTCCCCGCCGGCATTAAAAGTCATGTTCTTTATAAAAAGCCATTCGTCTGCCGTATACTGAATACAAAAACGAAGTTCCATTCCGGTACTTTCCATATTAATATAAGCAAAAACGCCGTTGTAGTTAACGTAACGCGGAGACGATTTATCATAAACTACTGTTGAACCAGAGAATGGATCTTTTTTCTTCCACGCATTTCGGTACAGCTTTTTAAAAACAGAAACATTCACCTGTACGGGTTTCATCTCTTCAAGCGCCGTTTTAACGTAGGTCGGCGTTTCATCAGCGCTATTTTTAGTGGTGTTTGGTTTATCTGGTGAGTTTATTGAATCGGCCAAAAGCGTATCTGAGTAACTAGATTGATTTGAATGCGACCGATTGTTAACACCCATAACTATTGCGAAAATTAAGATTATGATAAAAGCAACAATTATTATCCCTGTACCGCTATCCGGCTTGGTTTCTTGTACAGTGGGGGGCTTTATTGATGGTGTTGAGTTGCCTAAAGCATTCTGCGGCTTAGCAGATACTTCGAGGTTGTTGTCTTCCAAAATACTGCCGCAGTAATCGCACTTAATTTTATTTCCTGCTTGCGTAAATACTTGTGCACCGCAGTTGTTGCAGTTCTTCTGTGTTTTGTTATTCATCAATTGTATAAGGCAAGGAATGCTATAGATAAGTTGCTGATGTAATATTTTTATCAACAGCTGTCAAATATCTAAAAAAACAAACGCTCTATAAAATTTCTATAAACGGAAGTTACGATGTTATTAACTTACCTTAGCAGCACTAAATTAAACCCATCATGAAAAAAACATTACTGTTAGTTGCCTTTATGGCTTTTACTTGCGTATCTGCATTTGCGCAGTTAACCAAAGACCAGATAGTGAGTGAGTGGACACGTGCTAAAAATTACACTAAAGCCTATTTGGATGCAATGCCTGCAGATGGCTTCGCCTTTAAAGCTACACCAGAGGTACGCAGCTTTGCCGGACAGATGCTGCACCTTGCAGATGCAAACTACTTTTTTGTAGGTGTAGCAAGTGGCAAAGAAAGCCCGCTGGGCAAAAACGTATCATTAGAGAAAACGGTTGCCCAAACAAAAGAGGCCACTACCAAAGCGGTGCTGGATAGCTATGATTTTGCTATAGCTGCTATACAAGGGATGACCGAAGCTCAGTTTGCCGAAGTGGTTACGCTGCCAATGGGCAAAGACATGAAGGCCAGCAAAGGCCAGATGCTGGCAAAAGGTTTCGAGCATCAAACTCATCATCGCGGCCAAACTACACCTTACTTAAGGCTTAAAGGTGTTACCCCTCCCCCTGAGATGTTGTTTTAAATACGTATATAAATTCAAAAAGGCGAAGGATGTTATCCTTCGCTTTTTTTGTTTGATCAGCCCGTGCCAAGTACAATGTTCTTATTGCTCAACATTGTAACCATAGCTTTTAGTTGTATTAAACTATAGCTTAAAACAGCCCAAAATTGGGCATTTACTAAACCATATTTCTGTTTTTACGTATCTTAGGGACGTTTGGTAAACTAGTTTAATGAAGAAATTACTTTTTGTTCTGTTGCTGTTCCCGGCCATGTGCATGGCTCAATCTGCCAGCGATTACCTCACCAGCGGTAACACAAAGGCCAACATGAAAGATTATAAAGAAGCCATTGCAGATTTCAGCAAATCTATTCAGCTGAACCCCTCTGTAGCGCGCGCGTATCTTTACCGGGCCAATGCGTACAGCAACCTGGCCGATTACACCAGCGCTGTTGCCGACTTTACTAAAGCCATTCAACTAGACCCACGGCTGCTTGACGCATGGCATTATCGTGCAAACGCAAAAAGCAACCTGAAAGACTACCAGGGTTCTGTTGATGATTTTACTAAAGCTATATCGCTTAACCCGCAGTTTGGAGAGCTTTATAAATACCGGGGCGTGGCAAAAGCAAACCTTAAAGACAATAAGGGTGCTATTGCTGATATGGACATTGCTGCGAAGCTGCTGCCGAACGATGCCGACCTGATATTTTACCGGGCCAACTCAAAGGGCAACATGGGCGATTACAAAGGTGCAATAGCTGATTACAACGAATCTATAAGATTAAAGCCTGAGAATGCCGAAGCATGGTTTTACCGTGGCAACGCTAAAGTAAACCTGCGCGATTATAAAGGTGCTATAGCAGATTACAAAAAGGTTATCGAACTTAATCCGCAAATGGCCCAGTTGTACCAATACCTTGCAAGTGCGTCAAGCAATGCAGATGATAGTAAAGGTGCAATCGAGTTTTTTGACAAAGCTATAGAGCAAAGCCCTAAAAAAGCTGATTTATACCTTGGCCGGGGCATTGCAAAAAACAATGTTGGCGAGAAACAGGAAGCGCTTGATGACCTCACCACAGCTGTAAGAATGAACCCCAAGTTTGATGAGGCTTATCAGAACCGCGCCGACATCAGGATATCAATGAAGGATTTCAAAGAAGCACTTGCCGACGCTGATACTGCTATAAAAATCAATCCTAAGAATGCTTACGGGTATCTGTCCCGCGCCAAAGCCAAAATAGAACTGAATGATACCACCGGCGCACTTGCCGACTTTGCGACCACCATTAAAATGGAGCCAAAGGCATCCTACGCTTATGTAGGCAGCGGAGACATAAAAGCGGCACAGCGCGACTATGCGGGTGCTATTGCACTGTATTCGAAATCATTATCGATTGATGCGCGTAACCCGGACGCACTGCTGCACCGGGCCAGGGCGAGGATGAAAAGCGGGGATGTTGAAGGTAGCCTGGGAGATTACAAAGCAGCTATCGAGTCTACCCCGCAGAATAACGACTTATACATTGCTTACGGTAAAGCGCTGATTGCCAGCGGCAGATATACTGAAGCCGTAAAACTGTTTGATAACGGCTTGCAGGTAAATGCCAAAAACACCAACTTTTATAGCTGGCGCGGCGTGGCAAAAAGCAAGCTGGGAGACCTCACCGGCGCAATGGCAGACCACGACCTCGCCGTTAAGCTTTCACCATCATCTTCAGAGGCTTACCTTAATCGCGGCAACAGCCTGGTAGCGCTGCAAAAGTATGATGAAGCTCTTAAGGACATCAACAAAGGCATCTCTCTTAACGAGACCAATGATGAGGGTTACCTCGCCCGTGCAGAGCTAAAAATGGCTAAAAAGGAATACCTGGGCGCGCAATACGATTACATTAACACATTGTTACTCAATCAGAACAATACTAAAGCTTACGCCGGCAGAGCAATTGCTGAAAGTGCATTGGGCGATACCCTCGCCATGCGGAAAGACTTAACCACCGCCCTTAAACTTGAACCCGGGAGCACTGAAGTTATTTTGGCACGTGGGATAACAAACATGAACTTAAAACATTGGACGTCAGCTATAAAAGACTTTTCTACAATAATTCTAATGGACTCCAAAAATGGTTTGGCTTACCTAAACAGAGGGTTAACCAAGGCGCAGTCAGGTGATAAATTCGGCGGCTGTGCAGACCTAAACAAGGCATCACAACTTGGTACGCCGGGTGCAAACGAGCAATTGGCCACGTATTGCAAATAGCGCATCGGCTAATTTCGTCTTCGAAATGCATGAGCAAAAACCTTCGAAAACCACACTTTTTAAGTGTGGTTTTTGCTTTTAAAAAGAACCGTGCTAAGTATATTTAAATAGCGCCTTTTTTTAACTCTTCGGCGGCAAAGTTAGCGGCGCGGGCGGTTAGTGCCATGTAAGTAAGTGAAGGGTTCTGACAGGCAGACGAGGTCATGCAGGCACCATCAGTTACAAAAACATTTGGAGCATCCCACACCTGGTTATGTTTGTTCAGTACAGATGTTTTTGGATCGAGCCCCATACGCGCGGTGCCCATCTCGTGGATGCCGTCACCAACGTTATGGCCGGTGTCGTGCGTTTCTATATTCTTTACTCCGGCTGCTTCCAGCATTGCCTTAGCTTCCTTAACAATGTCTATCCGCATTTTGCGCTCATTGTCTTTTATTTCGGCATCCATGGCTAGCACAGGTAAGCCCCACTTGTCTTTGCGGTTCTTATCAAGAGTGATCTTATTCTCATGGTACGGCAGCAGTTCTCCAAAACCACCTATACCTATCTGCCATTCGCCCGGTTCGGCGAGGGCATCTTTATACCTGCCACCTACGCTGTACTCCGCAATCTCCCTTGACCACCCCTGCCTGCTTGCACCACCCTGATAACCAAAGCCACGCAGGTAGTCGCGCTTATCGTCAAACAAGTTGGCGAAACGTACTACGTATACGCCATTGGGCCGGCGTCCGTAATAGTATTTATCTTCATAGCCGTCTACAGTGCCACTGGCACCCAGGTTATAATGGTGATCCATGATGTTATGGCCTAACTCCCCGCTGCTGCTGCCCAGCCCGTCCTGCCAAACATCGGTAGCGCTATTCATCATTACCCAGGCGCTGTTAAGCGCAGAGGCGTTCAGGAAAACTACTTTAGCATAGTACTCATAAGTTTTATTGGTTTCTGCATCAAGCGCTTCCACTCCTGTCGCACGCTTGGTGTTCTTATCATAAATAACCCGGGTAACTATAGATTGCGGCCGTACAGTAAGGTTACCGGTCGCAAGCGCCGCTGGCAATGTAGATGATTGTGTACTAAAGTACCCGCCAAACGGGCAACCTTCCCAGCACCTGTTGCGGTACTGGCAACTACTACGGCCCGGTATTGGCGCTGTAACATGTGCAACCCTGCCGATAATCATGTGCCTGCCAAATTTCTTTTTAATGCTTGCTGCTACGTCCTTCTCTACGCAATTCAGATCCATAGGCGGTAGAAAGTGGCCGTCGGGCAGTTGCGAAAGCCCTTCTAAAGACCCACTTATACCGGCAAATTTTTCTACATGATCATACCATGGTGCCAGGTCTTTGTAGCGGATAGGCCAATCTATGGCCCAGCCATCCTTCGCATTAGCTTCAAAATCATGATCGCTCCAGCGGTAACTTTGCCTGCCCCAAAGGATAGATCGTCCCCCCATCTGGTATGACCGCCACCAGTTGAAAGGCTTTATTTCGGTATATGGCGCGGCTTGTTCGTCCGTCCAGTAATCCATTATAGGTTCCACTGCTCCCCACCCACGGGATATAACAGGCCGTTGCTTACGCTGTTCCTGAGTTGGTACCCGCCGGTGCGGGAAATCCCAGGGATTGTCCTGAGCTGTTTTGTAATCTTTAATGTGTTCGAAGTTTCGGCCGCGCTCCAGCATCAGTGTTTTTAAACCCCGCTCGCTGAGTTCTTTGGCAGCCCAACCTCCGCTGATGCCCGAGCCTACAACAATTGCGTCGTACGTGTTACCGGCCTTAGCCCTAAGATTAAGATTTGGTGCAGTCATAAGTATAGGATTGGCTAGAAAAGATGTAATTGGTTAAACAATACTATTAATTAGCAGCCAATAAAACAACCGTAGTATCAACATTTATTATTGTTGATATTTAATCGATGCAAAAAATTATTTTTACTGCATGCTTAACATCAGTGGTCTTTACATCTACCCCATAAAATCATTAGGTGGTATTAAGGTAAACTCAGCCGTGCTCACCGACCGGGGCTTAGAGCACGATCGCCGGTGGATGCTGGTTGATGAGAACAATCGCTTTCTCTCCCAACGCGAGAACATACAAATGGCCTTGCTAAAAGCTAGCCTGGTTTCGGATGGTATAAAAGTTACCTACACACCTGAGGGGACTTCCGTTGTCATTCCTTTTAAACCTATAACACAGACACCAGTCGACGTAACTATTTGGGACGACAAGTGCATGGCTCATTTGGTAAGTACTGAACTCGATACATGGTTCAGCAGTAAACTGGGCATTGACAGCAGGCTGGTTTATATGCCTGATGACAGCCTCCGCCAAACCGACCTACGGTACACTGATGAAGGAGCCATAACTTCTTTTTCTGACGCTTACCCGATGCTTATCATCGGGCAGAGTTCGCTTGACGACTTAAACAACCGCTTAGACGAGCCATTGCCAATGGACCGTTTTCGACCTAATATTGTGTTTACAGGAGGTGAGCCTTACAGCGAGGATATGATGAAGCACATTCGCATAAACGGCATTGACTTGTTTGGTGTGAAGCTTTGCGCCCGCTGTGTAATGACGACGGTAGACCAGGTAACAGGCCAAAAAGGTAAAGAGCCATTAAAAACATTAGCAAAATACAGGCTGAGAAATAATAAAATATATTTTGGTCAAAACCTGGTGTACCTGGGGAACGGAAAACTAAACGTGGGTGATGAGCTACAGGTTATAGAGGAACATACGGAGGAGCGGTTCTTTATCTAACAGGATAACCTGCCCGTAGCAGGTTATTTAAGCCATACAAAGATACGCATTTCAATCGTGTCGCGATCAATAAATGCACTCATGCAATTGCCTTTTCGGCATCTTCCATAAACCTGGCCTGAGTTTCCGCCGCATGCTTTATCACGTCGTTTCTTTTAGTAAGCAGCTTACGCATGTATGGCTCCAGCAGGAATTTATCTACTATCTTACCTATCCAGCCAAAAGGTGATCTGAAAATAAATTCGTCGCTCATTACAGTTGCCCTGCCCTTACGTTCAAAAGTATGCAGGTGACGCAACAACTTGAAAGGGCTTTTTACTATTTCATCAATAAAGTACTCGGGCCATCGCATCTCACTTATTCTGATCGTCATCCTGAACTTTAGGCCAAAATGCCTGGCCTCCCAAGTCACCTGATCGTTTAGGTCCATGTGGCCAAATAGCCTGCCTGCTACGGCACGCTCGTCGGTATGCTGCATAGAATTCAGGTGAAGATCTATGCTCCGGGAAAGATCAAAGCAGATATCTGCCGGAGCATTTATATTGGTGGTTAATTTGATGATAGACATTGTATTCGTTTTTGGTTTACTCACCCCCTGCCCCTCTCTCCGCTATTGCGGAAAGAGGGGTGCTATCAGCCGGTGATTTGTTTATTGACTCTCTTTTTAAAACCCTCTTTCCGCAGGCGGAGAGAGGGTCGGCCAGCGCAGCGTTGCCGGGGTGAGTCGGTCGGCGATAGTTCGCAAGTTTACTCACCACCCGTACCCCTCTTTCCGCTGCCGCGCAGAGAGGGGGTGCTGTCAGCGGCATTTGTAGCTTTATAAATTTCAATTTTCTAACCCTCTTCCCGCATAGCGGAGAAAGGGTCGGCCAGCGCAGCGTTTCCGGGGTGAGTCGGCCAGCGATAGTTTGCAAATTTACTCACCCCCGTCCCCCTCTCTGCGCGGCAGCGGAGAGAGGGGGTGCTGTCAGCGGGGTCACTTGTTTTTATGTTCTTGTTCTAAACCTTCTTTCCGCAAAGCGGAGAGAGGGTCGGCCAGCGTAGCGTTGCCGGGGTGAGTCAGTTACACACGCAGGCTTAACAGATCGTGTACAGCGTGTTCTGCCTTACTGTAGGTGAACATATAGCCACTTTGTAACAGCCTTGTCGGCGCTACCCAGCGACTTTTTAGCACCAGTTCCGTTTCTGAACCGATGATGAACATTCCTATTTCAAGCAGCCACTGCGGGGCCGGTAATCCAAATGGTATTCCGTAAGCTTTACGGATAATCCGCATCAGGTCCTTGTTCTTTATTGCCTCCGGAGCAGCGCAGTTAATCACACCATCTAGTTCGGGATGGTCAAATATGTGTGCTGTTACACGTGCAGTATCGTGCTCGTGTATCCATGATACATATTGTTCCCCGTCGCCCTGTTTGCCGCCCAATCCAACTTTTGCCAGGTTAAGCAACCGCGGAAATGCGCCATCGCTCCTGCCCAGTGCAATTGCATGCCGAAGCACCACTTTGCGGGTATTTGGCGTGTTAATACCAAAAAATGCCTTTTCCCATTGTTCACAAACTTCTACAGAAAACCCGGTGCCTATCTCGCCAGTTATCTCATCCTGGGCATGGTCTTCGGCATGGCGGTAAATGGTAGATGATGCCAGGTTGATCCATACCTTGGGTGGATTGTCAAGTTTGCCAATCACCTGCCCCAACAATGTAGTTGGCACCACCCGTGAGCGGACGATCTCTGCTTTGTTCTTTTCGGTATACCTGCAGTTAACGTTTTTGCCGCAGAGGTTAATTAGCATGTCGGCGCCCTCCAGCATAGCGGTCCAGTCACCTTCATTAACTGCGTCCCATACTATCGTCCTGACATTCCCGTCTGTTGCCGCAGGTTTGCGGCTCAGCAAAATAACTTCAGTTGCCAAGGGCTTGTAATAGTTAGCAAGTACGGTACCCAGATAACCGTTACCTCCTGCGAGTACTATCTTATGGTATTTCATATCTGTTTAGTTTAAAATAATCGCCAACAGCGCCAAACGGTATACTACCCAGCTGATGGTGAGCAGCCAGCCTAGCTGCATTAGTTTTGTGCGGCGGATATGCTCTAAAAACATGAGCCCCGCCACTGCTAAAAAGCATAAGGTACATATTAGTGCAGGTAGGCCCAGCAGTTTAGCCACAAGTATTACGGGTAGCAGCAATAACGCGCCTGCAAAAGAGATAGTCATCATGTTACCCAGGTAGTCCCAGCGTTTGGCAGGCGCATACAGGCTGATAACTATACCCTGAAAGACGATCTGCCCGCCACAGATATAGTATTCCCGCAATGGGTCGCCAATGGGTACCAAAGGGGTTAAGTAATGGGCGTATACCGTAAGTATACTGCCCACTAGTAACCATGTAAACAACAAATAAAACAAACGATAACCCAATTTAAAGCTTGGCTGTATGCCATCCTGCGCATGGGTTGCAGGTATAATTACCCTGCGGTTGTAGGATATAAAGGCGTAAACCTTTTTCATGATCCAGATGAATGGAGCAAATGAAAACAATGGATTTAAAAATGGTACACTATTGCCGATAACCTTAAACAAACTTTCTACACCATAACTAACTTCACCGGTGCGGGTGTCAACCAAAGCTATCTCGTTCACTGCACGCTGCCGGTCAACCACGGGGCAAACCTCTGCAGGCATTTGCTGGTAACTGGCCCTGCCGTTGGCATCAAGCATACCGCTGCGTGTGAACGCTTTTGTGTAAGCCTGGCACATGGGGCACTCGGCATCGTAAAGAATGATGTGGTTATTTAAGGTTTTCATGGCTGATGGTTTGCATGCGTTGTGCCAGTGTTAAAGTATGCTGAGCTCTGTTCCTCAGTTTAAAAAAGATAATAAGGTTAAGGAAGTGCATACCGCCAAGAATTAATATGATCCATCCTACTTTATAGCTCAGTACCTCTATTACCATTTGCGTGTTAAGGATATTGTTGGTCTCCTTTAACGCCAGGCTCATGTAGCCGATGTTGACAAGATAAAAACCAACTACCAGGAGTTTGTTCACGCTGTCGGCCAAGTCGTTATTGCCATGGAAAATATCTACCAGGAAAATACGGCCATTCTTGAATAGCACCCTGGCTACCCAAATAGTAAGTAAAATGCTAACCAGTAAATAAACGATGTAGGTAAGGATAAAATAATTCATGACGATTGAAGCTATAGTGAGTAATTTAATTTTCAGTAAAAAATGAAAGAAATTTTTAAAAATAAATGCATTGTGGTGAATGCATGTACAAATGTCTATATAAATATTGAACTTTCAAAATTTATTGAAATTAAATTTATGTTATCTTATCCCCAATGTTACTTATGTGGAATGATATTTGAAATCAGGAGGATATGCAGCCTAAAAACATTCACTTTATTATCAATCCCGCGTCTGGTAAAGAAGAACCCATACTTAGTTACATCAACAATGCCATAAAAGACACCAAAATTGCCTGGCAAGTAACTGTAACCACCCATGAGGACGATATTTATAATACAGCCAAAAAGCTGATCGGGAAAACAGATATAGTAGTTGTTTACGGGGGCGATGGCAGCATAACCAAAGTTGCCAGGGCATTGCAGGGCACTCCTACCCCAATGGGCATTATCCCGGGTGGCACAGCCAACGTTATGTCTAAAGAACTGGGCATACCACAGGATGCTAAAGAGGCTATTGATCTTATTGTTAAAGGAAAATTTAAAGTTGCCGAGATGGACATGGGCGAAGCCAACGGCGACTCGTTCCTGTTACGGATTAATCTCGGCATCATGGCCGACATGATCATTAATGCTGATCCTGCTTTAAAAAGCAAGATAGGCCAGGTAGCATATGGTATAACTGCGGCTAAAACTGCTGCCGCCGCCGAACAGGTAAGCTACAACATGACCATAGACGGAAAAGTAATAACGGAAGAAGGAGTATCATTAACCGTGACAAACGCCGGTAACATGGGTTTTGGCAACGCGAGCCTGGTTGAAGGCATCAGTATATTTGACGGATGGCTGGATGTAGTACTGCTCACCAGTGCCGATCCGCTCTCGTTATTGCAGGCGGCAGGTACAGCTTTCCTGAACATAGATACTGATGTAGTAAAACACTGGAGGGCGAAAGAAGTAACAATCCGGTTAAACAAACCTACTTCCTATATATGTGACGATTGTGAGGAAAAAGCGCAGAAGATTGAAATAAAACTGCTGCCGAAAGCGCTGAAGGTGCTGGTACCATCTGAAAAGAACAAATAGATGCTGGAAAAAGTTAAAAGCACGTGGCTGATTGTTGTGATTTTTCTGGAAAAGATGATCGACATTATGCATCGGTATATATTTGGCTTGCCTAACGTTAAACGCAGCCAGATAACGGCCAATCTTTTTCTTGGAAGTCAGTATAATTTGGTTGGGTTAAAAAAGCTTAAAGCACTTGGGGTAACCGCTATAGTAAACATGCGCATCCATTCGGTCTATACAGAAGCCCAATACGAAGGTTTTAAATACCTGCACCTCCCTACGATTGATAATACTCCGCCAGACCTCGACATGCTGATGAAAGGCGCAAGTTTTATAGAGAACGAAATTAAAGCCGGTGGCAAAGTTTATGTACACTGCAGGCAGGGACTTGGCCGCGGGCCTACCATGGCTATTGCTTACCTTATAAAAGCCGGAGCCACCTATGAGGATGCGTTTAAACTGGTACAGAGCGTACGGCGATTTATAAACCCCAGGCCGGGGCAGCGCGAACGCTTGAAAGAACTGGAGCGTGTATGCCGCTTAACTAAAAGCGGTACAAAATCTTAATTCCTACTGCGGCAGTTTAACCTTGTATACTGCGTACGGATAAGCGACTTTATCCTCTCCACTATTATACTTAGGTAACCTGTTCATCTGCGAGGCGCTGAAGTAAAGAAACCCATCATTACCAATGCCGAAAGAGTCTGGCCAAATGATACGGTCGTCCTGTACCAGCATGTGCAGCTTTTTATCCGGCGAAAGATATTGGATAGCATGATTTGGTGAATCGCTCAGGTAAACATTTCCTAACTGGTCGCTTATCATGCCGTGACAAATACCCGTTTCCGCAGCTAGCTCAACTTTTTTGGACAGAACTGCATCTGATAACTTTATGTTTGTCAGCAGGTCTGTTGCTATTCTGTAAAGCTTGGTTTGATTGATGGCTCGAAAATAAAAGTATTTATAGTCGCGGCTGAGCGCAATGCCGTTCACGTTAGAAACAAAAGGGTTTCCCTGAGCATCCACCACATCTTTACCATCCAGGTGCAGCTTCAGGCCAGGCTTTGCAAGGGTTGCTTTATCGTCCTGCAGCACTACCCGGCTCTTACCTGTATTCAGGTCCAGCACAATTATTGCGTGCAGACCGGGGTCAGATAAATAAGCCAGCTCACGGCTGTTGTCAACGCAAACGTCGTTAAGCGCACTTTTATCTTTAGGCAGATCATCAAAGGTATAAATGCGCTTTATAGCATTGTCATCAAGGCTTATCTTCATCAGCTTAAATTGCCCTTGCTTCGCTTTTGAGTTCCCTATTACAGCGGCACCGCCGGCCGGTGCAGAATCCAGCACCCATAAACAGTTACGGTCATCAGCATACAGGTCTTGTACGTTAACGAAGTGCGCATCCGGATTGTCAAGTACATGATGGTTCCATGCGGTGTCTGGATAAGGAACTCTTTTCCCATCCACTATTTCGGTAAGCCCGTACAAAAAGGGCTCATGATACGGAAACGACACGAACAGGCGGTTGCTTGATGGCGCAACAGTTACGCCGATTGGTTGGTTCTGGCCGAACGATGCCACTTCTATCAGCTTTTCGCTTTTTTGTGCCAAGGCAGGTAAGGAAAACAAGCTTATCATCAAAATAACTGGGGCAATGTGTTTCATTTAGATACTTAATAACGTTTAACTGCAAATGGTTTCTCTTTTTTTTAGCGATGATTATACTACACGTTAAATGATGGCGAAAAATAATTTTAACTGCACCCTGCTCCTTAAAATTTACTTGTTAAAATTGCGTTGTTTATTTTTATCGGTGCAGTTATGATTTAGCGGCATAAATTTCCATATTTACCCAATGTTCAGCAGTATAAGAAACCGGTTCCTCAGATATCTGATCATCTTTATATATTTTGTTATCATCTTTTTCTGTGCCATTGAGTTAAACTTTTTGTGGCTCTTCGGTTACTCGCCGGACATGAACGATATAAAGACACCTGTGCTCTCCCTCTCATCGGAGGTTTACACTGCTGACGGCAAACTAATCGGCCGCTTTTACAAGGAAAATCGTTCACCGGTAGATTATAAAGGCATCTCCCCTAACCTCATAAATGCGCTGGTAGCAACAGAAGATGCCCGTTTTTACAAGCATCATGGGGTAGATTTCTATGGCTTTATGACCGGCATGCTCTCTACCGCAAAAGGTGACAGACGCGGTGCCAGTACCATTACACAGCAGTTAGCAAAAAACCTCTTTAACACACGTAAACGCAAATCACAGGGTGTAATAAGGCATATACCGATACTTAAGACGGTAGTTTTCAAGTTTAAAGAATGGCTTACCGCCTTTAAAATAGAACATGTTTACAGTAAAGAACAGATTCTCACTATGTACTTTAACACTGTTCCGTTTGGTAATAATTCATACGGTATTAAAACGGCTACTTTAAAGTACTTCAACACCACTCCGGACAAGGTTACACCAGCGCAGTCCGCTACACTGGTGGGCATGCTAAAGGCCACTTCTACGTACAACCCGGTTAGTCATCCGGACCGTGCTTTAGACCGCCGCAACATTGTACTGGGGCAAATGCTTAAGTATGAATTTCTGAAGAAACCAGATTACGACAATTACAGCAAACAACCGTTGGCGCTCGATTTGAGCTATGTTGACAACAGCGGACAAGGCGACTCGTACATACGCCGGGCTGTTGAAAAGTGGCTGGATAAGTGGTGCAAGGATAACAACTATGACCTCTACGAAGACGGGCTGAAAATATACACTACTATTGACAGCAAACTACAGCAATATGCCGAAGAAGCAGTGGCTGATAAGATGAAAATGCTTCAGCGCCGCTTTAATAACCTATGGGGCAATAAAAACCCATGGCGCGACAGCAAAGGTGTTGAGATAAAAGACTTTTTGCTGAAAGCAGAACAACGCTTACCTATATATAAGCTGCTAACTAAAAAGTACAAAGGTGATACTGTAGAGATCAACAAGTACTTTAATGCCAAAAAGCGCATGACCGTTTTCACCTGGAAGGGTGATCAGGACACCACATTTTCCAGCGCAGACTCTATTAAATACTACACCAAGATACTGAATACCGGTATGATGACCATGGAGCCATCTACAGGTAAAATTAAGGTTTGGGTTGGCGGTATCGATCATCAGTACTTTAGTTACGATCACGTAAATCAGGCAAAACGCCAAGCAGGTTCTACATTTAAACCTTTCGCTTACGTTACCGCGTTAGATAATGGCTTTACCCCTTGCGACAAGTTTACCGACAAGCCGGTAAGCATCAAATTTAAAGACGAAGGCAAAGATGATATATGGGAACCAAACAATGCCGACTTTCACTTCTCTTACCGCGAAATGACGCTGCGTTGGGCAATGGGAAAATCGGTAAACTCCATTACAGCGCAACTTACCGAGCACGTTGGCTGGGATAAGATTGTGCAATACGCGCATAAACTGGGTATCGAAAGTCCGCTAAAATCCGTACCATCGGTATCGTTAGGATCTAACGATGTTTCGGTGTACGAGATGGTAAGAGCCTACAGCACCTTTTTAAATAAGGGAAAAAAGGTTGACCCGTTGCTGGTAACCAAAATAACTGATCAGCGCGGCGAACTGATTCAACAGTTTGACCTGAAAGAGGAACAAGTGCTGAGCCCTGAAACGGCATGGCTAATGCTCTATATGTTCCGCGGCGGTATGGAAGAACCAGGCGGCACATCTCAGGCGCTTTGGGAGTACCCTGGTTTATGGAAAAAGGATAACCAGATAGGCGGCAAAACCGGCACCTCGAGCGACTACGTTGATGGGTGGTATATGGGTATAACAAAAGACCTGGTTACAGGTATTTGGGTGGGTGCGGATGACCGTAGCGTACATTTTACCACGTCTGAAACCGGTGAAGGATCGCACACGGCACTACCAATCTTCGGCGAGTTTATGGAAAAAGTCTACGCAGATGCAAAAACCGGCTATAGCTATGGGCCGTTTCCTAAACCCTGGGTGAAGATCACCAAGGAGTATATGTGCCCTACGCCGCATTACGCTGAGGCGGATACCGCATCGACCGACAGTACTCAAATGCCTGTGGACACATCGACCGTTATACAGGCCCCGGCGACCGAAGAAGCCCCGGAGAACAATCCGCCGCCAGGTAACAAATAACTAGAATAAGGATACTTATACAAACATCCTTTAATTATATTAGTACGTATTGTAATAGCTTATGAATAAACGCTACTCCCTCAGTATTAAGCTTCCTGTTATTTTACTTTGTATGGTTGCGGCTTTGCTGTTTAACCATCAGCAAGCTAAAGCACAATATTTTGGGCAAAATAAGGTCCGCTACAAAAACCTCAAGTTTAAGGTTTACAAAACGCCTCACTTCGAGATTTACTATTACATTAAAAACGACAGCTTACTTAAGCGCTTTGCCCAGGAAAGCGAGCTTTGGTACACGTTACACCAACAAGTTTTCAGGGACACCTTTAACAAGCCAAACCCTATTATTGTATACGCCAATCACCCCGATTTTCAGCAAACCACAGCTATAGATGGCGAGATAGGCGTTGGTACCGGCGGTGTTACCGAAGGCCTTAAGAACAGGGTGGTGATGCCATTTATGGAAACTAACCAAACCACGCGACACGTGCTTGGCCACGAGTTGGTACATGCTTTTCAATACCATACGTTGCTTGGTCATGACTCCTCAAGTTTTGAAAACATCGGCAATTTACCGTTGTGGATGATTGAAGGTATGGCAGAATATCTGTCTATCGGTAAAAAGGATGCGTATACCGCAATGTGGATGCGGGACGCTTATCTCAACCACGACATCCCTACTGTAGAGGCTTTAACCAATAGCAGTAAGTATTTCCCTTATAGGTATGGTGAAGCTTTTTGGTCATTTCTTGGTTCCACTTACGGAGACACCATCATTGTGCCTTTTTTCAAGAACACCGCTCGTTTCGGGTTGGAATATGGCATAAGGCGAACGTTTGGATATGATCATAAAACGCTCTCGCGACTGTGGAAGAACTCTATTGAGAATACTTACAAACCATACCTTAAGGACACCGTACAAAAACCTGTCGGTTTAAGGGTAATAGATGATAAGGTTGGCGGCGACCTTACCGTTGCACCTGCAGTAAGTCCGGATGGTAAGTACATTGCCTTCCTCTCTTCAAAAAGCTTATTCAGTATTGATCTCTATTTGTCTGATGCACGAACGGGGCGCATAATAACCCGGCTCACCAGCAAAACGGCCAATTCACATGTTGATGAGTTTAACTTTATAGAATCGGCCGGTGCATGGTCACCGGACGGGAAACGGTTTGCATTCAGCGTATTTAGTAAAGGACGCAATCGTATGCTGGTCGTTTCTGTTCCGGATGGGCGCATACTGAATGATATCTCCATGGGCAAAGCCGAGCAGTTTAGCAACCTTACCTGGTCTCCGGACGGCAAAAATGTTGCCTTCCAGGGGTTGTCAGAAGGGCAAAGCGATCTGTACATGTATAATTTCGATACGAAGTCAGTAAGACAACTTACCAATGATAAATTTTCAGATTACCAGCCAAGCTTCTCCAGGGATGGCAGAAAGATCATCTTCAGCAGCGATCGTACAACTTATGACAAAGTGCTATCGCAGGAGATCACCTTTAATTTGGCAGAACTTGACCTCGCAAGTGGTAAGGTAACAGACATCAACGTTTTCAACCACGCCAATAACCTCAACCCTATTTACTCTGCTGATGGTACGCAGGTATTTTTCCTGAGCAACCGCGATGGCTTCCGCAATATGTACCGCTACACTTTATCATCAGGGAAGCTGGAGCAAATGACAGACCTGTTCACAGGCATTTGCGGTATTACCGAGTATTCTCCCGCGCTAAGCGTATCTGCTAATGACGACGTGGTTTATTCTTATTACCGTGCACAAAAATACAGCATCTATAACGCAAAAGCGTCGGAGTTTAAACCTGTGGTGGTTGATCCCGGAGCAACCAATTTCGAAGTAGCAATGCTGCCGCCAACACGTGCTGTTGGTGTAGATTTGATAAATTCCAACCTGAATAATTACTTGGCTTATCCTAAGATCTCTACAGATTCTATCACCAGCATTGCTTATAAGCCTAAGTTCAAAATGGATTATCTGGCAAGTAATGGAATTGGTGCTTCAGTAGGTTCGTATGGTACAGGCCTGTCAAGTGGTGTACAGGGTGTTTTTAGCGATATACTTGGCCGGAACCAAATCTATGCAGGTGCGGCGGTGAACGGCGAAGTTTATGATTTTGGCGGACAAGTAGTTTATATTAATCAGCAAGGCAGATGGAACTTTGGCATTGGCGCCTCTCATATACCTTATCAATCCGGCACTTACGGTGTAAGCCAAACCACCAGGCAGTACAACGGGCAAACCGTTAATGTGTTAGACCAGCATACCGATATTATAAGAACTTTTGAAGACGCGTTCCAATTATTTACCTCCTACCCTATATCTCGTTCTACACGTGTAGAGCTTGGTACAGGCGCCTCTCGTTATAGCTACCGGGTAGACAGGTATAGCACCTACTACCCTTATGATTCTACGGGGGTTGTATATAACGCCATAGACTTTGAAAAACATAAGATCTCGCGCGAACAGTTCAGAGGCGAAACCGGCTATGATCTTGTTCCGTTTACTACCTACCAGGTAAGCACGGCGCTGGTTGGCGATAACTCAGACTTTGGTATAGCTGCGCCGCTAAATGGTTACCGCTACCGTATAGAAGCTCAATACAATCTGGGTACATACAAGTTTTTTGCGCCTACTATAGACCTCCGCAAATACGTACGCGTACAACCTGTAACTTTTGCTGCGAGATTGTACGGCTATGGACGTTTGGGTGATGAGGCGAGAGGACTCTATCCCCTGTTTGTTGGCTATCCGTTTCTGATACGAGGGTACGAAGCGCAAACCTTTTACAATTCAGGACGCGTTAGCACCAACAATTTCACTATCGATCAACTATCCGGCAGCCGTATAGCAGTAGCAAACTTTGAAATGAGGCTGCCATTTACCGGTCCCGAAAAGTTGTCAGTTATTAAATCCAAGTTCTTATTCTCTGACCTGAACATATTCTTTGATGCAGGTTTGGCCTGGAACAAAGGTGATAAGGTACAGTTCAAAAGTAATCCTGAGCTGCTGAGGGTAGCCCCTGTGGTTGATCAGAACGGCGCTCCTGTGATAGATCCCACAACGGGCAACCAGGCAGTAAGTGCGGTATATAGCCGTGTTCCGGCATTAAGTGCAGGTATATCACTAAGGGTAAACTTCTTCGGATATTTTGTACTGGAGCCATACTACGCATTTCCGTTCAATCGTACCGATGTTAAAAAACCCGTATTTGGTTTAACCTTCGCGCCGGGCTGGTAACCTCTTTATGTAAATAAATTGGAGGATTGGCTAACGCTGATCCTTTTTTATTTTAAAGATTCTAACGCAGTGTAAGGAATTGTGCGATTAAACGACCAATTCATGACAATCGAATTAACATCAAATTCGTAACTTAATAAAATTGGACATCAGTGTCCATCATCAATCAGAAAAATAAATGAAAAAGTCAATTTTAGCCGTACTTATGGTAAGCATCTTTGGGCTTATCAGCTGTGAGAATACAAACGGGCAAGCGAAAAAGCAACAGGCCAACAGGCCGAAGAGCAAACCTGCTGCAGAGTGGAAAAAAACACTAACACCAAACCAGTACAATATAATGGTGGAGAGTGGCACAGAACCGCCTTATAAGAATGCTTATTACAACAACCACGAAAAAGGTGTTTACGTAAGCGCTGCTACCGGCGATGTCTTATTTACATCTGACGATAAGTTTGACAGTGGAACGGGTTGGCCAAGTTTTGTTAAACCGGTTGACCCCAGCAAAGTAGAAATAGTACGCGATAACAGCTATGGCATGTCTCGCAATGAAGTAATTGAGAAGAGCACAGGTTTGCACCTTGGACATGTGTTTGACGATGGCCCTGCCAACCGCGGCGGCAAACGTTACTGCATGAACTCCGGCGCGTTAAAGTTTATTAAAAAGTAACCAGCCTGCGAGAAGGTTGAATAGAAGGCCGTCCGTAAAAAGCGGATGGCCTTGTTTTTACCCCGCTTTCGTAGTTTAAACCTATTGTAAGATCCACCCAGTCGGTATTAACCGCCCTTATCATTTTCTCTTTTTGCGGCCTTGTATAAGTGCTCACTTGTTTAAAGCGCTCCATGGCCTGCTCCTCGGTATTAATCTCTTCAAAATAAACCAACCGGTTTAACTGCTGCGCGCTGTCAAAAAATAATGTCGGCATTTCGCTGTAGAACTTAATGGTTTTCAGCAGGTCTGTGCACATTCCTACATGTAAGTTCTTACGGTTCCTGTCAGTGATGATATAAACAAACCTCTTCATTTGATAAAAAATTTTGCCGGTTAAAAAATAATTACTAATTTTATGAGCATAAAAATACTAACTATTTTAGCAAAAGCAAATTTTTATGTCAAAAATTTCATCAAATATTAAATTCCTCCGCAAAAAGAAGGGATTAACACAACAGCAGTTCGCTGATCAGGTAGGCATAAAACGTTCTTTAGTAGGTGCTTACGAAGAAGAACGTGCTGAACCAAAGTATGAACTACTAAAATCATTAGCACTATTTTTTGACATATCAATTGATGATTTTATCAACGAAACTATAGATGAAAAGTGGGCACCCAAGCCAAAAGGCAACCCAGCAAACCTTAGGGTGCTAAGTATTTCGGTAGATAAAGAGGATAATGAAAATATAGAAATGGTACCAATGAAAGCGAGTGCAGGGTATCTTAACGGGTATGCTGATCCGGAATATGTTGCCGCCCTGCCTAAATTTTATCTGCCCATGTTTAAAAATGGCACATTCCGTGCTTTCGAGATCAAAGGTGATTCTATGCTGCCGCTTCCATCCGGTTCTGTTATAATAGCGGAGTACCTGGAGAACTGGGCCGATGTTAAAGCGGGAGAAACCTATATAGTAGTTTCTAAAACTGAGGGTATTGTTTACAAACGTGCCGGCAACAAGTTTAAAGAGAACAAAAAACTAAAGCTGATATCTGATAACCCGGTTTACGATCCTTATGAAATAAGCGGCGAGGATATACTGGAGATATGGAAAGCAAAAGCGTTTTTATCTACCCAGTTGCCAGAGCCAACCCCGGAACCAACTATGGAAAGCCTTACCAGCATGATGGCGCAAATGCAACGCTCAATAGCCGGCTTGCAAACCAAGAACTAATTTTTTTAGTTGATCTTTTACGATCATTAGGCAAACCAGTGGTTAGCAACAATTAAGTTACAAGGTTGTAATTAAACTAATGCTATCTACCTTTATCAAAACATCAATAAACTAAAAAGAAAAATAATGAAAAAACTTATGTTGATCTGCTGCTTCCTTGTTGGGATCACAGCAGTAAGCCGCGCGCAGGGTGGTATGAGAATGACTGCAGCTGATCGTGTTAAAGCGATGAAAGAGTCGTTAAAATTAACCGATGACCAGGTGACCAAAATCACGGCGATCTACGAAGGCCAAACTAAACAAATGGACAGCTTGCGCAACGCAGGTGCCGACAGGTCGGCTTTCCGTCCTATGATGCAGGCTACTAACGATAAAGTAAAAGCGGTGTTAACTGCAGAACAAGCTGCTGCATGGCAGAAAGAAATGGACGAGCGCCGTGCACGTATGCAAAACGGCGGCGGTGCCCCACCACAGAAATAAGTCTGTATAATAATATAAAAGAGCGGCCTTAAGCCGCTTTTTTTATTTTAGCAGAAATTTTAAAGCCTTTGGATAAAGCACACCAATTTCTTGCCGATAAGCTAAACGAACGTAAAGACGCTGGTATGTACCGGATTTTAAAACCGGAGAACAACCTGATAGATGTTTGTTCTAACGACTACCTTGGCTTTGCACGTTCACATAAAATGAGAGACGCCATTTTAATGGAAGTAAACGCTCATGTGCAGAGCTTAAATGGATCTACCGGTTCAAGGTTATTGTCCGGCAACACGACCTACGCTGAAGGCCTGGAGAAAGAGATAGCAAATTGGCATAACGCAGAAGCTGGACTTTTATTTAATTCCGGCTACGACGCCAATATCGGCCTGTTTTCATCAGTGCCGCAAAAAGGCGATACAATCATCTGTGATGAACTGATACATGCATCCATCATAGATGGCGCGCGCCTGAGCTACGCTAACCGGTACAGCTTTAAACACAATGATTTGGAAAGCCTGGAGGCAAAGCTCAAAGCAGCTAAAGGCAACTGCTACGTCGTAATAGAAAGTGTATACTCCATGGATGGCGACACACCGCCTATTCTTCAAATACAGGAGCTAACCGCTAAATATGGTGCAAACCTGATTATTGACGAGGCGCACGCTGTTGGCTTATACCCGAGAGGTTTAATTGCAGAACTTGGCGTACAGGATAAGGTATTTGCCAGGGTGGTTACCTTCGGCAAGGCGCTCGGCTGCCATGGCGCAATGGTATTAGGTAGTGAAACACTCCGCAACTTTCTTGTCAATTTCGCAAGGTCTTTTATTTATACTACTGCTGCTTCGTTTCATCAGCTGGCTTCTGTAAAGATCGCCTATCAAATGTTGACCACGGCGGATGTTCTTATAGCACCGCTGAAACAAAATATAGCTACATTTAAAAATGGTATAGCCGAAAGCAAAAGCTTTCCACTTCTGCCTAGCTCCAGCGCCATCCAGTGTATCGTACTCAACAGTAACGAAAAAGCGCGCGAAGTAGCTGGTGCGTTACAGGAGGCAGGTTTTGATGCACGGCCAATACTCAGTCCAACCGTTCCGAAAGGTTTGGAAAGGATCAGAATATGTCTTCACTCCTTTAACACTACACAGGAGATACAACTACTCACATCAACGATAAATAGTTTATTAGATGAATGATAAACCGCTTTTTATAACAGGTATAGGCACAGGAATTGGTAAAACATTGGTATCAGCAATACTAGTGGAAAAACTAAAAGCCGATTATTGGAAACCTGTACAATCAGGAGACCTGGACAACTCTGATACAATGAAGGTGCGCAGTTTGGTGACGAATACGCAATCTTATTTTCATGAGGAAGCTTATCGGTTAACTCAGCCCTATTCGCCGCATAAGTCTGCGTTATTAGATGGTATCGCTATTGATGAGCATAAGCTGTTAAAGCCTTCAACAACCAACAAGTTACTGATTGAAGGTGCCGGCGGATTAATGGTACCATTGAACGATCATTTCCTGTTGGTTGATCTTATCAAAGCCCTTGAAGCCGAAGTTGTGCTGGTCTCTCAAAACTACCTTGGCAGTATTAACCATACGCTGTTGTCGATAGAATTCCTCAGGGCTCGGAGCATCCCGATTAAAGGCATCATCTTTAACGGCGAACCAAATACCTCATCTGAGGAATACATCATTAAATATTCGGGCCTTGGTTGCATAGGGCAAATCCCTACGTTAGCAAATATTGACAAGGCTACAGTAGCAGCGGCTGGTAGCAACATCAATCTAGATTAATATACGTCACCAGCTATTTCGCATTAAAAGTTTCAGAGGACAACTAGCAATATGTGCCCTGATATTGTAAGTTTGCGAACATAGTAAACCAATCTCATGAAAAACATTACGGTTATCGGTTCGGGTACAATGGGCAATGGAATAGCTCATACTTTTGCGCAAAATGGCTTTAAAGTATCGCTTGTAGACATCAACGATGCTGCTCTGCAAAAAGCGCTGCAAACCATAGCCGGCAACCTGGACAGGCAGATTAAAAAAGGTACAATTGACGAAGCCGCGAAAGCTGCTACGCTACAGAACATCAAAACCTACACTGACGCTATTGAAGGTGCTGCCGATGCAGACCTGGTTGTTGAAGCTGCTACCGAAAACCGTGATATAAAGCTCAGACTGTTCAAACAACTGAGCGAAGTTTGCAAACCGGGCGCTATCCTGGCATCTAACACATCGTCTATATCCATAACAGAAATAGCATCGGTAACCAAAAACCCCGCTAATGTTATAGGTATGCACTTTATGAACCCCGTGCCGGTAATGAAGCTGGTTGAGATTATACGCGGCTATGCTACTACGGATGAGGTGACCAAAACAATAATGGATCTTTCCGTAACGCTCGGCAAGGAGCCTGTTGAAGTAAACGATTATCCGGGTTTTGTCGCCAACCGGATATTGATGCCCATGATTAATGAAGCTATTTACACCATTTTTGAAGGTGTAGCTGGCGTACACGAGATTGATACAGTGATGAAGCTAGGCATGGCCCACCCCATGGGACCGCTGCAATTGGCCGACTTTATAGGCTTGGATGTTTGTTTGGCTATTTTAAAGGTACTACATAATGGTTTTGGCAGCCCTAAATACGCCCCATGCCCTTTGCTGGTGAATATGGTAACCGCCGGGCATCTTGGTGTAAAAAGTAGTACTGGTTTTTATAAATACACTGCCGGCAGCAAAGAACTTATTGTCGCCGATAAGTTTAGATAGCCGGCCCTCACATAAAATTAGCGGACTGAGAACCAACGTGTAAGCGTCAAGTTTAACATTTTATTAACCGGAACGCATCATTTTCCTATATTTGCGGCGGGTAAGTCTTTTACGGCCAGCTCCTCTTGAACTCCCCCAGGGTGGGAACGCAGCAAGGGTAGAGAGTTGAGCGGCGCGATAAAAGTAGCTTACCCATTTTTTTTTGCCTAAAATT
The DNA here is from genome assembly GCF_003432065.1 of Mucilaginibacter terrenus. Lineage (NCBI taxonomy): Bacteria > Pseudomonadati > Bacteroidota > Sphingobacteriia > Sphingobacteriales > Sphingobacteriaceae > Mucilaginibacter > Mucilaginibacter terrenus. Next base: position 692,921 of record NZ_QWDE01000001.1, on the reverse strand, counting down.
TCGGTAGGATAAATGACGGTACAACGTCAAAATACTACAACACTAATACAATAGGAGATTTACCTGTTATCTTAGCCGCATGCTTGATATACTCATCATTGGTGGCGGCCCTATTGGCCTTGCATGCGGATTAGCAGCGCAAAAAGCAGGTTTAAGCTTTGTAATATTAGAGAAAGGATGCCTGGTAAATTCCCTTTACAATTATCCTGCAACCATGACGTTCTTTTCGACGAGCGACAGGCTAGAAATTGGCGGCGTTCCCTTCATCAGTATTAACAAGCAGCCCAACCGCAACGAAGCGCTGGAGTACTATCGCCGTGTAGCTCTGGATAACAAATTACCAATTAAACTTTTCGAGGAAGTGACAGGAGTTGAACGCAATGGTGATAACTTTGTAATTACATCATGCAAGCAAACTTACCATTCAAGGAAAGTTATATTAAGTACCGGATTTTACGACATTGCAGTAAATCTTGATATTCCTGGAGAGGATTTACCTAAAGTAAAACACTACTACAAAGACCCTCACTTTTATGCTATGCAAAACGTGGTTGTGGTGGGTAGCAGTAACTCTGCCATAGATGTTGCGTTAGAAACATACCGCAAAGGCGCAAAGGTCACTTTGGTAGTTCGCGGAGATGAGGTCAGTAACCGGGTAAAATACTGGGTAAGGCCAGATATCATCAACCGAATAAAGGAGGGCAGTATTAAAGCTTACTTCAACAGCAATTTAGCCGCAGTACGCGAAACTGAGGTGGATATTAATACTCCTGATGGAAGGATAACTATTCCGAATGATTTTGTTATGGCCATGACCGGTTACAAGCCTAATTTTGAATTCCTCGCAAAGCTTGGCATACACCTGACTAAAGACAAGTTTGTTCCTGAATACAATCCCGAAACAATGGAGACCAATTTGCCCGGTATGTATCTTGCAGGTGTAGTATGCGGCGGATTGGACACTCACCTTTGGTTTATTGAGAATTCAAGAATTCACGCGGAGATGATCATAGAAGATATCACCGCTAAGTTTCAGAACCACCAAAGCTAAAGGTTTGGATAAAACGCCATGGCCCGTTTAAGTATTCCCAAAGGTTAAATCCGGTGGCTGTTATACTAAATGGCTCAAATTGCCCTTTAAGTTCCTCCAATAGTAGTTTTGCTGTGCTAGCAGCAACTTTGTTCTGTATAGTTATATGTGGCCAAAGCTTTTGTTTATCCTGTGGAATCAGAAATTTGCTCCACTCCTTTTGTAACAGTTTATGCAAGTGTTGTAATAAACTGCTCTCAATTTTGTAGGCAACTCCATTACCTATACTCGCTACGGCGCCTACTTCAGCTTTAAATGATTTTTGTTCCGCTGCGATCCTGCTTAAGCAATCTATAATCGCGATATTATCTGGTGGAAGCTGATGAAAAAGAGTAAGATGTGCTGCAAGATAATTGCGTTCGGGCGGAAAATATCTGCTACGCAATTGATCAAAGAAGTTTTGTGAAGCTTCGTCTATCTGTAGTGTTAATATAAGTGGCGCAACATGGCTCATTAAGGCAATTTAACCTCAACATCATATTAAAGTTTTTTCTTGCATAAATAAATTATTATGCAATACTTTGCAAAAAATTAAAAAGGCGTTGCCTTTGTTAAAAATGAATACAGAAAGCTTATATACACGCGTTGCGCGGGCCAACATTGCCCCTGTAGCCACTGCTTTGGTTTCATTTACCCTTCTGTATACACCTTGCCGACGACGGGTATTCATCCCGAGGGTTTGAATTGAGCTTTAGCGCTTAATACAACCACGAAGTTTCTTTTTAAACTTCTCTAACCATTGTCCATCTAATTATTCGAAGTTTAATCTGAGAATAGTTTAAAGGTAATTTTCTACAATAATGACCATACAAGATTTTGATATACAGGTAGCTACAGCACAGCATGCCGATTTCGCCCCTCATATTTGCGAGGAAATGGCCGAATCTGCCAAAGCACGCGGCACTGGTATTGCACAACGCTCTCCTGAATACGTTGCTAATAAAATGCTGGAGGGTAAAGCCGTTATAGCATTGCATAAAGACGGCACCTGGGCCGGATTCTGTTATATTGAAACCTGGAGCCATGGGGACTTTGTGGCAAACTCCGGCCTTATTGTAAATCCGCTTTACAGAAAAGCTGGTTTAGCCAAAGCCATTAAGCACAAAATTTTTGAACTTTCTCGTAAGAAGTACCCTGAAGCAAAGATATTCGGACTCACTACCGGATTAGCGGTAATGAAGATAAACTCTGAGTTAGGTTATGAGCCGGTAACTTATTCGGAACTTACCCAGGACGAAGATTTTTGGAAAGGCTGCAGAAGCTGCGTAAACTACGACATCCTGATGAGCAAAGGGCGCAAGAACTGCATGTGTACTGCCATGCTGTTTGATCCGGCAGAGGTTCAGAAACAATACGAGGAGAAGATGAAAAAGATCACCAAAAAGGCGACCTTGCTTGAGCGTATAGAAAACGCTATAAAAAAGCGTTTGGAGCACTTTGAGCAGAAAGCTGAAAGACTAAAGCACAAAGCATTTCAAGGAGCTTAAAAAGCTTTGATGCGATGAGAGACTACAGGAAGTTAGAGGTATGGAAGAAAGCGCATGTGATGGTTTTGCATGTCTACAAAAACATTCTGCCACTTCTTCCAAAGGCAGAGCAGTTTGACTTGAAAAGTCAAGCAAAAAGAGCAGCGTATTCGGTACCGATGAATATCGTAGAAGGCAGCGGACGTTTTACAGAAAAGGATTTCGTTCACTTTCTTGACATTGCACTTGGTTCGGCACACGAACTGGAGTATCGTTGTTTACTTTGCAAAGATCTTGGCTACATAGGTGAAGACCTTTATAATGATACTAACAAAATAATTAACGAAGTAAAAGCCATGCTGATTGGCTTAATAAAAAAGCTAAGAGTATAGGACTTTGATCTTTTCGCTCTTTGCTTTTAGCTTTATAAAAAGATGAAGAAAAAAGTAGTTTTGGCTTACAGCGGCGGTTTAGATACCTCATTCTGCTGTATTTATTTAACCCGCGATCTTGGTTACGAAGTTCACTCGGTAATTGTTAATACCGGCGGCTTCAGTGAAGAAGAATTAAAGGGTGTTGAAGAACGTGCTTACCAGATGGGCGTTACGTCACACCATGTGGTAGACGAAACTGAAAACTTTTACAATACCTGCGTACGTTATCTTATTTATGGCAACGTATTAAAAAATAACACCTACCCCCTATCTGTTAGCGCGGAACGCGTAAGTCAGGCAACGGCAATTGCCAACTATGCCAAGGAGATCGGTGCTGAATTTGTAGCTCACGGTAGTACAGGTGCTGGTAATGATCAGGTTCGTTTTGACATGATCTTCAATATCCTGGTGCCTGAAGTACAGATCATCACTCCTATTCGTGACCTGAAGCTTAGCCGTGAGGAGGAAATAGAATACCTGAAAAAACACGGCGTAGAGATGAACTTTGAAAAAGCCAAATACTCAATCAACAAAGGTATTTGGGGTACATCTGTAGGTGGTAAAGAAACACTTACTTCTAACCTGGGCTTGCCGGAAGAAGCCTGGCCAACGCAGGTTACACAATCAGAAGTAAAAGATATTGAACTAACCTTTGAACAGGGCGAATTGGTTGCTATAGATGGTACAACTTACGATCACCCTACCAAAGCTATACAAGCTTTACAAGCAATTGCTCAGCCATATGGCATTGGCAGGGATATACATGTTGGCGATACTATTATTGGTATAAAAGGCCGTGTGGGTTTTGAAGCTGCTGCGCCGATGGTAATCATTAAAGCGCACCATACGCTGGAAAAACATGTACTTACCAAGTGGCAGCTATCATGGAAGGATCAGTTATCATCTTTTTACGGCAACTGGTTGCACGAAGGCCAGTTTCATGATCCTATCATGCGCAACATAGAGGCGTTCCTTACAGATACGCAGAAGCAGGTAAGCGGTAAAGTATTTGTTCAGCTGCACCCTTACCGGTTCCAGGTGGTGGGTATCGAGTCTGATCACGACCTCATGTCTAACAAGTTCGGCAGCTATGGCGAAATGAACAATGCATGGAGTGGCGAAGACGTAAAAGGCTTTAGCAAGATTTTTGGTAACCAAGTTATGATTTACCATAAGGTGAATGCCTCCCACACTGAGGGAACTAACTAACACTGTTATGAACGACCAATTAAACGATAGCAAAGATATCGGCGCTACTCCTTCTTCTACCATTTCTTACGAAGGTCAGGACATTGCTCCACTCTCAAAAAAATCCAGTGTTCACTACAAGTGGGGCGAGAATTGCGATGGGTGGACCTTTGTTGAAAACGACAACATGTCTGTAAAGCAGGAGCGCATGCCTCCAGGCACTTCAGAAACCATGCACTATCATGAGAAGGCGACGCAGTTCTTTTTTATGCTTAAGGGGACCGCAATTTTTACACTTGATGGTACTGTGAAAGTTTTAACTGAGCATGAAGGTATAGAAGTGAAGCCTGGTCAAAAGCACCGCATCACCAACCATAGCGAAGCAGATATCGAGTTTACGTTGTATTCACATCCATCAACAAAAAATGACAGAATTAATGTCGAAAGTTAGAGCAGGCATAGTTGGAGGCGCGGGTTACACCGGCGGCGAAATGTTGCGCATCCTTATTAACCATCCCAATGTAGATATCGTATTTGTGCACAGCAATAGTAACGCTGGTAAACACGTATGCGAAGTCCATACAGATCTTTTTGGAGATACAGATCTGCAGTTTGCATCCGAACTGGCTTATAACATTGATGTGCTTTTCCTTTGCGTTGGCCATGGTGATGCTAAGAAGTTTTTAGAGCTTAACGAAATGCCCGGCAACATCAGGATAATTGACCTGAGCCAGGATTTCAGGTTAAGTCAGAACGCTAACTTTAAAGATAAGAACTTTGTTTACGGCTTGCCGGAGTTGAACCGTGAGGATATCCGCAGTGCTGAAAATATTGCTAACCCAGGCTGCTTTGCCACTTGCCTGCAACTTGGTTTGCTGCCACTAGCCGATAAAGGATTATTAACTCACGAAGTGCACGTTACGGCAACTACCGGCTCCACAGGTGCGGGGCAAAGCTTATCGCCCACTTCACACTTTACCTGGCGCAATGATAACTTATCTGTTTACAAAGCGTTTAACCACCAGCATCTAAACGAGATAGGGCAATCTTTAAACCAGCTGCAAAGCGGTTTTAGCGAAGCAATCAACTTCATTCCTTACCGTGGCGACTTTACAAGAGGTATAATTGCGTCTATTTACACGGAGAGTGATCTTGCAGAAGCAGAGGCCTTACAGTTATATAAAGATTACTATGCCGGTCACCCGTTCACTCACGTAACCAGCAGGGATATAGACCTGAAACAGATAGTCAACACCAACAAATGCTTTATTCAGGTTAAAAAGCATGGCAATAAGATATTCATCATAAGTATTATGGACAACTTACTTAAAGGTGCGTCCGGACAAGCCGTACAGAACATGAACCTCATGTTTGGTCTTGACGAACGCGCAGGATTACGACTCAAGGCGACGGCTTTCTAAGAAGTCGTTCGCCACCACCGGTCAACAATCAATTAAGTTTAATGTACTCCTGATCTTTAAAAAAATGAATTTATTCGACGTATACCCAATCAACCCAATCAATATTGTTAAAGGCGACGGCAGCCTTGTTTATGATGACAATGGCACCGAATACCTTGATCTTTACGGCGGTCACGCTGTAATATCTATCGGCCACACCAATCCGCATTATGTAAAACGGCTGGAAGACCAGTTGCATAAAATTGGTTTTTACTCCAACTCAATTGAAATCCCTTTACAAACCCAATTAGCGGAAAAGCTGGGCCATGTGTCGGGTAAGGAAGATTACCAATTGTTCCTTTGCAACTCCGGCGCAGAAGCCAATGAAAACGCGCTTAAGCTTGCTTCTTTTTACAACGGTAAAAAGAAAGTAATAGCTTTTCGCAAAGCTTTTCACGGCCGTACATCGCTTGCTGTAGCAGTTACCGATAACCCGAAAATTGTCGCACCTGTAAATGAAACAGACAACGTTATCTTCCTGCCCTGGAATGATGAAGCGGCGCTTGAAGAAGCATTCCGGAACAACGAGGTATCTTCCGTTATTATTGAAGGTATCCAAGGTGTTGGTGGCATCCAGGTAGCTCCCATCCCATTCCTGCAAAAAATCCGTTCATTGTGTGATGAGCATAACGCTGTGTTTATAGCAGATTCGGTACAATGCGGATATGGTCGTACCGGTAAATTCTTCTCACATGATTTTGCGGATATTAATGCAGACATCTACTCAATGGCAAAAGGCATGGGTAACGGCTTCCCTATTGGCGGGATTATTATATCGCCCAAAATAAAGCCTGCATATGGCATGCTGGGTACTACGTTCGGCGGAAATCATCTAGCTTGTGCTGCGGGATTAGCTGTGCTGGAGGTGATAGAGCAAGATAGTTTAATGCAAAATGCAGCCGATGTTGGTGGCTACCTTATTGAAGAACTAAAGAAGTTTAATAAAGTAAAAGAAATACGCGGGCGGGGTCTGATGATAGGTATAGAATTGCCGGAAGAGTTGGCCAACGTAAAAAAAGATCTGCTGTTTAAGCACAATATTTTTACAGGCGAGGCTAAGCCAAACGTGGTAAGGCTTTTACCAGCGCTTAACCTGACTAAAGCATACGCTGACAGGTTTTTGGACGCTTTCAGCAAAACATTAAGTAACTCCTAAATAAGCATAGCTTCTTGTTGACAGAAGCACTTTATCACGCACATGAAACTATTTTCTTCTGTAAACGACGTTCAGGACGTGCCGGCACTGGTAGCTGAGGCATTACGGCTAAAACAAGACCCTTTTGCATACAAGCAACTCGGCCTTAATAAAACCATATCGCTGGTATTTTTGAACCCAAGCCTGCGCACACGCATGAGCACGCAAAAAGCTGCCATGAACCTGGGTATGAACGTTATTGTATTAAACATTGATAAAGAAGGCTGGGCGCTGGAATTAAGAGATGGCGTGGTAATGAATGGCACTACTGTAGAACATATACGTGAAGCAGCAGCAGTTATGGGCGAGTACTCCGACATTATTGGCGTGCGCTCGTTTCCGGGCCTCAAAGACCGCGATGAAGATTATAGCGAAGCTATTTTCAATAAGTTTGTGGAGTTTTGTAAAGTACCTGTGGTAAGTCTGGAATCTGCAACCCGTCATCCGCTGCAAAGCCTTGCCGACCTGGTGACCATTGAAGAGTTAAAAACGACCAGCCGGCCTAAGGTGGTGCTTACCTGGGCGCCTCATATAAAGCCGCTGCCACAGGCTGTGCCGAATTCTTTCGCCGAGTGGATGTGCAGAGCCGACGTAGATTTCGTCATCGCTCACCCGGCTGGATACGAGCTTTCACAAGAATTTACAAGTGGCGCTACCATTACGCATGACCAAAATGAGGCACTAAAAGATGCTGACTTTATTTACGTAAAGAACTGGTCTGCATATGAGCCTTATGGTAACGTGCTGCCCGGAAATGAAGACTGGATGCTGACCAACGACAAGCTTGGTATAGCTCCTAACGCGAAAGTAATGCATTGCCTCCCGGTAAGGCGTGATCTGGAATTATCATCAGAGATATTGGATGGCCCAAGGTCTGTTGTAATACACGAGGCAGGAAACCGTGTGTGGGCGGCACAGGCGGTGCTTAAAAAGATACTTGAGAGTAATTAATTATATACTCGCTCTCTGCTTCGGAGAAGTGTCTTCGGCCATTAGCCAAATAGAAAAGCCCTGACGTATGTCAGGGCTTTTCTTCGTTTTGATGTATATTATTATTGTTATTATTGACCCTGCGCCAAAGTGTACCCTATTTTACCACCAAACTTCATCAGGAACTCCACCGAGCAAACTTTTAGGCTTTCTGATAGATCTGCCGCAATGTGCAGTATCTCTTTTTGGGTGATCTCAATGCCTTCCTTCTTTTCAAAACGGATACGATATTCGTTTACAAGTTCAGTAAAGATGGAACCTGTAGGCCAAACCTGCGTACCACGGTTAGATATCATGATAAGTTCAAAGTTGCCTGTTAGTTTGGTTTGAGCTATAGCGGCCAACTCAGATGGCTGCAGGTTAGACTCAACAAACACGTCAACTCCAATCATTTCCTCTTTAACGTTGCCGTTGGTAACAGTAAGCTTATTTTTTGCGGGATGATCCTGATTGGCTTTGTTCGGTACATCTGGCTGGGCGATGACACCATCTTTGGATGGCATTTTGCCTAAATTGCTAATGATCGCATCAGCAAAGGTGTCTGTGTTAGAAGCGGGAACAGATTTGTCACCGAAGTCGCCTGTATGAATACCTTGCTCGAGTGTGTAAAGTAAAGCATTCTCAATCTTAGCTGCCGTAGATGTAAATCCTAAGTAGCGCAGCATCAAAATACCCGAAAGCAGAAGTGCTGTAGGGTTCGCAATTCCTCTGCCAGCAATATCTGGTGCAGTACCGTGAACTGCTTCGAAAATTGAAATGTTATCGCCGATGTTAGCCGACGGAGCGAAACCCAAACCGCCCACTAATCCGGCACAAAGGTCAGATACAATATCGCCTTGCAGATTGGTAAGTACAATAGCCTGGAACATCTCTGGACGGGAAACCAACTTCATGCAAAGATCGTCGACAATAATGTCGCTCGACTGAATGTCTGGGTACTCCTTAGCTATTTCATAAAATGTTTCAAGAAAAAGTCCGTCAGTAAGTTTCATGATATTAGCCTTGTGACCGCAGGCAAGCTTACTATAGCCTTTACGGCGCGCCATCTCAAAAGCGTACCTGATTACCTGTGCCGATCCGGGACGGGTAATAATACGACGTCCTACAGCAACATCATTGGTCAGCAAATGCTCAATACCACCATAAGTATCCTCAATATTTTCGCGAACAATGGTCAGGTTTATAGGAATGCCCGCTTTAGAGAACACGGTATCTACTCCATTTAAAGAGCGGAAGTCACGTTGGTTGGCATAAGTGTTCCATACCTTGCGGGCAGTAACGTTGATACTTTTAACACCCTTACCTTTGGGTGTTTCCATTGGGCCTTTGAACAAAATACCCAAACGCTCGATGGTTTCCTTTGCTTCGGCGGTCATCCCTGTAGAATGGCCGGCGTCGAAATAAGATTTACCCATTTCCACGTACTCGTAACCTAACTGCACTTCAGCTGCGTCGAAAATCCGCAACACGGCCGCCATTATTTCCGGGCCAATACCATCACCCTTTGCTACTGCTATATTAAACTTCATGTAATTAAATAAGATGTAAAAAACGAGGCAAAGGTACGTTTTTACGGCTTCATTTCTACCGTTTAACAGCCTTTACCGTTGTGTGTAAACTAAACAGCGCTTTGTAAATGTTGTTTGTGAACGTGTTGTTAATAGTATGTAAGTGTTTGAAAGAAAACCCTAAATTTGTCAGCTACATGAAAGCATTCTACGGCGATCTCAGATTAGGCATTTTAGGCGGGGGCCAGTTGGGCCGCATGCTTATTCAACAAGCTATAAATTACAACGTTACCATTAAAGTTTTAGATCCCGATCGCGAGGCTCCCTGCCGCCGGCTCTGCAATGAGTTTGTAGTGGGCTCATTAAGTGATTACGAGACCGTATACAATTTTGGCAAAAAGGTAGACCTGCTTACCATTGAAATTGAAAAGGTTAACGTAGACGCGCTGGAACAGCTGGAGAAAGAAGGCGTAATGGTTTACCCGCAAAGCCGTATTATCCGGTTAATACAGGATAAAGGATTGCAGAAACAATTCTTTAAAGAAAATGATATCCCAACCGCTGAATTTCAGATCATATCATCGGCTCAGCAATTAAGGGAGAGCCACATTCCATTTCCATACATCCAAAAACTTCGTCGTGACGGTTACGACGGCAAAGGTGTGTTTAAGGTTGTGGACGAAAGCTACCTTGAAAATGCATTCACCGAACCAAGCCTGATAGAACGTTGGGTTGATTTCGAAAAGGAAATTGCTGTTATAGTGGCCAGAAACGAGGCAGGCGATGTTAAAACTTTTCCGTTAGTGGAGATGGAGTTTAACCCTGAAGCCAATTTGGTGGAGTTCCTGATCTCACCATCTAACCTGCCGTTTGAGATACAGCAAGAGGCGGAGCAAATAGCTAAGAAAATTGCTGAAACGCTGAACATTGTAGGCTTGCTTGCTGTAGAAATGTTCCTGGACAAAAGCGGTAAGATACTGGTTAACGAACTCGCTCCACGTCCGCACAATAGCGGACACCAGAGTATTGAGGGCAACGTTGTTTCACAATTTGAGCAGCATCTGCGTGCTATATTCAACCAGCCGCTGGGAGATACCAATTGCCTGAGCAACGCTATAATGATAAACATCTTAGGTGAAGCCGGCTATGAAGGACCTGCCATTTACCAGGGTATAGAAAAGGTACTTAAATGCGCCGGTGTTTACGTTCATTTGTATGGGAAAGCTTTAACTAAGCCCTTCCGTAAGATGGGGCACGTAACAATAATTGATAGCAACCGTGAGAAAGCCATCGAGACAGCACGATATGTACAACAAACACTTAAAGTGATTGCATAACACTATGAACACTCCTCAACCTAAAATAGCCATTATAATGGGCAGCAAGTCCGACCTGCATATTATGCAAGATGCTGCTGACGTACTAAAAGAACTTGGTGTAGATTACGAGATCACCGTGGTGTCGGCGCACCGCACGCCTGATCGCATGTTCAGCTTTGCGCGTGCAGCTGCTGACAGGGGCATTAAAGTGATTATAGCAGGCGCTGGTGGCGCCGCGCACTTGCCGGGCATGGTTGCATCGCTTACACATTTACCCGTAATTGGCGTGCCTGTAAAATCCAGCAACTCTATTGACGGCTGGGACTCTATCCTCTCCATACTACAAATGCCTAACGGAATCCCTGTAGCTACGGTCGCGTTAAATGCTGCAAAAAACGCAGGCATTTTAGCAGCACAAATACTTTCTACCGGAGATGAAACCATAACCGGAAACCTCATTAAGTATAAGCAGGAACTTGCCCGTAAAGTAGAAGAATCGGCAAAGGAAATGGAAGGTTAGTTAGCTTAGGTGTCCCGCTTTGAGAGTGGGACACGTGGGACAGCTAAAACAGTTAAGTGTCTGTATAAAAGCTATTTACCTGATTAAAGCGGGACGCCCCGGGACAGTACAAAAGGTTTAGGTCATTTGATTTAATGACCTAAATGACAATAATTTATATCATTTTCGCATAGTGTCAAATGCGAACCTTGGGACAGCTAAAATACTCCAGAGCGTGACACCTAATATTTTATCAACTGGCAATAATTTGCCTGCTAAGTTGCCGGATGTCTTACCCAGACTAACATAATTTTAAACTTAAAAAAGAAGAGCGCTTACAAGTATATGCAAGCGCTCTTCATTATGTCTATCGGAAGGAGATTAAGCTGTAACCACGTGCTCTTTTGCAGCAAGGTAACGCTCGGCATCAATGGCTGCCATACAACCTGTACCCGCTGCAGTAACCGCCTGGCGGTAGATGTGGTCTTGTGCATCGCCGCAGCAAAACACGCCTTCTACATTGGTTACAGTTGATCCGGGATGTGTAATAATGTATCCGGTCTCGTCCATCTTTAACCAGCCTCTGAATATATCGGTATTAGGTTTGTGTCCGATAGCAACAAAAAAGCCGGTAACATCAAGCGTACGGGTTTCGTTAGATTGGTTATTGATAACTTCAACGCCGGTAACACTTTGCCCGTCGCCAAGTATTTCTTTCGTTTCAGTATTGTAAAGCACTTCAATATTCGGGGTGTTCAACACGCGATGAACCATTGCCCTTGAAGCCCGGAAGTCATCACGACGAACAATCATGTAAACCTTACGGCACATTTTGGCAAGATAAGTAGCTTCTTCAGCTGCGGTATCTCCCGCCCCTACAATGGCTACATCCTGGCCTTTAAAAAAGAATCCGTCGCAAACAGCGCAGGCAGAAACGCCAAAACCGCTATATTTTTGCTCAGACTCTAAACCCAGCCATTTAGCAGATGCACCTGTAGAAATGATGACGGTATCAGCCAGAATGGTTTTGCTTTCATCAACCACTACTTTGTGCGGAAGGGAAGCAAAATCAACAGAGCTAACGTAACCAAAACGAATATCCGTACCTAAACGCTCCGCCTGTTTACGAAAATCTTCCATCATTTCTGGCCCCATAATACCGGCCGGATACCCCGGAAAGTTTTCCACCTCGGTAGTTTGGGTAAGCTGACCGCCGGCCAGCATACCGGTATACATTACCGGTTTAAGGTCTGCGCGTGAAGCATATATTGCGGCTGTGTACCCAGCAGGCCCAGAGCCTATAATTAAACATTTTACGTGTTCGGTATCTTGTGACATCAGTATCAAAAATATTGAATACAAAGGTAATAAAAAGATGCACGGGCATGGTCAAACGGCAGTAAAACTTATCAACCAAGGCATATTTACACACAACTCCAGGGCTATTTTCCCTTATTCGCTTTCAGTACCCGTATAAAGTTTTCGCCCATGATCTTTCGGAGGTCTTTTTCGCTGTAGCCCAGCTTTAGCAGTTCGGCAGTTACCTTAGGGTAATCAGTTACGCTGTCCAAGCCTAGCGGGTATGATTCTGCGCCGTCAAAGTCAGAGCCAATACCCACATGGTCTACCCCCATCAGCTTAACCATGTAATCAATATGTTTGATCAACATACTTAATGGCGGTCGCAGCTGGTCGGCTTCCTTTTTGTTGATGACATTGAGGCGTATGCTGGCAAGGTCATAGTCATTGTATACTTTAATCAACGAATCCAGTTCCGGTTTATGCCTGGCCAGGTAAGCCTCGTGTTTGGCATCATACGTACTATCTATAAAGCCGCTGTAAAAGTTTACAAATACCACTCCCCCGTTTTTGGCAATGGCTTTTAGCTGGTAATCTTTAAGATTGCGACGGTGCTGACACAGCGCGTAAGCACAACTGTGCGATGCAATAACCGGCTTTGTAGTTATGGCCATTACATCTTTAAAAGTTTGCTCGCCGGGATGCGACAGGTCAATCATGATGCCCATATCGTTCAGCTTGTGTACTACCTGCCTGCCAAAGTCGGTAAGGCCTGTTTGCTTCAGCCGTTCTTTATGCAATACTTCGTCTCGAGCAGAGCTTGCCCAATTGGTACTATTGTTCCATGTAAGGGTGAGGTAACACATGCCTCTTTTTGCGAGACTGTCTATATAGTCGAGCCGGTCTTCTATCATGTGGCCGCCCTCTACACCCAACATAGCGGCCATTTTATCCTGTTTTACAGCTTTCTTCAGATCTTTGGCTGTGCGTACCAGCACTGTTCTGTCCGGGTTACGGTTGATAAGCGCCAGTACTGAATCTATCTCCCGGTTGGCAAAGGCGTATGCAGTGCCATTACTGTATTGATCGCCGCACCAAATAGAAAATACCTGCACATCCAGTCCTGCCTGCTTTGCCCTAACCAGGTCAAAGTTGCCAGTAGTTTGAAGCTTGCCAAGGTCGTTCTTTGTAATAAGTTCGTTGGAAATTGCGTCGTTATGGGTATCTACGAGGATTGCATTCTGATGAATTTTATTGACGTCCTGAGCCTTCAGCTGCGACGCTGAAAACATGAAAAGTATAAAGAACAATTTTTTCATTCGGGAAGGTAGGAAATTTGTTTTAGCGCGGCAAGGTTTAAACTCATGCCATTTATTGCCTGCTAAATTTATCCTCCGTTAGGAAAGGATGATGTTTTTGTAAAATCTGTGGATGGTACTTTCTTTGACCGCCAAAGAAAGTACCGCAAAGAAAGCTCGCGGCTGCACAACCGGCTTCCGAGCAAGTGCGTTAGCAATGCTTGTGCTGACCGCCGGTTCTGAGGCCGCATTTAGGTTATCGTCCCGTTCTTCAGTATTAAAGCTGTAGTCATTTGATAAAGCGACTTCGATTAAAACAAGGTCGAGAAGGCTTTTTGAACAAGAGAAGGCCTTTACTTCAACAAATAGTAAATATAAGCCCCGATGAACAAAGCAACACCACCTGCCATAAAGAACAGCCATAAATATCTTGTTGTTTTGTTATCTATAACAAAGCTTGAAGCATCATCAGGATCATAAATAACCTCTACTTTTTGCCCTTCTGAATACTTGTCTGCTGAACTTACCGCAACGTCGTACTGTTCGGTCAGTATCTTCTTATCCGCAGTAACATACCTTATCAATGGTATCGGCAAACTATCAGCATCTGCACGAGGCGCAAAACCGGCTACTGTACCAACTACCCTTATGCCTGAGCGCAGCAATTTTTTACGTTTAAGATAAACAATGCAGCCCACGGCAAAGAGCAACCCGCCTAGGGCTGCAGTAAATAACTCATCGTTCATTGCTTAGGTTTGTATAATGCCCACATTAAACTGTTTCTCAATTGGCGAATGATTGGCCGCTTCTATCCCCATGGATATCACTTTTCGTGTTTCCAGCGGATCTATGATGCCATCTACCCAAAGCCTGGCCGCAGCATAATAAGGCGTAGTTTGGGCATTATATCGGTCGGTCGTTTGTTTTAACAGTTCGGCCTCTTTAACACTGTCAACCTCTTCGCCTTTCGCCTTTAAACCGGCGGCCTGCATTTGCACCAGCACCTTGGCCGCTTGTGCACCACCCATTACCGCTATTTTAGCTGATGGCCATGCGTAAATAAGCCTTGGATCGTACGCTTTGCCACACATGGCGTAATTACCTGCCCCGTACGAGTTACCTATAACAATGGTAAACTTAGGCACTACCGAGTTAGACACCACGTTCACCATTTTAGCGCCGTCTTTAATAATTCCGCCGTGTTCGCTACGGCTGCCTACCATAAAGCCGGTGACGTCCTGCAGGAAAACTAAAGGAATCTTCTTTTGGTTACAGTTCATGATAAAACGTGTGGCCTTATCTGCCGAGTCGGAATAGATAACCCCGCCAAACTGCATTTCTCCTTTTTTGCTTTTAACCACTTTGCGTTGGTTAGCTACAATACCAACTGCCCATCCGTCCACACGGCCCAATCCGCAAATGATGGTTTGACCGTAACCTTCTTTGTATTCTTCGAAGTTAGAATCGTCCAGCAGTCGAAAAATGATCTCCTTCATATCGTAAGCCTTCTCCCGGTTATCCGGCAGTATGCCGTAAATGTCTCTTTCGTTTAGTTTTGGTGCGGATGGCTTTATACGGTCGAACCCGGCCTTGCTATAATCACCCACCTTGTTCATAATGTTGCGGATGGAGTCAAGACAAGCCTTATCGTTGGGGTGCTTGTAATCCGTTACGCCTGATATTTCGCATTGGGTAGTTGCACCGCCCAAGGTTTCATTATCTACATCCTCTCCTATGGCCGACTTTACAAGGTAAGATCCTGCCAGGAAAACCGACCCTGTACCGTCTACAATCATCGCTTCATCACTCATGATAGGCAGATACGCACCACCAGCTACACAAGAACCCATAATGGCGGCTATCTGGATAATGCCCATGCTGCTCATCAGCGCGTTGTTGCGGAATATACGGCCAAAGTGTTCCTTATCCGGAAATATCTCGTCCTGCAGCGGAAGGTATACGCCGGCAGAATCCACCAGGTAGATAATAGGCAAGCGATTTTCCATGGCAATCTCCTGTGCACGCAAATTCTTTTTTGCCGTTATCGGGAACCACGCACCGGCCTTAACGGTGGCATCATTAGCCACCACAACACACTGCCTGCCGCTTACATAAGCAATACCGCATACCACACCGCCACTTGGGCAACCGCCGTGCTCGGCATACATACCTTCAGCAACAAAGGCGCCTACTTCCAGCCAGGGCTTGTCGTCATCAATCAGGTAAGCTATGCGCTCCCGGGCCAGCAGTTTTCCTTTTTCCTTTTGCTTGGCAGCAGCTTTTTCGCCGCCGCCGGCGTATATCTTCTTCAGTCGTGTAGTAACTTCAAAGGCGAGTTGCTTGTTAACATCCTCGTTTTTATTAAATTCCAGATCCATAATTGTTTATAATAGGTGCTGTAAGTTTAGGAAAATTTGCCCATTAAACCTGCCCATGCAATTAATGTTTAATTTAGCGCACTGCCGGATTAATACCCGCGTTTATTGCTATACATTATGATAAAGCAGATACTTACAATTACAGTTTTTCTTACATCTGTTCGGTCCGCTGCGTACGCGCAGATCATTTTTGATGTTAAGGGAAAAACAATGGAGTATGTAAAAACGTTTGAGAAAGCAGCCAAAAGCACGCCTGTGTTTTTGGAGAACACCTACTTAAACGCGCCGGGAGTTGGGCAGCCCGTAGTATACCTCCGCGAAGAAAAGCTACTTCCGAATGTACTGGTATATTATTTTCCAAACACGAGAGACTCCACCATCAACTATATTTTGTACGAACTGGACGAAAGCAATTTTGGGAAAGACCAGCAAGCTATAAAACGCCCTGTAGAGGACCTATTGCCGTTTATAGACCGCTACAAGAAGTTTCTCACGCAAGCACAAGCAATATTTGGCCCGGGAGAAAGCAGCGGCTCATTAGATGACACGTCGGCCATTGAAAGCGGCAGATTTAAGCGAACAGATAAATTCTCGAAAGATGGTGTTGAGGTGGAGATGTACATTGTGCTCTCCAATAAACAAGAGACCAACGGGATTGTAAGCATTACGCCAACACACCGGCTAAGAGTATATGTAAGAAATAAACGGGCAGGTAGAAGTTTGCAGTAAGCAATTGACAGTTGTTTTCTATTGCGCAAACACACCCAAAATCAGGTTAGGTCACGATCGTGGAACCATACTTCGTCGGGTTTGATCTCGATCTCGTCCATCAGGTTCACCAACTCTATAGCATCAGCCGACGCAAGTACCAATTTACGGTTTGCCGGTTTAAGGTAGCGCTGTTCTACCATTACATCCATTTGCATCAGCAAGTGATCGTAAAAGCCGCCAACGTTGAGTATACCCACCGGATGATTATGCAAGCCAAGCTGCAGCCAGGTAAGCACTTCAAAAAACTCTTCCAGGGTACCAAATCCGCCCGGCAGCATAATGATTGCATCACATAGATCATTCATTAGCTGCTTGCGCTGATGCATATTTTCAACAACATGCAGTTCGGTAATTCCGGTGTGACCAACTTCTTTATCAAGTAAGAATTGTGGAATAACGCCTACCACCTTGCCGCCGCGCTTCAGCACCGCATCAGCCAGTAAGCCCATCACACCAACCTTCCCGCCGCCATAAACCAGTTGAATGCCGCGGTTCACCATTACTTCTGCAAGTTGCTCAACAGCATTAGCCAATGCAGCATCACCATTAAAATTTGCTCCGCAGAAAACGCAAATGCTTTTCATAGTTGTAAGTAAGGTAAATCGAAAAGTCCGGAAGTCCGAAGGATGTGTTCTCTATCCTCCGGACTCCTGGACTCCACGACTTTCGGACTTTTTTATCCTCTGCTCGTATAATTAGGTGCTTCTTTAGTGATAGTAATATCGTGTGGATGGCTTTCGCGCATGCCGGCTGCTGTTATCCGTACAAACTTGGCTTTCTGAAGATCTTCGATGGTTGCAGCGCCGCAGTAGTGCATACCTGCACGCAGGCCGCCTATGTACTGGAAGATAACCTCGGCCATGTTGCCTTTAAATGGCACGCGGCCAACAATACCTTCAGGAACTAATTTAGTAACTACGTCAGTCTCGTCCTGGAAGTAGCGGTCCTTAGAACCTTTAGCCATTGCCTCTACCGAGCCCATACCACGGTAAGATTTAAACTTACGGCCTTCGTAAATGATGGTCTCGCCAGGTGACTCTTCAACACCGGCAAACAGGGAACCCGCCATAATAGAGCTTGCACCGGCAGCAATAGCCTTTACAATATCACCGGTTTGTTTGATACCACCATCAGCAATTACCGGTATACCGCGGCCTTCCATAGCCTTAGCGCACTCGTAAACAGCGTATAACTGTGGTACACCCACACCGGCAATAATACGTGTAGTACAAATAGAACCCGGACCTATACCTACTTTTACTGCGTCGGCACCTGCATCTGCAAGGGCGTTGGCAGCATCAGCAGTAGCAATGTTTCCGGCGATTACCTGCAATTCCGGAAACTCGGCCTTAACCGCTTTCACCATCTCGATAACTCCTTTGGAATGGCCGTGAGCTGTGTCTACGGTAACAACGTCAACACCGGCGGCAACTAGCGCCCTTACACGGTCTATGTTATCAGCAGCAACGCCTACAGCTGCGCCAACACGCAGGCGGCCAAATTCGTCTTTACAGGCGTTAGGAAAGTTCTTTACTTTTTGAATGTCTTTATAGGTGATAAGACCCACCAGTTTACCTTCATCATTCACTACCGGAAGTTTCTCGATCTTGTTATCCTGAAGGATAGAAGCAGCTTCGGTAAGTGTGGTGCCTTGTGGAGCGGTAATAAGATTGGTCTTGGTCATGATGTCACTCACCGGCAAACTCAGGTCCTTCTGAAAACGAAGATCGCGGTTGGTGATAATACCTTTTAGCTTGTGATCGACATCAATAACGGGGATTCCGCCGATGCCATACTCCCGCATAATATTCACGGCGTCAGACAGCAGTGCATCTTTATCAAGCGTCACCGGGTCCTGTATCATCCCGCTTTCAGAACGTTTAACCTTGCGTACCTCATCAGCCTGCGCCTGTATGGTCATGTTCTTGTGGAGTATACCAATACCACCAGCCTGGGCAATGGCAATAGCCAGTCCAGCCTCGGTAACGGTGTCCATAGCGGCAGAAATAATGGGGATGTTCAGCCTTATCTTTTTTGTCAGATAAGTGCCGGTATTAACTTCGCGTGGTAAAACTTCGGAGTAAGCCGGGAGGAGCAGAACGTCGTCATAAGTTAATCCTTCGGCGACAAATTTAGATGGGTCTAACTGCATAGCAAATAATTAT